>JAEWFG010000007.1 GCA_023388935.1 Pseudomonadota bacterium | reverse complement strand
ACTTCTCGCCCAAGCGCGCCGTACAGCAGCCTCAGCCGGAACAGGCCGCCTACAAGGTGGCCTCGCTGGAGCCGCAGGTCCCCTACAAGCGTCCGGCACGCGAAGACCTGACGACACTCGTCAGCATGAAATCATCCGCCTTCCCCTATTTCGGCAACAACCCCGCCTCCGACGCGCCGTTCCTCAACATCTCCAAGGGCGACCGCCGCGGCCACCGCAGCTACTCGGGCCGCGTGTTCTGGCAGGACGAGACCTACAATGACAGCCGCGTGCTGGTGCACGTGCCCGAGCATTTCGACGTGCGCAAGCCGGGCGTGATCGTGGTGTTCTTCCATGGCAATGGCGCTACGCTCGAGCGCGACGTGCGCGACCGGCAACTGGTGCCGAAGCAGATCACCGATTCCGGCGCGAATGCCGTGCTGCTTGCACCGCAGTTGGCCGTCGATGCCGCCGATTCCAGCGCCGGAAAATTCTGGCAGCCGGGTGGCCTCAAGCGCTTCATGGAGGAATCGGCCGATCACCTCGCTCGCCTGACCGGTGGTGCCGACAGCGCGCGCCCCTTCGCCAACATGCCGATCGTGATCGTCGGCTACAGCGGCGGCTTCCTGCCGACGGCCTGGAGCCTCGAGGTCGGCGGCATCAGCGACCGCGTCCGCGGCGTCGTGCTGCTGGACGCTGTCTATGGCGAGCTCGACAAGTTCGCCTCCTGGATCGAGAGCCATCGCACCGGCTTCTTCGTCAGCTCCTACACCCACTACACCGCGCGGCGCGACCGCGAGCTGATGAGCATGCTGCGTCGGAAGGGCATCGGAATCTCCGAGGACATGGATGGGCCGTTGCGGCCCGGCAGCGTGGTCTTCGTCGAAACCGGCGACGGCATCACACATCGTGATTATGTGACGCGGGCCTGGACGCGGGATCCGCTCAAGGACGTGCTGGTGAAGATGTCGGCGACGCCGTCGCTGGCGCTGACGCGCGTTGCATCCACCAATCCGTCGGCGTCGAGCCGCTAGGCCCGATATAGCGCGAGCTGACGCTTGTCGGCCGGGAGGACGACGACCAACGACACGGCCGAATTCGAAGGCACCGCACTGCAAGCGCCGGGCGTTGCCTTCAGGGCCGTGCTGAGCCGGATCAGCAACTAGCCGTCCGGCCCTTCAACGTCAGCTCTTGGGCAGCTTCGGAATGCTCTCGGCAAAGCCGTTGAAGCAAGCCAACCGCTCGTCCTCTTCCTTGAAGAAACGGCAATCGGCGACGCCCTTGGCTTTCGCCGGCTTCGGCTTCGGCATCGGCGGGATCACCTCGTCATAGCAGTTGAGGCGGTCCTTGGTGCCGTCATCTATCTCGAGGCAGGCCTGGAGCCGAACCGCGATCGATTGCGGCTTGCCCTTCGGCGCCGCGGCGGGCTTGGCCGCTGCCTCTTTGGTCCCCTTCGCCTGGACCTGCACCAACGGCTTGTCCCCGACCATCGGCGGCTTGTCGGTTTGTGCGAACGCGGAAGCTGAATAGAGCACCGCGGCAACCGCCAGTATCATCCTCATTTCAGTCACCCCTCTTTGGTCCCCCATGCACGCCTTCTAGCGCTCCCGCGCGCGGTTTGCCAAGCGCCTTGCGGGCAGGAAAACGCCGGATTGAGGCTGGCGCAGCAGCCGGCCGGGGTCGGGTCAGGAGCACCAGGATCAGCGCGAGGACGACGAAGCCGACCGCCAGGAAGCCGAGCGCATAAGAGCAGGTCTGCGGCCGGTTAAAGGGCGCGGCCCGAAATGGTTGGTGCACCGTCGCGGCTTTTGCACGCCACTTTCTTGGAAATGCCGGATTGCACGGGCCGAATCGCCTGATATATCGCTCGTTCCCGCTTACCTGCGCTCGTTCGCAGGAGTGAGCTTCAGGAGAAAAGCAATGTCCGACCAGCCTAAATCCGAATCTGGCTTTCAATACAGCCTCAGCAATCTGAAGCCCGTGACCCCCGCTGCCAAAGTCACCCTCACCTTCCCCGACGGCGCCCAGCGCCAGTTTGACCAGAACATCACCGGCCTCGAAATCGCCAAGGGCATCTCGCCGTCGCTGGCCAAGCGCACGGTTGCGATGGCACTCGACGGCGAAGTCTGCGATCTCGACGATCCCATCGAGTCCGATGCCAAGATCGAGCTCATCAACCGCGATGATCCGCGCGCGCTCGAACTGATCCGCCACGACTGCGCGCACGTGCTGGCGGAGGCTGTGCAGACGCTGTGGCCGGGCACGCAGGTCACCATCGGCCCCGTGATCGAGAACGGCTTCTACTACGACTTCTTCCGCAACGAGCCGTTCACGCCGGAAGATTTTGCCGCGATCGAGAAGAAGATGCGCGAGATCATCGCGCGCGACAAGCCGTTCACCAAGGAAGTCTGGGATCGCGAGAAGACCAAGCAGGTGTTCCGCGACAAGGGCGAGGCCTTCAAGGTCGAGCTGGTCGACGCCATTCCCGGCAACGAGCCGATCAAGATCTACTATCAGGGCGACTGGTTCGATCTCTGCCGCGGCCCGCACATGACCTCGACCGGCAAGGTCGGCAACGCCTTCAAATTGATGAAGGTGGCAGGCGCCTATTGGCGCGGCGATTCCAACAACCCGATGCTGACGCGCATTTACGGCACGGCCTTCGCCAAGCAGGAGGACCTCGACGCTTACCTCAGGCAGATCGAGGAAGCCGAGAAACGCGACCACCGCAAGCTCGGGCGCGAGCTCGACCTCTTCCACTTCCAGGAAGAAGGCCCGGGCGTGGTGTTCTGGCACCCGAAGGGCTGGACCATCTTCCAGCAGCTCATCGCCTATATGCGACGCCGCCTGACCGGCGACTACAGCGAGGTCAACGCACCGCAGATCCTCGACAAGGCGCTGTGGGAGACCTCGGGCCATTGGGCCTGGTATCGCGAGAACATGTTCGCGGCGCAGTCGGCCGGCGACGAGGCTGAGGACAAGCGCTGGTTCGCGCTGAAGCCGATGAACTGCCCGGGCCACGTGCAGATCTTCAAGCATGGCCTGAAAAGCTATCGCGACCTGCCGCTGCGCCTCGCCGAGTTCGGGGTGGTGCATCGCTATGAGCCGTCCGGCGCCATGCACGGCCTGATGCGCGTGCGCGGCTTCACCCAGGATGACGCGCACATCTTCTGCACCGAGGACCAGCTCGCGGACGAGTGCCTGAAGATCAACGAGCTCATCCTGTCGACCTACGCCGACTTCGGCTTCACCGGCGACCTCACGGTGAAGCTGTCGACGCGGCCGGACAAGCGCGTCGGCACGGATGCGATGTGGGATCACGCCGAGCGCGTGATGGCCACCGTGCTGCGCGAGATCCAGTCGCAGAACAATCACATCAAGACCGAGATCAATCCGGGCGAAGGCGCCTTCTACGGGCCGAAGTTCGAATATGTGCTGCGCGACGCCATCGGCCGCGACTGGCAGTGTGGCACGACGCAGGTCGACTTCAACTTGCCGGAGCGCTTCGGTGCGTTCTATATCGACCATGACAGCGGCAAGAAGCCGCCGGTGATGGTGCATCGTGCGATCTGCGGCTCGATGGAGCGTTTTATCGGCATCCTGATCGAGCACTATGCCGGCAACTTCCCGCTCTGGCTGTCGCCGGTGCAGGTGGTGGTTACCACCATCACCTCGGAGGCCGACGAGTATGCAAAGCGCGTGCTGGAGCAGGTCCGGCGCGCGGGGCTTCGGGCCGAGATCGACCTGCGTAACGAAAAGATCAACTACAAGGTCCGCGAGCACTCGCTGGCCAAGATCCCGGCACTGCTCGTGGTCGGCAAGAAGGAGGCCGAGACGCATTCTGTCTCGGTTCGCCGGCTCGGCAGCGACGGCCAGAAGGTGATGACGACGGAGGAGGCGATCGCCGCCCTGGTCGACGAGGCGACACCGCCGGATGTTCGGCGGGCTCGCGGCGGCGTCTGAACCCTGAAATCGATCTAAATTCGCTTTCGGTCGCGGGCGTCCATGCCTATCTCGGCATGGCACGCCCGACGACCAGCCGAAGAGGATATCGCAGTGCCCGATGCCATCGAACTCCTGAAGACCCGCCGCTCGGTCAAGCCGCGCGAGATGACGGGACCCGGCCCCTCCCCGGCCGAGCTCGAAACTATCCTCACCATCGGCGCGCGCGTGCCTGACCACGGCAAGCTCGCGCCCTGGCGATTCATCATTTTCGAGGGCGATGCGCGCGAGCGCGCCGGCGAGGTGATCGCGAAGGTTTTTGCCCGCAAGAATCCGGGCGCACCGGCAGCCGACGTCGAGACCGAGCGCAAGCGTCTCACGGATGCGCCGCTGGTGATCGGTATCGTCAGCTTCACCAAGCCGCATCCGAAGGTGCCGGCGTGGGAGCAGGAATTGTCGGCGGGCGCCAGCGCCATGAACATCGTCACGGCCGCGACCGCGCTCGGCTACGGCGCCTGCTGGCTGACCGGCTGGTTCGCCTTCGATCGCGACGTGCTTGACGGGCTCGGCCTCAAGCCGGACGAGAAACTCGCCGGCTTCGTGCATATCGGCAAGCCGACCAGGCCGAGCGAGGACCGCCCGCGACCGTGCCTTTCGGAAATCGTGACGCGATTTTAGATCGAAGTCTTGTTGACGCCCCGAACGTCTTGCGGCTTTGTTCCCGGCGAGGGAGGAAGCCCGCAATGAAGCGTCGTGAATTTCTCGTCGGGGCCGCGCTGCTGGTCGGCACGATGGCGCGAAGCCGCGCCACCGACATCCCCGCCCCTTCGTCCGACAGGCTCGAACGCATCACGGCATATTTCAACAACGAGGTGACGAGCGGCCGGCTGCCGGGCGCCGTGATCCTGGTCCAGCAGCACGGCAAGCCGGTCTACCTGAAGACCTTCGGCGTGCGCGACACCAGGACCGGCCTCCCGATGACGCCGGACACGATCTTCGCGATCCACTCGATGACCAAGCCGATCACCTGTCTTGGTGCGATGATGCTGATCGACGAGGGCAAGCTTGCGCTTGCGGACCCCGTGTCGAAATACATCCCTCTCTTTGCCGATACCAAGGTGGGCATCGAGGTCACCAAGCCGGACGGCAAGCATGAGCTCGACCTCGTGCCGCCGGTCCGCCCCGTCAACATCGAGGACCTGCTGCGACACACGTCGGGCATCAGCTACGGCTATATCGGCGCCCCATGGGTCGAGCAGGTTTACTCGACCGCCAATATTTTCGAGGGGCATTTCAACAACAGGGAATTCGCCGACCGCATCGCCAGGCTGCCGCTCACGCGTCAGCCCGGGACGCTGTGGCGCTACGGCCATTCCACCGACGTGCTCGGCAGTATCATCGAGATCATCTCGGGACAGACACTGTACGAATTCCTGAAGCAGCGCATCCTCGATCCGCTCGGCATGAGCAGCACCAAATTCGTGCTCAAGACTCCGGAGGAGCGCGCGCGGATGGCGCGGCCGCTGCCGAACGACCCGATCCTGCTCGCCGGCGAGCGCGACCGCCTCGCCCATCCCGAATGGGAATCCGGCGGCGGCGGGCTGCTCTCGACCATGACCGACTATCAGCGCTTCGCGCAGATGCTGCTCAACGGCGGCGAGTTCGAGGGCAAGCGCTATCTGAGCCCCGCAGCCTTCAAGGCCATGACGACCGATCACGTCGGGTCTGGCTCCGGCGTCGGCCGCGATTACTTCTATTATCCGGGCGACGGCTTCGGCTATGGCTACGGCATTGCGGTGCGCACCGATCCCGGCAATGCGAAACCACCGCCGCCCGGATCGATCGGTGAATTGAAATGGGACTCGGGCAGCGGCACTTATTTCGGCGTCGATCCCAAGCTCGACATGGTTTACCTCATGATGGAGCAGACCCAGAACGAGCGCAGCCGTATCACACCCGCCTTTAAGGCGCTGGTCTACGACTGCTACCCGCCAGAGCTACGCCGCCCGTGAGGCGCGCTGGCCGAAATCGGCGAGCAGTTTTGCGATCTCGGCGGCAGGCCGCGCCGCGCTGAACAGGAATCCCTGCACCTCGTTGCAGCCCTCCGCGCGCAGCCAGTCGAGCTGATCCTCGGTCTCGACTCCTTCCGCGGTAGTGGTGATGTTGAGGCTGCGGCCGAGACCTGAAATCGCGCGCACGATCGCGCCACAATCAGGCCGCTGCGCCAGATCCTTGACGAAGGAACGGTCGATCTTGATCTTGTCGAAGGGGAAGCTGCGAAGATAGCTGAGGCTGGAATAGCCGGTGCCAAAATCGTCCATGGAGATGCCGACGCCGAGCCCGCGCAATTGATGCAAGGTCGCGAGATTGGCATCGGTCTCGGCCAGGAAGATCGACTCGGTGATCTCGAGCTCGAGCCGCTTCGGCGACAGGCCGGACTGCGCCAGCGCGGAGACCACGATCTGAACCAGATTGCGGCTGCGGAATTGCGCGGGCGACAGGTTGACCGCGACCTTGACGTCGGCGGGCCATTTCACAGCCTCGACGCAGGCTTCGCGCAGCACCCACTCGCCGAGCTGGGAGATCAGGCCGATGTCTTCGGCGACGGGAATGAATTCCGCCGGCGAGATCATCCCCTTGTCCGGGTGACGCCAGCGCAGCAGCGACTCGAAGCCGGAGATGCGGTCGGAGGCGATCGACACCAGCGGCTGGTAGTGCAGCTCGAACTCGCCATTGGCGAAGGCGCGCCGCAGATCGAGCTCCATGTCACGGCGCTTCTGCGCCTGGAGGTCCATCTCGCGCTCGAAGAAATGGTGCACGCCGCCGCCGTCGGACTTCGCCCGGTACAGCGCCATGTCGGCATTGCGCATCAACTCTTCCGACGTCGTGCCGTCTCCCGGCGATAGCGCGATGCCGATGCTGGCGCCGATCACCATCTCCTGGCCGTCGAGTTCATAGGGCGCCTTCAGCATGTCGATCAGCAACGTCGCGCAGGCGCTCGCCTCATTCGGCGAGACATCGGCAGCCAGAATCACTGCAAACTCGTCACCGCCGAGCCGGGCCGCCAGATTGGCACCGCGGACCGCGGTGGTTAGACGTTCGGCAACTTCCTTCAACAGGCGGTCGCCCACCGGATGTCCGAAGGAATCGTTGATGTTCTTGAACAGGTCGAGGTCGATATAGAGCACGCCCACCCGCTTGCCGCCGGCCTGGTCGAGAGCCTGCTTCAGGCGATCCCGGAAATATTCGCGGTTCGGCAGGTCGGTCAGGCCATCATGGTGCGCCATGTAGGCGATCCGCGCCTCGGCCTTGCGCCGCTCGGTAATGTCGGCCACCGCGACCAGATAGCCGTCGCGATCGTCGAAAGTGACGCGGCGGCCGAAGGTGAGCACCTCGATCTCGCTGCCGTCGGCGCGCAAATGCCGCCAGTTGCGCGCGGATTGGTAGGTTTCGCCGACGCGCTCGAGCGCATCGGCGTGGCTGTCCCACTCGTCCTCGGGCCAGATCTGTTGCAGCTTCATGCGCAGGAACGCGGCGCGGCTGTAGCCGTAATGCTGAACCGCTGCGTCGTTGACACTCAGGAACTGCTTCGTTTCCGCGTCGAACACCCACATCGGCATCGGATTGTTGTCGAACAGCAGGCGGAACGAAGCGTCGCGCCGCTTCATCGCGGTGACATCGGAGATGGTCAGTGAGACCACGTCGGCAAAGGCGGTAGCGCTCATGCGCAGGTAACGGCCATCGTTCTCGATCTCGAGCTGTTCGCCGCGGCCGCCCGAAACCGCCTTCAGCAGAAACTCCATGACATCGGGCGCAGCCAGCATCGTGGCGCCCTGGCCGATCTGGCGCCACAACAGGCCGCCGCTCGCAACATTCAGCAGCAGTTCGGCGCTCTTGTTGTGATGCACGACCTGAAAATCCGACGGCTGACCGCTCGCGTCACGCAACGTTGCCAGCGAGACCACCGCGTCGTCGGTCGAAGAGAAGATCGCATCCAGGAGATTGTATTGCGCACCGCGCTCGTTGATATAGGCGCCCACCAACGTCGCGCCCCAGCGCGAGGACGTCGGCAGCGCCAGCAAATCGTAGGTCCTGACCATGCCGTCGCGCACGCAATGGGCGCTTGCTTGGTGCGGCAGTCCGTTCTTGAGCGCACTTGCGACCGCTTCCGACAGCGCCGTGGCGCAATCGGGCGGCAGTTCCGCGACCGGAATGTCCCAGCGCTCCTCGCCGAGCCATTTCTGCACGTAACGTCCGCTGCGCGACAGTTCGAGCGCACTGTCCCCCTTGAGCAGTGCGATGTGATCGGCGAGCCGTCCGAGGCTGCCGAGCATCACGTCTTCATAGCGCGGCAGCCGTTCGCCCGGCTTCAACGCGGCCCGCCATTTGCGTTGAAGCACCGGAATGTCGTCAAACATTTCGGTGGCCGGCTTTCCCGGCATTTTCTTCGCGGCACTCATTGCAATCCCCAACGCACTTTCGCCGCGCATCCAATGCAGCCACACTTAATGGCGTGTAAAAACGACGCAGGTGCGGGTTCCATTTGGCGATTATGACAGTTTTAAGTCAGGTGTTGGTTAGCGTGCGTTAGAGACTATGACGCTTGTGCAAAGACGCTGCTCTCGTGTCCCGGACGCGCTGCAACGCTCTTCGCGTTGCTGCGCAGAGCCGGGACCCAGAAGGCCACATAGTACGCTGCTACATGGGCCCCGGCTCTGCAGCGCATCACTTCGTGCTGCGCAGCGTCCGGGGCACGAGACCGTTGTTGAACGACTGACATGAGTTCGCATCCTCGCGGCTTGTTCGCCCGAGCTTTGCTTCGTCGCCTCGCCCTCTCATGAAAGAGGGCGCAGGGAAGACCGGGAGCCGGCTGGCTCCCATTGACCGCTATGCCATGAGTAGATTGCGCTACAATGCACAGCGGGTAACAGGGCAACCGGAAACATCCCGGCCTTCCCTGCGCGATGGTTGGAACGACTTATGTCGCGCTCTCCCCGGGGAGCGATGCACTATTGCCCCCGTCGCCTTGCGGATGGCCGATGCGCGCGATCCGGTTGGACAGCACACATCACCGCAAGACTTGGCGCACAGACTCCGGGCGCCAGGACCACACGATTTGGCCGTACGCGAGCGACACCGGTCGTGTGCGCGATGACTTCGCTCACAGTCACCTGCCCTGCGAAGCCGTTCGCGCCGATGTGGCCCACGTCCACCGCCGCCCGGCCCGCGTGTCGTGACGATCGCGATACGCCCCTCTTCCTCGGGCCGGAGTGAGGCGACACATACGCCGTTTCCGAAATTCGGTAAAGTGGAATAT
>JAEWFG010000381.1 GCA_023388935.1 Pseudomonadota bacterium | reverse complement strand
GTACAAGGCAAATTACACCCCTCTGGACAAATTATGATGGTTCCGCTATATGACAACCAAGCGCAGCCTCGATATTCGCGAGGTGATCTTCATAAACCGGCAGGCCAAGGATGCGTACCTCGGTCTTCCGGAAAACGTCCGGCAGGCCGCGGATGCGAGGACCGACGCCATCCAGAATCATGAGCGCCTCCCGCGCAATCAGAGGGAGTCTCTGTCGGGTGACTTAAGCGGAATCGATGAAATCCGCATTCCGGACGACGGAAACGCATATCGGGTCTACTACTTGGTGGAGTTCAAGGCCGCCATCTACATGCTCGATGCCGGAATAAAGAAATCCCCTCGCGGAGGAGAGATACCAAAGCAACAGGTCGAGACCTTGGTGGAGCGGAAGAAAAAGGCGAAAGAGCACTACGCGAAGCATAAAACCGAACTGGAAAAAGCGATGGCGGAACGGTTGCCCCGTAGAACGCTGTGGCAAGCCAAGCGAAAGCCGACCACTCCTTAGGAGCCCCCGATGAGCAACAAAAACGAAGACGAACCCATCCGCGGAAGCGGTGATTTCCTGAAGGATATGGGTTACGACAATCCGGACGAGATGCGCATCAAGTTCGCTTTGGCGAACGCAGTCGCGCTCGCAATCGAAGACGCCGGTCTCACTCAGCAAAAGGCCGCTCTGTTGATGGGCCTTCAGCAGTCGGATGTTTCGCGGATAGTGAACGGCGTCGTGAAAGACTATTCGGTTTTTCGTCTGATGAATGGGCTCGCCTGTCTGGGCAAAGACATCGCGATCGGAGTTTCCGATTCCGCCTCCGAGCGCGGCGAAATCGTTGCCATCTTCGAGGAGCCGGAGCCGTCTCACGCGATGACCCCGTGAACTCGTTCGCTCGTTACTCCCATCGGCCTTTGCGCAGAGGATGCCCGGTGCATACGATCGAAATCAGCGACCAGACCCACGAAACCGCGAAGAGAATCGCCGCGCTCGATGGCATCGACGTGCAGACGCTCATCGAAAGTCTGATCCGTCGCCATGCTGAGTACATCGATCTGTTCCAGGACTTGTCGCCTGACACTCCATTCAGCCTGAAGCGCTAGAAGACCGGCGGCGTGGCCTCGCCTGCACCGTCATCTTGAACTGAGTTTTCGCACATGCCCTCTAAACCAATTCAGCTGACCGACGACGCGTTCCTGATGTTGCGAAAGGCCATTGCAAACGTGGATGCCGGGATCGGTATTCAATTGGGCGTGGCTGACATCGTGCCCGCCGCCGAACTGATCGAGGCGGAATACGCCGCCGTCCGCGACACGGATCATCGGATCGAGCTTCGCTCCACGCCGGCTGGAGTTAAATACATGAAGATGATCGATGTCCTGTTGGCAATTCCGCACGAGGATTCGGTCGTCGACAGCGAGATTCCCGAACAGTACAGGTGGGGCCCCTGAGGAGAACGGGTTCGGCGACGGCGATCGTGATGCCTTCCGCAGCTACGCTACGGCGCCAGGATAGAAACTAATTATTGTGCTTCGGGTCAGCTAGAGCCCACCAGATGCCAGTCGATCACGTGCAATTCTGCACCAACAAATACCTGAAGAACTCCTACGGCTTCCGATCAACGGCCGTGCGGCCGGATCTTGCCGAGCGGGCAAACGGGCTCCTAGCGGCCCAGGCGACCGGCTTAGGGGCCGTGCTGGGCGTGCAGACGATCGCACAGGACTCCGATGAGATCGCCTTCATCGTCGGTGAGGATGGCCTGTTTCTGGCGGACATCGCCAGGACGGTGCCCTATTCCTCGATAGTAGGCACCCGTGCGGAATACCAAGACAAGCAGGATTTCCGCGCGATTGACCTCGATCTGGATGACGGCTCCAGTGTGCGGCTCAAAGTCGAAAGTGGTCACGGCAAGCTTCGCGACGCCTTTGCCGTCTCGTCTTTCCTCGGGCGTTTGCTTCAACGGCTGAAGCAAGATCACCCGGCTTATCAGTCATTCTCTGGCTGAGGTGGATGACCCGCAGGCGTGCGCTGGCCGGAGGGACGTACTTTGCCCGGCAATTACCGTTTCGCCTGTCCATGCGTCAGCACGCGCGTGTGGGACTTGAATGGGTTATGGGGAGCCTAGGGGACGTACTATCCCCGTCGCTGCAGTGGCTTGAACGCCGCGTCGTCGTCCGCCGTCTACTTTACGCGGGCCGGAAGCCGGCTCGCTCCAGCGCCGCACGCGCCTCGTCCGAGCCAAGGGCACCCAGAAAGGCTTGCACTGCCGGGCGCCGCTTGCGCGCCGTCACCAGCGCGAAATCATAATGCTCTTCCGCCAGCGGAATGAAACCGAGGCCGACCGCATGGGCGACCGGCGCAATGGTCATGCCCCAGTCGGCGCGGCGCTGCGCGACGGCCGCCGCAACCGCATTGTGCGAACGCGGCTGATTCCAATAGCCTTCCGGACGCGCGCCACCGAGCTGCCGGTCGATCAAGATGCGCGTGCCGGCGCCCTGGTTGCGGTTGACCATGATGCAGGCGGGATCGGCAAGCGCAGCAGCAACGGCATCCTTCGCGCTCAGTCCTTCAAAACGCTTGTCGCCTTTGCGGAAGACAATGCCCTGCATCCGCCGCCAACCTGGTACGAGTTCGAGTCCGTCGACGAGATAGGGCGCGTTGTAGGTCTCGCTCTTATCGTCGAACAGATGGATCGGCGCGAGATCGCATTCGCTGCGCCGTGCCGCCGCGAGCCCGCCGAGGCTGCCGACCGCAATCGAGCGCACAGCCAGGCCGGCACGCGCGAGCTGTGCGGTAACGAGATCGAGGCCGGTGCAATGGCTGCCGACGATAACGAGATCTGGCACCCGCACATGCGGCGTGAACAGCGTCACCTCGGCCTCGGTCCCAGCCGGCATCTGGTCGGCGAGCGCGTCGATGCGCAGGAAGCCGTCGGCCTGCGCAAACGACGTGATCGCGCCAGATCCCTTGCCGGAGGGATAGGCGATCAGGCCATCCTTGCCCTCGACCAGCGAGACCATGACGAATTCGGTGCGGCCGAGCTCGGAGGCGATGCGCACTGGCACGGTCGCGCTGACCTTTGCATCGGAGCGCGGCGGCAGCCCCGCCATCTTGCGCAGCACCGGCACGATCATGTCGTGGAAGGTGAACATCGCCGAGGTCGGAAAGCCCGGCAGGATCACCACCGGCTTGCCGTCGCACACGGCGAGGCACAGCGGCTTGCCCGGCTTGAGCGCAATGCCATGCGCGACGATGCCAGGCTGGCCGAGCCGGCCGATGATGCGATGGGACAGGTCGCCCGCGCCCTTCGAGGTGCCGCCGGACAGCACCAGCATGTCGGCGTCCATCAGCGCGCGCCGCATCGCCGCTTCGAGCTTGGCTTCATCGTCGGGAACGGCGCCAAGGAAAACAGCTTCGCCGCCGTTTTCGTTGATCGCGGCTGTCACGATGGCGCCGTTGGTGTCGTAAATCGATGCCGGCGCGAGCACCTCGCCGGGCTGGATCAGTTCGTCACCCGTGGAGATCACGGCAACGCGCGGCTTGCGCGCGACAAGCACCTCGGCGATGCCGCAGGCCGCCAGCATGCCGATCTCGCGCGAGCCGATGATCGTCCCGGCGCGCAGCAGCGCCTCGCCGCGTGCGATGTCGGAACCGGCATAGGACACGAACTGTCCAGGAGACACGGCGCGACGGACATCGATCGCATTCGAACCGCCTGGCTGGGTATGTTCGACCATGACGACAGCGTCGGCGCCACGCGGCAGCGGGCCGCCGGTAGCGATCGGCGTCGCGGTTCCCGCCGCCACTGGCAGTTTCGGTGCGATGCCACAATGAATGGTCTCGCCGTTCAGCGCGAGACGGCGGGTTGCGCCTTCGCCGGCCGCTGCAAGGTCTGCCGAGCGGACGGCAAAGCCGTCGACATTGGAACGGTCGAAGGGCGGCACGTCGATCGGCGCGGTGATGTCTTCGGCGAGCGCTGCGCCGAGAGCATCGACAAGCTTGCGCGTCTCGCCCGGGACCGCACGCGGGAACAGCGCAGCCTCGAAGCGCGCCAGCGCATCCTCGCGCGAGAGGATCTTGAGGAACTGTTCCTGTTCGAGCGCGCTGCGGTCTTGCGATTGCGGGATCATGGTCATACGGAAACCCATATCACTCCCGCATCAGATAGGCATCGGCCGGCGCGCCCGCCGCAAATCCCTCGCTGTTCCCGGGAATGATCAGCCACGCATCCGCACGGGCAATTGCCTGTAACGGCCATTCGCCCACCGCAAGCGGCATCCACGCGTGATGTTCCCCAAGCAGCAGGGCAATCTCGGCGATGCCGACACTGGATGCGATTTTTCGCGCGAGCGGCAGGGTCACTCGTCGGCGCGGCCGCCGCGCCGACAAGCGATCGACGAGCGGGAGCACGAGGGCGAGCCACGCAGCGAGCGCGTGATCGGGCGAGCCGGGCAAGGCGACAACGGGAACTTTTCCAAGCCGCGCCACAGCCGCGGTGCGTCCAGGCTGGAGCGCAAGGCCATGGGCGCGCACGTCACCGCGCCGGGCCAGCGCGGTCACGGCAGCATCGCGGCGACCGACGCCGCTGCCGCCGATCGTCACAACGAGATCGCAGTCGAGATCGCCGAGCGCCTCCGCGATCGATGCCGCATCGCGCGCGCCGGCTTCGCTCATTTGCACATGCAGTCCCGCTGCGCGCGCGAGGTCCGCAATCATATGCATTGTCGCCGCCGCGCCCGGCACATTGATGATGCGCAGTCCCGGACGGCGCACACTCAACCTGTCAAGTCCGGCAGCGCGCGCCAGCATCAGAGCAGCAGGACCAACCGGATGCCCTTCTGCCACCACAGGCGTGCGTTCTCCGATATCACCTCCGGCCCGCCTGACGCCCTGCCCTGGCAGCCCTTCCGCAAGCACCTGAGCGAGCGGGCCCGCGATGTCGACCGCATCCGCATCGAGCACACAGTCGCATCCATCCGGCATGGCATCACCGGCCTCGACCCATGCCGGACCCCTTGTCAGAGCCAATGGCGAATAAGAAGACGCACCGACGAGATCAATGGCACGCAACGCCCATCCGTCTGCGGCGGCAATGTCGTGAGGCGGATAGGCCGCAAGAAGCGGCGTTCCTGCCGCAACGCAACCCGCCGCTTTGGTTAGCGGCAGCTCTACCGGCACGAGCGGATCAAGCCCTTCCAGCAGCGCGGCGAGTGCGGCGTCGAGCGGCGTCAGCGATGGCGACGGGCGCTGGGTCATGCGCCATCATGGACCATGCATCGCCCGGTTTTGCAACCGCCGGCGATGCGGACGTCAGCCGCCGGACTTGTCCGCATTCGGAAAAAACAGCTGCTGCCCGTCGACCTTGTATCCGGCGATCGCCGCCTGCCCCTCCGGCGAAGTCAGCCAGTCGACGAAGGTCTGCCCCATCTCCTTGTTCACGTTCGGAAACCTCTCGGGGTTCACGAGCATCACACCGTATTGGTTGAGCAGCCGCTTGTCGCCTTCGACGACGATGTCAAGATCGCCGCGGTCCTTGAAGGCGATCCAGCTGCCGCGATCCGACAATACATAGGCATTCGCCGTGCGAGCGGCTTCGAGCGCGGGGGCCATGCCCGGCCCGGCCTCGCGATACCAGGCACCTTTGGCACCGGCGATGTCGATGCCGGCGACGATCCAGAGCGCGAGCTCTGCGGCGTGGGTGCCCGAGCGGTCGTCGCGCGTCACGAACGGCGCGCCCTTGGCCTCGATCGCTTTGAGCGCGGTCGCGATGTCCTTGCCCTTTACACCGGCGGGATCGCTCTTCGGCCCGACCAGCACATAGTCGTTGTACATCACGTCAAGACGCTTCACGGCAAAACCGTCGGAGACGAATTTCTCCTCCTGCGGCCGTGCATGCATCAGCACCACATCGACCTCTCCCCTTCGCGCCCCGTCGAGCACCTCGTCGGCGCGCCGCGCGATCACGGTCACGTCGATGCCGGTCTTGTCACGGAAGATCGGCAGCAGATAGTCGAGCAGGCCGGAATCCTGCGTCGCTGTGGTCGTCGCCAGGACGATAGCGCGGTCCTCTGCGGACGACGCCTCGACACCCGCGGCAAGGCCGCAGAGAAGCGCGAGTGCAACGAACAGGCGGCGAACGGCCATGAGCGGATTCCCCTGAGGTACGAAATCGGGATGATCCTGATGACGGATTGCGCCGCGCTCATGACGCAATTCCGCGCCAAGTCGCACAAACGCGACAACATTAGATAGAACACGAGATGGACCACCACCGACAGCAGACCTCAACGCGTCGACCGAGATGAGCCCCCCGGTAAACATTGGCAATGCGCTGACCGGCACATCGATTGCGGTCGCGAGCGCGCGTCGCACGGCGCGCACCAAGTGGGTGTCGGAGGATGAATCGGAAGTCAGGATGTGTTGCAAAGCGGCGAGATGATCGGGCATGGTTCGCGAGGACCAAATTGGAGTAGCGGAATTCCACCGGCATCGAACATCAAAAAAAATACGCAAGAATTTGCATAGGAATGCAGGATGGAATTCCTGACGACAAGTGAAGCCGCCGACTATCTCCGGCTCGGCGAACGCAAGCTCTACGAACTCGTCACCACCGGTGCGATCCCCTGCACCAAGGTGACCGGGAAGTGGCTCTTCCCACGGCACGAGCTCGATCTCTGGGTGCTATCGGGAATGTCGCGTCCGGCCGGCATGATGATCGCGGAGCCGCCGCTGGTCGTGGGCGGCAGCCAGGACGAGCTCCTGGATTGGAGCCTGCGCGAATCCGGCTCGGGCCTGGGATCGATGAGCGAAGGCTGCGCGCGCGGGCTCGAGCGCTTGCAGCGCGACGAGGTGATGGCGGTCGCGGTGCACTTCCACGGCCTCGATGCCTCCGACAATCTCGCCCGTGATGCCAGTGTCGATGCGCTGCGGACCGCTCCGGACCTGCATGATGCGGTGCTGATCGCGTTCGTACGCCGCGAGCAGGGTCTCGTGCTGGCGCCCGGCAATCCAAAGCGGCTGCGCGGCCTGTCCGACGTGCTCGCGCTCGGCGCCAGGATGGCGATGCGGCAAAAGGGCACGGGCGCGCAGATGCTGCTCGACGTGCTGTTGAAGCGCGCCGGCGCCTCGACGCGCGATTTGCGCCGGTTGGAGACGCCGGCCTTCACCGGGCCGGATCTCGCCGAAATGGTCCGCACCGGCCAGGCCGATTGCGGCGTTGCAACGCGCGCGACGGCACGTTCGGCCGGTCTCGATTTCGTGCCTCTGGTCTGGGAGAGTTTCGATCTGGCGATGCGGCAGCGCAGCTATTTCCGCCCGCCGATGCAGGCACTGATCCGGTTCTTGAATGAACAACGGCTGCGGCAGCGCGCCGAGGAACTGACCGGCTACGATCCCTCGCCCGCCGGACAGATCCGCTTCGCAGCCTGACGTTGACGCCCGCCCCCAAATAGTTGCAAAAAAACCTATTCAACCGGGCCATACCCGGGCAACACCGGCCAACGAGCCGGATCAGGGGAGGACAAGCGTGAATCCAATTCGATTTGGACTGCCGGTCATTGCCGCATTGGCGGCGGGGCTGCTGCCGGGCGCGGCGTCAGCGCAGGTTTCCGACGACATCGTCAAGATCGGCGTGCTCACCGACATGAATGGCCCGGCCTCCGCACCAACCGGCCAGGGTTCGGTGACGGCGGCGCAGATGGCGATCGACGATTTCGGCGGCACCGTGCTCGGCAAGCCGATCAGCATCGTCATCGGCGACCACCAGCTCAAGGCCGACGTCGGCGGCGCCATCGCTCGGCGCTGGTACGACGTGGACCAGGTCGACCTGATCGTCGACGTGCCGGTCTCCGCGGTCGGGCTTGCGGTGCAGAACATCGCCAATGAGAAGAAGCGGCTGTTCATCACCCACTCCACCGGCACCGCGGATTTCCATGGCAAGTTCTGCTCGCCCTACGCGATCCAGTGGGTGTTCGACACTCGCGCGCTTGCGGTCGGCACTGCGGATGCCGTGGTCAAGCGCGGCGGCGACAGCTGGTTCTTCATCACCGACGACTATGCCTTCGGTCATTCGCTGGAGCGCGACGCCTCCAGCGTGATCACGGCCAATGGCGGCAAGGTGCTGGGCTCGGTGCGGCCGCCGCTGGCGACGCCCGATCTTTCCTCCTTCGTGCTGCAGGCGCAGGCCTCCAAGGCCAAGATCATCGGCATCGCCGCCGGTCCCCCCAACAACATGAACGAGATCAAGACCGGCTCCGAGTTCGGCGTGTTCAAGGGCGGCCAGCAGATGGCGGCGCTGCTCGCGCTGATCACCGACATTCACGGCCTCGGTTTGCAGGCCGCGCAAGGCCTGTTGCTGACCACATCGTTCTACTGGGACATGGACGACAAGACCCGCGAATGGTCGAAGCGCTATTTCGCCAAGATGAACAAGATGCCGTCGATGTGGCAGGCCGGCGTCTATTCATCCGTGATGCACTATCTCAACGCCATCAAGGAAACCGGCACCGACGATCCGCTCAAAGTGGCGGTGAAGATGCGGGAAAAGCCGATCGAGGATTTCTTCGCCCGCAACGGCAGGCTGCGCGAGGACAATCTGATGGTGCACGACCTCTGGCTGGTGCAGGTGAAGACACCGGAAGAGAGCAAATATCCGTGGGACTATTACAAGATCCTCACCACCATTTCCGGCGACAAGGCCTTTGGGCCGCCGGACCCGGCGTGTCCGCTGGTGAAGAAGTGACGGCGTAGCCGTCATTCCGAGGCGGTCCACAGGACTGAACCCGGAATGACGGTCGCCTAGGGCCTGTTGGGATTCATCGGGAATTTATCACGGCGGCGGCGAGATGGAGCATGGCAGCGAAGCTTTGATCGGTCTTGTCGGCGCGCATCGCGATGCGCTTGAATTCCTTGAGCTTGCAGAA
>JAEWFG010000329.1 GCA_023388935.1 Pseudomonadota bacterium | reverse complement strand
GGATAGCGGCACCGGCATCCCGCCAGCGATCCTCGACAAGATTTTTGAGCCGTTCTTCACCACCAAGGAGGTCGGCAAGGGCACCGGCCTCGGCCTGTCCACGGTCTACGGCATCGTCAAGCAGACTGGCGGCTTCATCTACGTGGACTCCGAGCCCGGGCAGGGCACCTCGTTCCACATCTTCCTGCCGCGCCATCATGCCGAGCCGGAGGTGCAGGTCGAGCAGCCCGCGGCGGCGGTCAGCGCGACAAATGGCGCTGCGACGGACGCCGCGCCCGCCGCGGCGGAGGCGAAGCCCCGCACCGATCTCACCGGACAGGGCACCATCCTGCTGGTCGAGGACGAAGAAGGCCTGCGCGCCCTCAACGCGCGCGGCCTGCGCTCGCGCGGCTATACCGTGGTCGAGGCCGAGAACGGCGTCGAGGCCATGGAGGTGCTGGAGGAGCAGACCGGCGCGATCGATCTCGTCGTCTCCGACGTCGTGATGCCGGAGATGGACGGTCCGACGTTGCTCAAGGCGATGCGTGAGAAGAACCCCGACATCAAGTTCATCTTCGTCTCCGGCTACGCCGAGGACGCCTTCGAGAAGAGCCTGCCGGAGGGCCAGCAATTCGACTTCCTGCCAAAGCCATTCACGCTCAGCCAGCTCGTGGCGGCGGTGAAGGAGACGATGACGAAGTCGGGGTGAGCAGGCGTCTTCGCCTTTTCCGTCATTGCGAGCGCAGCGAAGCAATCCAGATTCTTTCCGCGGCGGCAGTCTAGATTGCTTCGCTGCGCTCGCAATGACGAGGAAAAAGCGGAATTTTGGTCGAAAGCGTGCCGGTAACCAGCGACCGCGATTCTGGCACATTCCCCGCCAACCCCCCGTCAAATATGGGCTTTTGCCACATCCCCGCGACTGAGGGCCGCAGTCGCCGGTTCCGAAACCGACTTCACTTTTCGGGAAGTCTGCCCATCTTAGGGCCACGTCCCCATGCCGGGGATTTGGGATACGCACATGAATTTCTCGCAACGTAGCCGCAGTCTCTTCAAGACGATTGCCGTCGTGCTGGCGCTCGCGCTGCCGACGACACTGGCGATCTCGTCCGCTGACGCACGCGTCGGTGGCGGCATGTCGTCGGGTTCGCGCGGCTCGCGGACCTATTCGGCCCCGCCGTCGACCACGACCGCGCCGGGTTCGACTTCGCAGTTCAACCGCACCTACACCCAGCCAGGTGCAGGCATGAATTCGACCGCGCCCGCGCGTGGCGGCCTGTTCGGCCGTGGCGGCGGCTTCCTCGGCGGCCTTGCGGCCGGCTTCCTCGGCGCGGGCCTGCTCGGCATGCTGTTCGGCGGTGGCCTGTTCGGTGGCCTCGGCGGCCTGTCGTCGATCCTGGGCCTGATCATCCAGATCGTGCTCGTGGTGTTCGTGGTGCGGCTGGCGATGTCCTGGTGGCAGCGCCGCCACGCCTCGCAGGCGGCCTATGCCAGCGCTGACGCCGGCGCCGGTCCGGGACCGCAGACGAACTATCGCAGCGGCCTCGGTGGCGGTCTTGGCGGTGGTCTTGGCGGCGGTCTCGGCGGCTTCGGCGCCAACAACGCGCCGCTCGAAATCCGCCCCGACGACTATGAGGCGTTCGAGCGCCTGCTCGGCGAAGTCCAGACCGCCTGGTCGAACGAGGACGTGGCCAAGCTGCACACGCTCGCGACGCCCGAAATGGTCTCCTATTTCGAGCAGGACCTCGCCCAGAACCGTGCGCGCAATGCCGTCAACAAGGTAACGGACGTCAAGCTGTTGCAGGGCGACCTTGCGGAAGCCTGGCGCGAAGGCCAGACCGACTACGCCACGGTGGCGTTGCGCTTCGCGCTCACCGACAAGACGCTAGACCGCAACACCGGCGCGATCGTTGCCGGCAGCGAGCAGCCGGGTGAAGTCACCGAGGTCTGGACGTTTGCACGCCGGCACGGTGGCAACTGGGAACTGTCGGCGATCCAGCAGACCAACTGATCGCTTGCGACAAGGGAAACCAAGGCGTCGTGCTCTCGCACGGCGCCTTTTTCTTTTGAACGTCTCGCATCGCGGCATCGGAATAAGCGGGCGCGCGTCGGGTTGAAATCAGGCGGTCAACGACGAACACAACCGGAGGACAAGATGATTCGCATCGAGAGATCCGTCACAGTTTCAGGCCTCGCGATTGCCGTGGCGTTGCTTGCGGCGCCATTGGCGCAAGCACAGTCGGCCGACATGACGTTCTTCGTGACCTCCAACGGCCCGGGCAGGGGTGCCGATCTCGGTGGCCTGGAGGGAGCCGATGCGCAATGCCAGAAGCTTGCACAAACTGGCGGCGCCGGCGCCAAGACTTCTAGTACTAAGACGTGGCGAGCCTATCTCTCGACGCAGGCCGCCGACGGCAAGCCGGCCGTCAACGCCCGAGACCGCATCGGCAAGGGACCGTGGCAGAACGCCAAGGGCGTGGTGATTGCCAAGGACGTTGCCGACCTGCACGGCGCGGCCAACAATCTCACCAAGCAGACCGCGCTCAGCGAGAAGGGCGAGATCATCAACGGCCGCGGCGACACGCCAAACCGGCACGATATCCTCACGGGATCGCAAGCTGACGGCACCGCTTTTGCCGCGGGTGACGACAAGACCTGCAAGAACTGGACGTCGAGCACGCAAGGCGCGGCGATCGTCGGCCATGCCGATCGTCAAGGCCTGCGCGACGACGAGCCGTCAAAGTCCTGGAACAGCTCTCACTCCTCGCGCGGTCCAGACGGCGGCTGCTCGCAGGCCGATCTGAAGAGCACCGGCGGCGACGGCCTGCTGTATTGTTTTGCGGTGAATTGAGGCGCTGAACCCTCTCCTTCGTCATTGCGAGCGGAGCGAAGCAATCCAGATCGTCTCCACGGAAAGACTCTGGATTGCTTCGCTCGGCTCGCAATGACGGGGCATGTTGTACCGCCACTCCGTCCCACCCTCACGGAACTGTCAGTTGTATGCTAGATTGGTCCCAACGCTCCCAGGGTCACGGACCTCTCCCATGAAATACGAGCTCTACTATTGGCCCGAGATCCAGGGCCGCGGCGAATATGTGCGGCTGGCGCTGGAGGAGGTGGGGGCGGCTTACGTCGATGTCGCGCGCGGTCCGCGCGGCACCAGCGCGATGATGAAGGTGATGGACGCACACAAGGGCACGCC
The DNA here is from genome assembly GCA_023388935.1 of Pseudomonadota bacterium. Taxonomy (GTDB): domain Bacteria; phylum Pseudomonadota; class Alphaproteobacteria; order Rhizobiales; family Xanthobacteraceae; genus Bradyrhizobium. The sequence continues at coordinate 9,172 of JAEWFG010000329.1, read as the reverse complement.
GCCCTTTGCGCCGCCGTTCTTGAAAACAGGAAAGCTCGTCATCGGCCAGACCGCCAACGTCCTGCTCTATCTCGGCGCCCGCCACGGGCTTGCGCCGAAGACGGAAGCTGGCCAACTCTGGGTGCACCAGCTCCAGCTCACCATCACCGACCTGGTGCTGGAGATCCACGACACCCATCATCCGCTCGGCCCCTCGCTCTACTACGAGGACCAGAAGCCAGCGGCGAAGAAGCGGACGGCCGAATTCTGGAGCGAGCGTGTGCCGAAATATCTCGGATATTTCGAGGAGCTTCTCGTCGACAACGGCGGCACCTATGTCACCGGTCGCCGCCTGACCTATGTCGATCTCTCATTGTTCCAGATCGTCGCCGGGCTGCGCTACTCCTTTCCGAAGCGCATGAAGGCATTCGAGGCAGACATCCCCGGCCTCGTGGACCTGCACGACCGCGTCGCCGCGCGGCCAAATATCAAGGCCTATCTGGCCAGCGAGCGCCGCATTCCCTTCAACGAGCAGGGCATCTTCCGCCGCTACCGCGAGCTGGATGGTTAGAGCGTTTCCAGCGAAGTGGATGCCGTTTGGCAGTGAGGCGAGTTCACCACACGCCCGGCAGTAGACGGTAGCGCACACGCCTCATGTAGTCGGAATAGCCTGGCAGGCCTTCGCGCAGCGTGCGTTCCTCGATGCGGATGCGGACTGCAAACAGTGCGAGGAAGAGCGGCACCATCGCCAGTCCCCACCACGAGCCCAGGAGCAGTGGCACGCCGACGAAGAACAGGATCATTCCGCTATACATGGGATGGCGGACGTGCGCGTAAGGTCCCGTCGAGATCACCCGCTGCGCGCGCTCGGCTTGCAGCTTCACCACCGGCGCGGCAAACGAGTTCTCGCGGAACACCCAGAGGATGAACAGCGTCGAGAGCAGGAACAGGACGAAGCCGAATGCCTGAAAGGTGGCCGGCATGTCAGAGGCAAGACGGCGCCGGTCGAGACCCATCGCCGCCAGCCAAGCCAGCATCGTCGCGACGAAGACGGTCATGAACAGCTTGTCGGCGGCGGGCTGATCCTTTTGCAGGACCGGCCGCAGACGTTCGGCGAGCAGTGCCGGATCGACCCGATAGAGCCACCAGCCACAGAGCGGACCGAGCAGGACGGAGGTGACGAGGAACACCCAGGCCGAAGGCCAATGCAGCGTACCGGCGGACGCGAACAGCAGCACGCTCATCGCGGCGGTGACGATCGTGTTCTGCAACAGGAGGCGTGCGATCATGCGCAGGTCCCGGCTCGACCGCGCACGATATTGGTCCCGCTATCCGGCGAAGATGCGGCCGGACGCGCGAAGGGCCCGATCGCGGGGATCGGGTCGTCCATCGTCGACAGGCCTGATCAGGCGAGCTGATCGATCCGCGTGCCCTGTCCCGGCGGCAGCGGAGCAGGCGGGGTCGGCTGATGGGCCGGATCATTGTCCCTGGTCTTGGTCTGATCGTCCTGCCGCGTCGTTGTCTCGTAGCTCGGCACCACGGTCGCGATCGGCGGCGACGCAACGCTTGAAACGCTCATCCACAAATCCTCACAGATTGAAACAGTCGACCTTGCCCCGCCAGCACCGAAACTTCCGTCAAGGCAATCGTTAAAATGCGAGGGATCTGGTGCGGTGTCGGAGGCGCTTTTCGTGCCTCATCGTGCTGTGCGAGGCAGACGACGGGCCTCTCCTCGTCATTGCGAGCGCAGCGAAGCAATCCAGTCTGTCTCCGCGGAAAGACGCTGGATTGCTTCGCTGTGCTCGTAATGACGGCGTGGGTGGCGGGTGGCGTTGCGATGCCTGCGCCGCCGAACGTGTGGCAAGGGACAGGGAGTGCCGAGCCTTACTCGTCCTTCGGCCGCGTGATCGCGATCGACGCTTCCGTCTTGGTGCGGGTGCATTCCATGTTGAGACGCTTGAAGCGCATCGACACCTTGTCGCCGCGCAACAGGCCCATGCGCTTCAGGCAGCGCGTGGCGCCTTTGGTGGTGTCGTCCTTCGTCACCGTAAAGATGATCGCGGCTGCTGACGCGACCAGGTCATAGAACTGCGGCGCCGGCTTGCGGTCGCCCTTGGCATAGAGCTCGTTGGAATATGCCTTTCCCTGCGCGCGGCAGCCGAGCGAGAGTTCCTTCGCCGCCGGGTGGGTGAGATAGATGATGTTGGCGGCCTTGAAGTTGACCTTCAGCTTGTCGATGCCGCTCGCGAGCTGCTTTGCGATGTCGTCGCACTGGTCCGCGCGCGCCGGCGAGGCGAGGGCGACAAGTCCGGCGATTGCGGCGGCGACAACGATCGCGCCGCGGACGTTCGAGTTCAATGTCATGATGAAAAGCCCCTTGGAACGCGTATTCAATCGTCGGCATGTGCAGAGCGCAAGGGGTGCGGTCGGGCCCCATTCGACCGCAATGATCCCCTGTCTCTGACGGACAGCGACCGGAAAATGGCCGCGGCGGCGCCGAATCGGGATGCCTCGACCGCGCCATAGCGCCTTCCCTTTACGGCAAAAAAGCTTAGAAGGCTTCTACGCCGATGGCCCGCGCGAGGGCTCCAGAACCTGAGATCGACCAATGAACGCTCCCACCGCCTTCCCCGACCAGTCCAAGCCCGTTCCGCCCTACAAGCACACCCCGCTGTTCCCGCTGGGCAAGGACGAGACCCCCTACAAGAAGATTACGTCCGAGGGCGTCCGGGTCGAGAAGGTCCTGGGAAAAGACATGCTGGTGGTGTCGCGCGAGGCGCTGCGGGCGCTGTCGGAAGCGGCTTTCGGCGACATCAACCACTACCTGCGCCCCGGCCATCTGAAGCAGCTCCGCGCGATCCTGGAGGACGGCGAGGCGAGCCCGAACGACAAGTTCGTCGCGCTCGACTTTCTGAAGAACGCCAATATCGCGGCCGGCGGTGTGCTGCCGATGTGCCAGGACACCGGCACCGCGATCATCATGGGCAAGAAGGGCTGCAACGTCATCACCGACGGTGACGACGAGGCGGCGCTGTCGGAAGGCGCGCGCGATGCTTACCTGCGCCGCAACCTGCGCTATTCGCAGGTCGCTCCCTTGTCGATGTACGAGGAGAAGAACACCGCCAACAACATGCCGGCGCAGTGCGAGATCTACGCCGAGGGCGACGACGCCTACAAGTTCATGTTCATGGCGAAGGGCGGCGGCAGCGCCAACAAGAGCTTCCTGTTCCAGGCCACGCCCTCGGTGCTGACCAAGGACCGGCTGCTCGCCTTCCTCAAGGAAAAGATCCTGACGCTGGGCACCGCGGCGTGCCCGCCTTATCACCTCGCCATCGTGATCGGCGGTACTTCGGCCGAGCTCTGCATGAAGACCGTGAAGCTCGCCTCCGCCCGCTATCTCGACGCGCTGCCGACCCATGGCTCGCCCGACGGCAACGCCTTCCGCGACGTCGAGATGGAGAAGGAAATCCACAAGATGACGCAGTCGCTCGGCGTCGGCGCGCAGTTCGGCGGAAAGTATTTCTGCCACGATGTGCGGGTGATCCGCATGCCGCGTCATGGCGCCTCGCTGCCGATCGGGCTCGGCGTGTCCTGCTCGGCCGACCGCCAGGTGCTCGGCAAGATCACCAGGGACGGCGTCTATCTCGAGGAGCTCGAGCACAACCCGGCGCAGTACCTCCCGCAGGTCGAGCAGTCGCTGGGCGGCGAGGTCGTCAAGATCGACCTCAACCAGCCGATGAAGGACATCCTGGCGACGTTCTCGAAATTCCCGATCAAGACGCGGGTCTCGATGACCGGCACCATGATCGTCGCGCGCGATTCCGCGCACGCCAAGCTGCGCGAGCGCCTCGAGAAGGGCGAGCCGCTGCCGGATTATTTCAAGAACCATCCGGTCTACTACGCCGGCCCCGCCAAGACGCCCGAAGGCTACGCTTCAGGCGCGTTCGGTCCGACCACGGCGGGCCGCATGGATTCCTTCGTCGACCAGTTCCAGGCCGCCGGCGGCTCGATGGTGATGGTGGCGAAGGGCAACCGCGCGCCTGCCGTGCGCGAGGCCTGCAAGAAGTATGGCGGCTTCTATCTCGGCTCGATCGGCGGTGCCGCAGCGAACCTCGCCGAGCACTGCATCAAGAAGGTCGAGGTGCTCGAATATCCCGAGCTCGGCATGGAAGCGATCTGGCGTATCGAAGTCGTAGACTTCCCCGCCTTCATCATCATCGACGACAAGGGCAACGACTTCTTCAAGGAGTTGAACCTGGGCTGATGCGGCGTTCCCCGGATGCTGCGCCGCATGGAATGCTACGCTGCTGATCCGGGGTTCACGTGGAGGCATGGGTCCCGGCTCTGCGGAGCAGCGCCGAAAGCGCGTTTACGACGCGCTATGGCGCTGCACCGCGTCCGGGACACGAGAAGGGCACTGAGTCGCGCTCTATTTCATCCGGCGCACGCCGCGGCTTGTGTCGCGACACACAGGATCGTTGCCGCGATGAGACGGAGCGCGCACACGATTTTGCGACGGACGCGGCTTTACGCCCGCACACCCGTGAACGGGAAGCTGCCCATCGGGCCGATGCCCATCTCGCCGCTCATGTTGTCGCCAGACACCTTTCCGATGAACTCGAGCGTCAACGGCATCGGATTGGTGATCGAGACCTTCCAGTTGACGGCGTCGCCGCTGATGGTGCCGTCGAATATCTCGGCGGAATTGCCGTCGGCGCCCTGCGTGCCGGTCAGCGTGCCGCCGGAGTTCAGCAAGGTCAGCGTTGCCTGGCGCTCGCCCATGGGCGTCGTCATGGTCAGATTCCAGTTACCGTCAACAGCCATTCCAGCCTCCCCAACAAATCCCGGCGGCCCGCGACGATCCGCAGCCAGTCCTGGGCCGAGCGTATAGCGCAACTTGCCCCGCCTGCCTAACGCTTTGGAAGCGGCGCTTAGGCGCGGGCGGCGGCGCGCAGGCGCCTGGTGATGATGACGCGGAAGATCAGGTATTGCAGGGCGAAGGCCGCGATCTTGGCGCCGACCGCGACGACGGAGACGTAGAAAGCCCACAATTTGAGATCGCCCGTCATGGCCACCGCGATGGTACCGGCGCCGAGCGCGAACATCAGTGCGGCCCAGGCGTAGCCGGCAACCGTGACGTATTCCGGAATGGCCTCGGTCACGAGCGGCGGCATGTAGCGCAGCATCCAGCCGCGCTTGAGCATGATCGCCCCGATCGCGAAATGCGCGATCGCGGGCTTGGCCAGCACGAAACGCGGATCCTGGGTGAGGATGGTCGCCGCCCCCAGCACGATGACGAGCGCAAGGGAGGCATAGGTCATGTAACCGAGCGACATGCCCCTGACGCGGGCATAGATCACCTGCGCGATCGCGCCCGCAATCGCCACCGAGGTCGCCAGGATGACGTTGTCGGTGACGACATAGACGATCAGGAACACGATGGTGGAAAGGAAATCAGAGGCGAGGCGAGCGAATACGTTTTTCATCGTCTGTCCTGGTCAATGCGAGGGAGACAGTGTTTGTGAGGATTGAGCGTATTTCATCCTGCAGCGCTCGGGATACCATTTCGTGAAATAGATCGCGCTGTTGCGGGCGGCGAAAGCGACCGCGAGGCTGGACCAGAGCGGCAGGCCGGGGACGTAGAGCAGCACGAGGTTGGAGATCATCATGAGAAGCGCCGCTGCGGTCCATGCGGCCGTGATGATGTAGTTGGCCTGCAGGAAGCCGGGCATCGCGGCGATTCCGCCGGCACGGATTCGATCCCGTATTGCAGGGTGAACGGCCGGCGCAGCAGCATCGAGCCGAGCGCGATGACGAAGACGCCGATATCGACCGAGAGCTTGACGGCAAGCGTACTCGGCTGCGGATCGAAGAAGAGGAGGGCGAGGCCGATCATGACGAACACGATCACGGAGCCCGCGGCCAGAATCTTGACCGAGCGGCCGTATGCGACGTCGATCGCGATGGTTGCAAGGCAGACCGCCGCGGCCGCAAACACGCTCACGGTGGCCGAGGTCACCAGCATCAGGAAGGTGTAGATGCCGTAGGGCGCAAGGATAAGGAAAATCGTCATGGCCGCCTCCCGTCGGGCCGAAATCTTTACATTGTCAAGATTTGTAGCGCAGGCCGCGAAAAGGTTCAAGGACAATCTTTACATTGTCAAAATGAAGTGAGTGAATCTGCAATATCGAGTTTTTACGGTCGCTTGCCCGTCAATTCGTCATGCCATTGCGCTCGAAAGCGGGCCCGACAGGATCGCCAGCGCGCAGGAGATCAGCAGGGCGATGGTGATGAATATGCCTCCGACGCGGCAGATCCGGAATTGCAGCGAGTTCGGCGCCGCGTACATGCCGAGCGGATGCAGCAGCCGTGACAGCAGCAGCGCGCCCATGAGCAGGTGAACGCGCAGGGCAGAGGCGCCAGCCATCTCGATCATGGCAACCATCAGGGTGATGATGGGCACGTACTCCATGAAATTGCCGTGGGCGCGGATGGCGCTGCGCAGGCTCAAATTGCCGCCGTCGCTGAAGGCGGCCTTGTTGCTCCGCCGCAGCCGGATCACCTGAAGCGCAAGCGCGGCGTAGAGCAACGCGAGGATCGCGAGATAGCACGCGGTGATCGCGGGCATGTGCATGTGAGCCTCCTTGGTGTTGTCAGCACTCTCGAAGCACAAACAATCATCTTTTCCCGGCGTGCCGTGTGGCTAAAGCCCGGATCCATCGTGCGGCTTTGTCCGCGGCAAGATGGATTCCGGGTTCGTCGCTGCGCTCCGCCCCCATTGCGTACTTACGCAATGGGGATTGACGGATGGAGGGAGCTACAGCGCTCCCACCCAGTTGCCGTGAAAGCCGTCGGGCACGCGGTGGCCGAGCTGCACCAGCGCGACCGGGCCGGCCTCGACATCGGTGGCGTTGAAGACAGCGAGGTCGCTGCGGTTCTCTCGCGCGCGCCAGACCACCGCGAGCAGCCAGCCGTCACCTTCAGCCGCGTCCTTGCTCCGCTCGACGAACACCGGCTCGGAGATGGTGTCGCCGTCCGGCAGCAGATAATGGCCGAGGCGCTTTCCCGTACCGTCGACATGAACAATGCCGGACAGTGCGCCGAACATCGGCAGTTTTGGATTGGCGCAGGCGTACCAGCCATGGCTCGACTTCAGCCCCGCGCGGCGGTCGTCGATGCGGGGGAATTCGCCGCTGAGGTCGTCCAGATAGGTCTGCTGGAAGCGGTCGGTATTCCCCGAGAGATCGAACGTCCAGCGGCAGTAACGCGCGCGCGACTTCTCCGGATCGGTCGGCCGGCCGTCGGGATGTGGAAACAGCGGCGCTTCCTCGAACTGCATGACATCGGCGATGATGCGGTCGCCGTCCTCCCAGGCGTTCATGACGTGGAAGACGTAGCAGGTCTCGGCCCGGAACCAGATGATGTCCTTGGCTGTGCCCTTGCGCTTCATGACGCCGACATAGGCGCCTTTCTCCGGTTCCCAGGCGTAAGGCGGCTTGCCGCCCATGGCGCGCTCCATGCTGCCGGTGATGGGCAGGATCGGAAACAGCACGTGGTTCTCGGTGACGATGAAGTCGTGCACCATGCTGGCATAGGGCGCTTCGAAACGCTCGAAGCGCGTTGCCTTGCCGCTTGCGTCGATTGCGCCATAGGAGAGGGCGGGTGTCAGCGGGCCGCTGGCATTGTAGCCGAAGAACACCATCTCGCCGGTGACCGGATCGATCTTCGGATGCGCGGTGAAGGGGCCGGCAATGCGGCTCTGGTAGTTGCAATAGCCGCGGGTTGCGAGCGTGCCCGGCTCGATCTCGGTCGGCAGATGCCCTTCTTCGAGCGCGAGCAGCTTGCCGGCGTGGAAGATGATGTTGGTGTTGGCGACGCCGCCGTCGGTCAGGTGCGCCGGCGCGTCGGGCATCTTGCGGCCGAAGCCGCCGAACAGCGCGCGGCCGGCATCGTGCTCGGCGAGCCATTTTGGCGTGCGGACCCAGCGGTTGCGATAAGAGGCGCGGCCGTTCTCCAGATGGAAGGCGTGGAGCATGCCGTCGCCGACGAACCAATGGGCGCCGGGCGCGTCGAATTGCGGGTTGGGGCCATTGCGATAGAGCGTGCCGTTCAGCTCGCGCGGCAGCTCGCCGACGATCTTGAGAAACGGGGCGTCGGCCTCGAACGGGATCGGCCCACGATTGCTCGATGGCGTGCTGAATGCGTCCTGTTGCAAGGCAATCCTCCCTTATCTTTACATCGTAAAGATACGCTAGGGCCGGCCAAGACGATCGTCAAGCGAAATCTTTACACTGTCAAAATGACATCATATAAGACCCTTATGGCCAAGACAGAAACCGCCCGCCGCTCCCGTCCCCGGAAAAAGCCCTCATCGACCTCGACCTCGACCTCGACCACACGGCCACGGCCGGCGCGGCGCGCGGGAAGCGCAAAGGCGGATGCGCCCTATCACCACGGCGCCTTGCGCGAGGCGCTGCTGCTGGCGGCCGAGCGCGTGCTGGAGCGCGACGGGCTCGCCGGCTTGACGCTCCGAGCGGTGGCGCGCGAAGCCGGGGTGTCGCATGCCGCGCCGACCCATCATTTCGGCGATCTGACCGGCCTCGTCAGTGAGCTCGCCGCGATCGGCTTCCGCCAGTTCAACGTGGCGATGGGTGCGGCCTGCGATGCCGCTGCGACGCCGCTGGAGCGTACGCTGGCGCGGCCCAAGGCTTACGTCGCCTACGCCCAGGCCCATCCCGGCATGTATGGCATCATGTTCCGCACCGAGCGGCTCGACTATTCCAGGCCTTCGCTGCACGAAGCTGCAGAAGCCTCCTTTGCCGGGCTCGCCAACGCCGTCGGCGCGATGCGGCAGGAGCAGATCCGCCGCGATACGATGACGCTCGACCAGGCCGCTGCGATCGCACGCGCCTGGTCGATGGTGCACGGTTTCACCATGCTGCTGCTCGACGGGCGGCTCGAGGATATCTTGCTGCGGCTGCCGAAGGGCACCACGGCCGAGCAGCTTCTGGAAGCGATGCTGAAGTCGGGCATGACGGTGAAGCCGCCGCCGACCTAGTGCCAAGGCTAGTACCCACTTTTCTTGGATCGTGAGTCGTGATTCAAGGTCGGGATGATACCCGAAGCAAGAGAAGTCGACCTTTCGAGGAAAGATCGCAAGGTGCTTGAGGCGTGCTGTCGCTCACCGGTGACG
>JAEWFG010000320.1 GCA_023388935.1 Pseudomonadota bacterium | reverse complement strand
CGTCACCGGTGAGCGACAGCACGCCTCAAGCACCTTGCGATCTTTCCTCGAAAGGTCGACTTCTCTTGCTTCGGGTATCATCCCGACCTTGAATCACGACTCACGATCCAAGAAAAGTGGGTACTAGTTCTCGCGAGGAACGAATCCGCGCACGAAGAGTCGACAGATTGCTTCCGGCTGACATGCCCCCGGTGCGTCGGAAGCAATCTCCAAGGACGACCCTGGCACCCACCGTGCCGGGGTCGTTTTGCTTTGAGAGAGGCGTTTGGATCAGTCTTCAGGGTCGCCTTGAGTGTGTCCCTCAGGGCCGCGGCCGAATACGCCGAAGTTGCTCGACTTCACGCCAGCCATGGCATCGACTCCCACGGAGGCAAGTCCGAACTTGAGGAGCTCGCGGACCGCTGCCGCTCGCGTCGGCATGCGATGTTTGAACCGGAAATCATCAACGGCGGCCAACTCTTCCGGCGAGAGCATGACCTGAAGGCGCTCGGCGCGAAGGTCGTTCATGGTCAATCACGCAAATTGAGCAAGTTGAGTAGTTTACTCAACGAACGAACTTGGCGGGAGTTCCACAAGAGTCGATAAAATCACCAAATGAGTAAGAAAATATAATGAAATCAATAAGTTGTATTGAAACGACTCGGGCGATGGCGCATTCTCTTTGAAAGGGAGATAGGCCATGACGGAGGAAGTCAGGTTACCCCGCAAGCTTTCCGAAGAGCCCGGAGCGCCCAAGCCGGTGCGCCCAAGCCACCAGAAGATCATCGACCAGGTCGAACGTTGGGCCAACAGTCCGGGCCTGCAGCCACCGAGGACGGAAGATGCGAAGGCGATCTAAGCCACACACATTCGAACAACGTCTCGACGCGCAGAGGTTGCGGCTCGAGCACGAACTGTCGAGCCTGCCGATCGGCAGTCAGCGCGATTCCGTTCTTGCGCGCATCGAGCAGCTTCAGACCGCTACGGAGATGCATGATTTTCTTTCGCGACGCGAGGCAAGCGCGGCTGCGCGGCCGGCCTGAGGCCAATTCGCGCAGCTCGAGCTGTCAGGAACGATCGCCTCCGCGTCCGGTTGATTCTTCACCAATTGGCTGAGTGGAGAATTGAGATGTTGAATCAAGGCGAGATGGATCGCAGCGAGATGGGCCGGTTGATCGGCAGCGACAAGGTCGAGGGAACATCGGTTTACGGTGGGGATCGCAACAAGATCGGTTCGATCGAACGCGTGATGATCGACAAGGTCAGTGGCAAGGTGTCTTACGCCGCGCTTGGCTTCGGCGGATTTCTCGGCCTTGGCAACGATCACTACCCGCTGCCCTGGCAGTCGCTGAAATACGACACGGAGCTCGGCGGCTATGTCATCGGGATCACTGCCAAGGCGCTCGAAGGCGCGCCGAAATACGGCGAGAGGAGCGATTGGAACTGGGGCGATGACGCTGCGATGCGCGGCATCAACGCTTACTACGGCGTTCCGTTCGCATAGACGCCTCATACAGAGAGGGAGATCAGATGAGTAAGGAGCGGCCGACCGACGATCCCAGGCATCAGAATGACCGGGGATCGCACGCCCAGACGGATAAGCCTTGGAAGGGAAATCCGGAAAAGGAGCAGCGGTCGGACGATGACAAGCCCGATCTGGAGAAGTGGTACAACACGAAGACGCACTGACGAACGCGCCGACAGGCGGCATTGAGCCGTTTTCCGTCATTGCGAGCGCAGCGAACCAATCCAGATTTCTGCCCGCGGAGAGATTCTGGATTGCTTCGCTGCGCTCGCAATGCCGAGACGACGGTCAGAACGCATTAAATCTCACCCAGCCGCGTCCCTCCGCCCCGGCCCCGCATGCACATGGACCTGTTTCGCATGCAGCGCCTCGCCGCACTCCGAGCACACCATCACGGGATCGAACAGCTTGCCGCAATTCTTGTGCTCGTGCAGCAGCGGGCGGCCGCGTTCGTCGCCCATATGGGTGTCGCCCCAATGCACCATCGCCATGATGATCGGATAGAGGTCGAGGCCTTTCTGCGTGAGGATGTATTCATAGCGCTTCGGCGCCTCGGAATAGGGGAGGCGGCGCAGGATGCCGAAGCGGACCAACTTCTTCAGTCGCTCCGAGAGCAGGTGCCGTGTAATCTGGAGCGAGGACTGGAATCCTTCGAACCGCCGCACGCGCAGAAAACATTCGCGCAGGATCAAGAGCGTCCAGCGATCGCCGACCACGGCAATGGTGCGCGAGAGCGAGCATGGCTCTTCGTCCAGCGTGTCCCATTTCATCATGGTTCTCCGGCGTCAGTAAGTCTAAAAAAGGAACTGACTTGAATGATCGGCGATATTTGCAGAAGAAGATAGCACCCAGTCCTACAATTTGACAGTTCTATTTTAGAACTATAGCCTCCGGTTAATCATCAGTCGCCGTGCGTAGAGCAGCGCGGCCAGTCGAAGGAGGCGACCTTGTCCAAGCGAAACGCCACTGCAGCCGTCATCGGAGCCGGCGATTTCATCGGTTCCGAGATCGCCAAGAGGTTTGCCACCGAGGGTTTCACGGTCTTCGCCGGCCGCCGCAACGGCGACAAGCTGGCGCCGTTAGTGAAGGACATCGAAACCGCCGGCGGCGAGATCCATGCGCGCTCGCTGGATGCGCGGAAAGAGGAAGAGATCATCTCCTTTCTCAACGACGCCGACAAACATGCGCCGCTTGAAGTTTGCATCTTCAACGTCGGCGCCAACGTCAATTTCCCGATCCTCGACACCACCGAGCGCGTGTTCCGCAAAGTGTGGGAGATGGCCTGCTATTCCGGCTTCCTCGCGGGTCGGGAAGCTGCGCGGCTGATGCTGCCTCGCGGGGCTGGCAACATCTTCTTCACCGGTGCAACCGCGAGCTTGCGCGGCGGCAGTGGCTTTGCCGCCTTCGCCAGCGCCAAGTTCGGCCTGCGCGCGGTGGCGCAGGCGATGGCGCGCGAACTCGGACCGAAGAACATCCACGTCGCCCATCTCATCATCGATTCCGGCGTGGACACCGAATGGGTGCGGCAGCGCCGGCTCGAGGCGCTCGGGCCGAATGCGCTCGACAATCCCGACCTGCTGATGCCGCCGTCATCGGTCGCGGACGCTTATTGGCAACTCTATCAGCAGCCGAAAAGCGCCTGGACTTTCGAAATGGAGATCAGGCCGTTCGGAGAGAGATGGTGACTGCGGCGCAAAAGTCCGGCTAGATTGATTCCAACAGCAAGCGAACTCCAGGAGGCCCCTACGTGAAGACCGCGATCACCGAACTGTTCGGCATCGAGCACCCCATCATCCAGGGCGGCATGCATTTCGTCGGCTTTGCCGAGCTGGCGGCTGCCGTCTCCAACGCCGGCGGGCTCGGCATCATCACCGGTCTCACACAGAAGACGCCGGAGTTGCTTGCGAAGGAAATCGCGCGCTGCCGCGACATGACCGACAAGCCGTTCGGTGTGAACCTTACCTTTCTGCCGGCCTTCTCGGCACCGCCTTATCCGGAGTACATCGCGGCCATCGTCGAAGGTGGCGTGAAGTCCGTGGAGACTGCGGGCCGTAGCCCTGAACAATACATGCCGGCACTGAAGGCCGCCGGCATCAAGGTCATTCATAAATGCACCTCGGTGCGCCACTCCCTGAAGGCCGAGCGCGTCGGCTGCGACGCCGTCAGCGTTGACGGCTTTGAGTGCGGTGGTCACCCCGGCGAGGACGACATTCCGAACATGATCCTGCTGCCGCGTGCGGCGGAGGAATTGAAGATCCCGTTTGTCGCCTCAGGTGGCATGGCCGACGGACGCAGCCTCGTCGCGGCGCTGTCACTGGGCGCGGCCGGCATGAACATGGGCACGCGCTTCATCGCCACCAAGGAGGCGCCGGTGCATCAGAACGTGAAGAATGCGCTGGTCGCAGCGACCGAACTCGACACCCGCCTGATCATGCGCGCTTTGCGCAACACCGAGCGCGTGCTGAAGAATGCCAATGTCGATCGCCTGCTCGAGATCGAACGCGAGAAGGGCGCCAAGCTCACCATCGACGACATCCACGATCAGGTCGCGGGCGTCTATCCCAAGATCATGCTGGACGGGCAGATGGATGCAGGCGCCTGGAGTTGCGGCATGGTCGCAGGCCTGATCCGCGACATTCCCTCCTGCAAGGAACTTATCGACCGCATCATGGATGAGGCGGAGACCATCATCCGCAGCCGTCTGATCGGGTTCCTGGATGGGACCGGCGCGGCGCGAAAGGTCGCCTGACACGCGCCAAACTTAACCACGGCGGCAATTCGCCGCTGGAATTGCACGCGACGCCTCCTAAATAGGGGTAAATTACCCCTTCAATTTCAGGAGGCGTCCGTGGTCCTGAAACGAGTTCCTTTTGCAGTTGCCGTTGCCCTCGTGCTCGCATGGGGCGGCGCCGCGCGTGCTGACGACTACAAGCCTGACGAATATCTCGGTCTCGATCTGTCCAAGGCTGTACTGTCGCCGAAGCTGCTCGGGCCGGAAACGCAGTTCGCTCCGCTCGCGTTAGAAGCGAAGGGCGGCAACGACGCGCAGGCGCGCGCCGAACCGATCGACGTGCCCAAGAAGGTCGCCGCCGAGCGCGTGCATGTGTCTGAGCCGAAGGTCGCGCGTGCGAAGAGCTCGCAACCGCGTGGCGCGGCGCGCACGAAGCTCGCCCATCGCCGCGGCAACCCGCTGGACGCACAGGCGATGGACACCCGCATCCAGACCTGGCCTTGCCGCACCGGCGGCATCTGCAACTGGAAGCGCTAGCTCACAAGCGTCATCCACGCGTCGCAAAACCGTAGGCGTGGAGTCAAGAAACCGTAAGGGTGGGAGTCAAGGAACACAGGCACCTTCCGTCGCGATTCGACGAAGGTTTCCTGAATGGCAACGCTCCGCGCCGCGCGCGCATGGACACGACGGCAATTCCTGATCCGCTCCGCCTCCAGCCTCGCCGTCAGCTCGCTCGGCACGCTCGCAACGCCGCACCTCAGCCGTGCCTCCGATCGCCCGCAAATCGCAGGCGGCATCCAGTCCGGCGACGTTTCGGACGGCTCCGCCGTGATCTGGGCGCGCGCCGACCGGTCTGCGCGGATGAAGGTGGAATGCTCGACCGTCGAGAGCTTCAAGGCCATCATTGCATCAGCTTCACGCGATGCGTTGCCCGATGCTGATTTCACCTCAAAATTGCTGCTGAACGATCTCCCGGCCGGGCAGGATGTCTTCTATCGCGTGCGCTTCGACGACATCGCGACCGGCATTGCCGGCGAAAGCCGCGTCGGTCATTTTCGCACCGCGCCGGCCGCGGGCCAGTCGATCTCGTTCCTGTGGTCTGGCGACACCGCGGGGCAGGGCTGGGGCATCGACACCGCGCGCGGCGGTTATCGTAGCTATCGCACCATGCTCGATAACCGCCCCGATTTCTTCATTCACTCCGGCGACCACATCTACGCCGACTGTACGATTCCCTCCGAACAGAGGCTGCCGAACGGCGGAATCTGGCGCAATCTGGTGACCGAGGAAAAAGCCGAGGTCGCGCACACGCTGGCGCAGTTCCGCGGCAACTATAAATACAACCATCTCGACGAGCACTTCCGCGCTTTTCACGCGCAAGTGCCGATGTTCGCGCAATGGGACGACCACGAGGTCACCAACGACTGGTCGCCGACCGGGAGCTACGACGCTGCCGGCTATGAGGACGACGGAACCCCGCGCCTGGTTGCGCGCGCCCGCCGCGCCTTCTTCGACTTCATGCCGATCCGCGACATCGGCGCGCGGCACGGCCGGGTCTATCGCAAGATCGCCTACGGCCCGCTGCTCGACGTCTTCATGATCGACATGCGCAGCTATCGCGACGATAGCTGGAACAAGGGCAATGATCGCCGCGGCTGGATTCTGGGCGCCAAGCAGCTTGCCTGGCTGAAGCGTGAGCTGGGTTCCTCGCGCGCGACATGGAAGGTGATCGCGGCCGACCTGCCGATCGGCCTGATTAGCCTGGACGCTGTCGCGCTCGGCAACGGCCCGCCCGACCGGCGCGAGCACGAGATCGCCGATCTTCTCGCCTCCATCAAGCGCGCCAGCGTCTGCAACGTCGTCTGGCTCACCGCCGACATGCACTACACAGCCGCGCACTACTACGACCCGAACAAGGCCCAATTCAGGGAATTCGAGCCGTTCTGGGAGTTCGTCTCCGGCCCTCTCCATGCCGGCACCTGGGGACCGGGCGAACTCGACAACACCTTCGGTCCCGTCGCGATGTACCAGAATGGTTGCAACGAGGCGCAGGGCGAGAATCTCGCGCCCTGTTTCGGCCTGCAGTTCTTCGGCCGCGTCGACATCGATGGCGCCAGCGGAGTGATGACCGTGACCTTGAAAGACGTCGACAACCGCAACCTCTGGTCAGTCGACATCATGCCCCAACCGCAGGCGCGCCCAGCCGTGGTGGCGCAGCATTCTTGAGGGCGAACCCGATCTTGATTGGCCGCCCCACGACTCCCGCGCTATAGTGGCTGCTCCCGCCACTCTTTTCCACGACCGAAAAAGTCTGCTCACGCGGTAGCGCGCATCCGGCGCGCTGAAATATCCCAGGAACCTGTTCATGGACAATCTGACGACACAGGGCATCAGTATGCCCAAGCTCGGCCTCGGCACCTTCCGCATGCAGGGCGATGCCTGCCGCGCGGCGGTCGAGAGCGCGCTGTCGATCGGCTATCGCCACATCGACACTGCCGAGATGTACGCCAATGAAGAATCCATCGGCGCCGCGCTCGCCGCCGCCCGCCTGCCGCGCGGCGAGTTGCACGTCACGACAAAGGTCTGGCACGAGAATCTGGCGCCGGACGCGATCCGCCGCGCCTTCGACGCCAGCCTGAAGAAGCTGAGGCTCGATCATGTCGACCTCTATCT
>JAEWFG010000377.1 GCA_023388935.1 Pseudomonadota bacterium | reverse complement strand
GTCCTTCGTCTTGCTCTTGTCGTCGATCGACAGCGAGGTGCGGAAGAACGGCAGGATGGTTTCGCCGGAGGCGGTGGCGAGCCGTCCGATGAAGGCGGAGAAATCGATCACCGTCACGGCAAATCCTCAAAGCGAAAGTCGGGTGTAGTTCGCATCTGCCTAGCTCAAATCGCCTCCCGCGTGCAGCGCTGTCTTGATTTGCACCCTGGTATTTTGGATGCCGGAAGCGCCTGCCTCGTCTCAGTCATCCGCTGACCAAATATCGATCACAGAGTTGAGAACTTGGTTCCGTACATGCCTTGTTCGTGTGCAAACAGCAATCAACCCATTGAATTTCCTTATCAAAGAAACTGAATCTGGGTTTCTCTGAGAGCAATTGAGCTATGTGCATTTTGCATGGGAAACGGCTCAAAAGCCCTTGCGCTTTGTGCGCCGCAGCCGCATATTGTTGCGGTGCGGTAGCGCTCTGCGTTACCGCTGCCCTCCTTGGGCGTTTCCTCCCTAGACTTGGGCCGCTTGCGTCATTCGCGAGCGGCCCTTTTTTCTTTGGGTCTCAGTTTCAAACGCGACCCGCCGCGAAGCTAAAACGCGTCCGGACCAATCGCTCGCGGAACTCTGTCTTCGAGGAAAACCGGTCTATTCCGCCGCGGCCTGGAACGGGCCGAGATCGCCGAACGGGATCGTCGTCGCCAACACGTCGGCGAGCACGCCGAAGTCGGACGCGACTCGCGCAAAGCGCGGGCCGCGCTCGCGCCGCCGCTCGTCCATGTAGATCGCGCGGTTGAGCTCGAGTTGGACCGCGTGCAGCCCGCTCGCGGGGTTGCCGTAATGTTCGGTGATGAAGCCGCCGGCATAAGGTTTGTTGCGGCCGATCGAATAGCCGAGCCCCGTCATGGTCTCCTCGACCCTGTCAGGCAGGAGCGGCGAGCAGCTCGTGCCGTAGCGGTCGCCGATCACGATGTCGGGCCGGCGCGGCTCGTCGCGGGAGACGCCGACCGACGGCATCGAGTGGCAATCGACCAGCACCACGGTGCCGAACATCTGGTGCACCTTGTTGATCAGCCGACGCAGCGCGCGATGATAGGGCTTGTAGAGTGTCTCGATCCGCGCCAGCGCGTCGTCGACCAGGATGCGGTCGCGATAGATCTCCTGGCCGTCGCCGACCACGCGCGGAATGGTGCCGAGGCCGCCCGCAACCCGCATCGAGCGGGTATTGGCAAAACTCGGCAGGCGGCCGGTGAACATCCGGGGGTCGAGCTCATAGGGCTCGCGGTTGACGTCGACATAGGAGCGGGGAAAGTTGACCCGCACGGTCGGAAAGCCGCGCCCGCTGAGATGGCCGATCAGCTCGTCCATGAACGAGTCTTCCGACCGCCGCAGCGTTGGTACGTCGATCCGCGATGCCGCAAGGAATTCGTCCGGATACGCCGAGCCGGAATGAGGCGAGTTGAAGATGACCGGCGCGCGCCATTCGACGGGCTCCACGATCTCGAAGGCTAGCGACACTTCGCCATCAAATCGGGTCATCGTCTCAGGCTTCGTCCCTTCGCGCCGCAGGATCCGAAAAAGGCCCGGATCGAATTGATTCGGCCGATCGAGCGGCTCTTATGTGTCGTCATTGTCCGGAATCGCAACCATTCTGCCAAGCGAAAAAGTGTGATCGGCGTTGGAACATGTCTTAACCGTGCGGCCATCGGGGTGGTGATCTGCTCGCGCGGCTCGATTGATTCATGCGGCGTTCCGGTTCACAAAGGACCGGCAGTGCAGCCGACCCAGGGTAAAGATTTTCACCCCAAATTTACCGTCTGTCGGGCTTAATAACCTCTGCATATCCTCTGGGGATTAGACGTTTCCTGCCATGCCAAAGATCCTGCTCGCCGAAGACGACAACGACATGCGCCGTTTCCTGGTCAAGGCGCTGGAAAATGCCGGTTTTCAGGTCTCGTCCCATGACAACGGCTTGGCCGCCTATCAGCGGCTCCGGGAAGAGCCGTTCGAGATGCTGCTCACCGACATCGTGATGCCGGAAATGGACGGCATCGAGCTCGCCCGCCGGGCCTCGGAACTCGACCCCGACATCAAGATCATGTTCATCACCGGCTTCGCCGCGGTCGCCCTGAACTCGGATTCGGACGCCCCCAAGAACGCCAAGGTGCTGTCCAAGCCCGTGCATCTGCGCGAATTGGTCAGCGAAGTGAACAAGATGTTGGCGGCCTAAATCGGCTACCTTCCGTCCTTGCGCCGGGTCCCCTGAGCCGTTATAGGGACCCCATCGATGAATGACCTCTAGGGCACGTAGCTCAGCGGGAGAGCACTACCTTGACATGGTAGGGGTCACAGGTTCGATCCCTGTCGTGCCCACCATCTTTCTTCGAGGATTTAGCCGCTTCGCGGCTGACCTGCGAAAGATGATTTCCAGAGATTTCCACGAAGGCACCCCGTAGTGTTGGGGACCTCGCGGATTCATCCCGATCTCGTCGCGCTTCAGGCGTGGCCCCACTCATCGCCAAGTGACTCGTGGTCGAGAGACGAAGAAGCGCAAGATCGCGGCAATACCTTCGGATCTGTTCTACTCACACCGTCAACTCTGACGAACCTCGTGCCGCCGGTGGCAACGAACGGCATGCAGCTTCCGACCTTGAGCCCAAGCAGCGCCGCTCCGATCGGCGTCAGCACAGAAAGTCGATCACCACCGGTGGTTGGCTGTTCGGGAAACACCAATTGGCAGGTTTCGGGCGTGAACCGTTCGTCTGTCCGGTACGTGACCCACGATCCCATAGTGACGACGTCATGCAATTTGGCGGAGCCGACCGGAACCCATTCGGCTCGATTGAGCTCTTGCAACAGAAACCTTCGGATCTCGTCATGCGGCGATCCCATCACCAGCCGCTCCAGGCGAGACAGGTCCGGCTCCGTCACTATGACTGTCGGCAGCGTCTCGTTGATCATGAAAGACACCTCAATTTCGAAGCACTGGCGGCTCCCGGATGGAAGCCTGCGCTGCAACTCACCGATTTGGAAGAATCGCCGGGCAGCTGCCCGGCTACACGCCTGAGTGCAGACTGCCAGCGCGCGAGGACTGACGCACGAGACGCGCGCCGTCGATGTCGAATGCGTAAATCATATCGAACGCAAGGTAGACGCTCCCTGCGCGTGGGACATTGTGACCAAAGAGCACACTTGCCGATGGCTGGTTGATGGATATCGCGGCGGACCTCGCCCTGATCACTGACGATATGGTTGCGTCGCGCATCGTCAGGGTGGCGCGTCGACGGTCGATCAACTGCGACAGAGCTTCTGGAGCTGCTTTGAGGCGCATGCGCGCTTTCGCCACAATGGCTGTTGCGCCGTAAGCGAATATGTACCTTTCGTGATGACCTACGCATTCGACATTGATTGCGCGCGCATTGCGCGGCTTTGTCTGCACGCCGGACGCCTTCAATTGGGCGCTTAGCCGGACGGCGACATGCGTCCCGCCGTTCGGACTCTTTCGTTCCCGTAATCGACAGCTTTGGTGTGGCTTCCCGCTCGCGCGGGGGGCTCGATACTTGCGTCGCACAGCACATGAAAGGATTGCGCCATGGCCGTCACGCATCTGCCGAAAATCGTCATGCCCCAGTCCGATCGGAGCCGCCTTGACCGACTCGCGCGCGTCGCAATCGAGCAAGGTGATTTCGACGCCCATTTTCTGCTCGACGAGATCAACCGCTCGAAAGTCGTCCCCGAAGATGACGCCGAGCTGGACAGGATCGTCACGATGGGATCGTGGGTCACGTACTGGACGAATTGGGGATTCCCCCGCGAAACCCGCCAACTGGTCTGGCCCGACGATTACAGGTCGGGGGCGATGCAGATTTCTGTCCTGTCACCAGTGGGAGCGGCGCTGATCGGCCTGCGGGTTGGCGCGCAGATGCCGTTCTTCGCGGCTGGCTGCATCAACGTGGTCAGGATCGCGAGCGTCGACAGTGTGCTCTCCAACGTCGTGTCGCTATTCGATCCCCACGGAGGGGTCTCCAACGGCGACCCGTTCGATGACGATCCGGGTCCAAGAGCAGCGTGAAAGGAACGATGTGATGATCATTAAGAAGCCGCACAACGACGCCGCCCGGCTGCGCGGCGTCGTCGAGATGCGCCGGATCAACAAACGCGCTCGCTGACGATTCTGAGCCCGACGAACTGACGGAGATTGCGATGCGTGATGTTTCGAACAAACAAGCAGCCCTCACGGCCATAGGGCTCACTGTCTTTTTTGGAGGAGTGGTTTTCCTTGTCGGCTTGTTCGGGTCCTGATGCCTTGATGCGCAGAGCGGAGGAGCATGAGATGCGCGACACATCGAACGCTGGCGTCGTGGTGATCGCCATCACGGCAGGATTGATAGCCCTCGTGCTGGGCGTGGCCTTTCTGGCCCAGGCGCTCGTATAGGCCGCGCGCGGACCGCGCGGCTTAGCCCGCCGTACTTCGCCTTCCATTAGTAAGAGGTCGCACTGCTGGTGCTGTGCTTGCGGCAGACATCGGCGGTCACTGCCCCAGCTTCCTGCTCGCGCAGGATCGCCGGGGCTCAGGTCAATGCACCCTCTACTTCAAGACGGTGAGGCCCGCGTCGAAAAAATGTCGCCTTGGCAAAGGGCCTGCGCCGTTGGCGCGTCCAGCCTAGGGCCTGTTGGGATTCATCGGGAATTTATCACGGCGGCGGCGAGATGGAGCATGGCAGCGAAGCTTTGATCGGTCTTGTCGGCGCGCATCGCGATGCGCTTGAATTCCTTGAGCTTGCAGAA
>JAEWFG010000289.1 GCA_023388935.1 Pseudomonadota bacterium | reverse complement strand
GCTCGACCGCGCCAAAACGACGTTCTTTTCGAACGTAAGTCATGAATTCCGTACGCCCCTCACTCTGTTGCTAAATCCGATGGAGGAAATGCTCGCCGCAAATCAACCTCCGAAAACACGAACTCTGCTTTCCCTCGCTCACCGCAACGGGCTGCGCCTTTTAAAGCTTGTGAACTCACTTCTCGACTTTTCCAGAGTAGAGGCTGGTCGTGCCCACGCCAGCTTTGAGCCAACCGATCTGTCGAAAGTGACCAGCGATATTGCCAGGATGTTCGAGCCCGCCATGTCCAAAGCCGGGCTTCGAGTAAAGATCGAATCTAGGCCGCTGCCTCATGAGATTTATGTCGATCGCGACATGTGGGAGAAGATCGTCTTCAATCTCCTCTCGAACGCTTTCAAATACACCTTCGAAGGAGAGATCTCTGTCGGTGTCAGGCCGTCAACCGACGGCAAGTACGCACAGCTCACTGTTCGCGACACCGGCATCGGCATCCCAAAGGACCAGCTTCCCCTTCTGTTTGAGCGATTTCATCGCGTCGAGGGCGCCCAAGGACGCAGCATCGAGGGTAGCGGCATCGGACTTGCGCTTGTCCAAGAACTCGTCAGGCTGCATGGTGGATCAATCGGCGTCGAGAGCGAACAACGCAAAGGCTCCACTTTCACGGTCGAGCTTCCCTTCGGCAAGAGACATCTGCCCGACGATCAAATCCGAAAACCCGAGAGCCGAGTTCCGATCGAAGTCCGCGCGCAACCTTATCTTCTCGAAGCATCTAACTGGACGTCCGAAACGGCGGATGACGCTACGCTCGCGCGTGCAGACGAATATCACCAGCCCCTCTCAGGCGCGCAGGGCGCAGGGCAATTGGTGCTGCTCGCCGACGACAACCGGGATATGCGCGATTATGTTCGGCGACTGCTAACCTCCGTCGGCTTCCGGGTCGAAGCGGCGGATGCTGGCGACATCGCGCTGTGTCGAGCGAAGGAACTGAAGCCAGCCCTTGTCCTTTCCGACGTCATGATGCCTGGGCTCGATGGCTTCAGCCTCCTGCGAGAAATCCGCGCTGACCCTGACTTGAAGGATACGCCTGTTATCCTGCTGTCGGCCCGGGCCGGAGAGGACGCAAAAGTCGAAGGTCTCCAAGCTGGCGCGGACGACTACTTGAGCAAGCCGTTTTCTGCGCGAGAACTGACCGCGCGTGTCGAAACAAACTTGCGTTTGGCGGAAACGCGCAAGGAGACCGCGCGGCTGCTGCGGGAAGAAGCCGAGATTCTTGAGTTGCTCAACAAGGTGGGTAACACGGTTGCCGCCGAGATCGATCTCGAAAAGGCGGTGCAGGCCGTCACGGACATCGCAACGCAACTGTCAGGCGCTGCATTTGGAGCGTTTTTCTACAATGTGGTCAACGATCGCGGCGAATCCTACACGCTCTATACCCTCTCCGGAGCGCCGCGAGAGGCATTCTCCAAATTCCCGATGCCGAGAAATACTGCCGTTTTTGCGCCGACCTTCACTGGCGAGGGAGTTGTGCGGTCGAATGACATTACAAAAGACGCTCGCTATGGGAAGAACGCCCCTCATTTCGGGATGCCCAAGGGCCATCTGCCCGTGCGGAGCTACCTCGCGGCACCGGTAATATCCGCCACTGGTGAGGTCCTGGGAGGGCTGTTTTTCGGTCATTCAGAGATCGGCAAATTTGATGCGCGGTCGCAGCGTATCGTCGGAGCAATCGCGATCCAGGCGGCGATCGCCATCGAAAAGGCCCGGCTTTATCGCGCGGCTCAAGACGAAATCCGAAGGCGGGAAGTAATCGAGAATGTCCTCCGCGAGAATGAACAGCAGCTCGAACGCAGGGTCGAAGAACGAACGGCCGAATTGAGAGCCGCCAGCGCTCAACTGCAGAACGAGGCCGAACAGAGGCTGCGCGCCGAAGGGCGATTCAGGATACTCGTCGAGGGCGTGACAGACTACGCAATCTTTATGCTGGACCAAAACGGGATCATCACCAACTGGAATCCTGGAGCCGAACGGATCAAGGGCTACAGCGAAGGTGAAATCGTCGGAAAGCACTTCAGCGTCTTCTACACGGAAGAAGACAAGACAGCGGGCGTCCCGGTCAGGGCGCTGGAAACTGCTGCCAGTAAAGGCAAGTTCGAAGCCGAAGGCCTGCGAGTGCGAAAGGGCGGCTCGCAGTTTTGGGCCAGCGTGGTCATCAATGCGATTCGTGACGCTCATGGGGCCCTTGTCGGATTTGCAAAAGTTACCCGCGACATCACCGAACGCAAGGACGCTCAAATTTCCCTGCAGCGCGCACAAGAGCAATTGGCGCAATCGCAAAAAATGGAAGGTATCGGCCAGCTCACGGGCGGAGTTGCTCACGACTTCAACAATCTCCTGACTATCATCATTGGGAATTTGGAAACCGCCCAGCGCACCATTTCCTCGACGCAAGACGCTGACCGATTGGCGCGCTCCCTCGAGTATGCCATGCGCGGAGCTCAGCGTGCGGCTTCGCTGACGCAGCGGTTGCTGGCCTTCTCTCGGCGACAGCCTCTTGAACCCAAGGCAACGGATTTAAGCCGCCTCATCGGAAACATGTCCGAGCTGTTTCGTCGCTCATTGGGAGAAAGCATTGCGATCGAAACGGTATTGTGCGGCGGGCTTTGGCGGGTCTTGGTCGATCAGAATCAACTGGAGGTCAGCCTCCTCAACCTTGCCGTCAACTCGCGCGATGCTATGCCCAAAGGTGGCAAGCTAACCATCGAGACGGCTAACGTGCTTTTGGACGAGGCCTATGCGGCCAAGCAAGCTGAAGTAGTGCCAGGTCAATATGTCGTAATCAGCGTGACAGACACCGGCTCCGGCATGTCCCGGGAGACCGTGAGCAGAGCATTCGAACCATTTTTCACCACGAAAGACATTGGTCAGGGTACGGGACTGGGGCTGCCTCAAGTGTATGGCTTCGTGAAGCAGTCCGGCGGAAACGTCAAAATCTATAGCGAACCCGGCCATGGAACGACGGTCCGGATCTATTTGCCACGTCTTCACTCCGACGACACAGCTGCCCAACCTGATGATCTAGCGATGCATGTGCCCAAGGGATCGGTCCACCGGACCATCCTTGTGGTGGAGGACGAGGACGACGTCCGGGCTCACACCTCCGGCATCGTGAGCGAACTCGGGTACCGGGTTC
This sequence comes from Pseudomonadota bacterium, assembly GCA_023388935.1. Lineage (GTDB taxonomy): Bacteria > Pseudomonadota > Alphaproteobacteria > Rhizobiales > Xanthobacteraceae > Bradyrhizobium. The sequence goes on along the minus strand of JAEWFG010000289.1, from coordinate 37,984 downwards.
TTGAAGCGGCGAACGGCGCGGCGGCTCTTCAACTTCTGGAGCTTCACCCCGAAGTCGCATTGCTGTTTACGGATGTCGGTCTGCCGGGCGGCATGAATGGCCGCCAACTCGCGGACGCCGCGCGCAGCGTTCGGCCGGATCTAAAGGTCCTGTTTACAACGGGTTATGCGCGGAACGCCATCGTTCATGCAGGGCGGCTTGACCCCGGCGTGTCATTGCTTCCAAAGCCGTTTACCTACGCCGCGCTCGCTTCGAAACTTAGTGATGTCCTGGAGGCTTCCGAAACAATGCGGATCCTGTTGGTCGAGGACGAAGCTCTCATTCAGATGCTCGCCGTAGAGCAGTTGGAGGAACTGGGCTATCGCGTGGAAACGTCATCCTCTGCCAGGGACGCCATTAATAAAATCAAGCTGCTGCGCGACAAAATAGACGTGGCGATCGTGGATTTCGGGTTGCCTGACGTCAAAGGCGATATCCTGGTCTCCGAACTTCGGGCGATCCGTTCAGAGCTGCCTATCGTAATTGCGAGCGGTTACGATGATGCGGCGATGCGCGAGAAATTTGCGAAGGATTCCGGTATTGCATTCGTCCGAAAGCCATACTCCGGCGCGGACCTTGGCGAAGCAATTGCAGCGGTTAGAAAGCGCGGTTGAAGCTGGCTGGCCAGCGCCCCGTGCAGCGGCTCAAGTGGTGGAGGAGCGCCAAAATTCGCTGATGACTTGTCTGTGACGGCATCGCCTAGCTTCGACAGAGCTCTTCCGCCGACCAGGCGGGTTGAAACCGCTGATCCGCACAACGCGACCTAGGCGAAGCGGATCGTACACAAGCGGTTCGGCAGGGAAATCGGTCTATTCGAGAAAGGTATCCGATTTCTCGTCGGGATTGTCCGCGAGTCCTCGGTGAGCTGGCGTTCGGCTTCGATCCACAATTCCCGATCGCGACCTTCTGGCTTGCGAGCAGCTTCCGACATTTGGTGAACGCGCGTTCGGATTTGATCCCCACTGGGTTTAGGCATCGATCGCTCCTGGCAGTAAGCTCTGTTCACTTTGGAACATAGCGGAGAAAGCCCTCGCCTTACGAGCGAGGGCTTTGCCGACCTGATCGTGGTTCTGGGCGAAGAAGATCGTGGCCTCGGGCGGCAGATGGCCGCTCGGCTCGCCGCGAGCGGCGTTATGCTAGGGGAAGACTTCGCCTTGATAGGCGCACGACCTGCTTGATCGGTATCCCAATACTTCGACGCTCCCGGCAGAGCGCTTATACGCACAAATGGTACCTCTTCGTCTTGGTTGTTCTAGCTGGTGCGCGCGAGTAGTTGATCCAGACTTTTCTGACTGCCCTTTTCCCCGGCGGCACCACGTGATCCATTGCCTGCTGTCATACGTTCTAGACCCTAGAAGTCGCTTGTCGAGCAACTATGGTCGCTGTTATCCGAGCTTTGCATGTGCCAATCCGGGCGAAGGCTGGTGTACCTCGCAGGGGTTTGGCGCGACTGTCGACTAGCGCGAGCAAAGGGCCGAAGGCAAAGGTGGACTGGGCTGATCTGATCGGAAGCGTTGCCTCTTCCGGCGACCGGGAGGCATTCAAACGCCTGTTCGAGCATTTCGCGCCTCGCATCAAGGGATTGATGCTAAAGGTCGGGTGCACCTCCGACGAGGCGGAGGAGATCGCCCAAAGCGCGATGATCGCCGTATGGCGGAAGGCGAACCAGTTCGATCCGGCGACAGCCGGGGCCGCGGCGTGGATATTTACGATCGCACGCAACTTGCGGATCGATTTGTTCCGCAGCAGGGCGCGGGCAGACCGCCTGCGGGGCGTCTCGGAGCTTCCGGATGCGCCGGATCCCGCCGAATTGGCGGATACCGTCATTTCACGCGTTCAAGATACCGCCCGGATCAGTTCAGCAATCAAGCGCTTGTCGACGGAGCAATCCATGGTGGTGAGGCTGTCGTTTATCGAGGAGAGGCCGCATTCGGAAATCGCAAGCCTGATCGGTATTCCGCTTGGAACGGTGAAGTCGCGGATCAGACTGGCGATGAACCGCTTGAGAGAGATATTGGACGAAGAAGCATGACCATCAGCCATCATCCGCCGGAAGCACTTCTGGCTGACTTTGCGGCCGGCAGGCTGGAAGAGGCCTATCATCTTGTGGTGGGGGCGCATGTAGCAGAGTGTGCACGGTGCGCCCGGTTCGTGCGGGCGATAGAGCAGCTTGCGGGCTTAGCACTTGAGGATGCCGATCCGGTGCCGATGGCATCGAATGCGTTCGAACGTGTGTTGTCACGGATCCACAACGCGCCTGAACGCGGAGCCCTGACGACTTCGACGAAGTCTTTTGGCAAGGAGCGAGATGTTCCGCCGGCGCTGCGAAACTACCGGATTGGCAAACCCAGGCGCGTCGCTCCAGGTCTGAGCATGCGACCGATCGAGCTTTCCGGCTCAGGAAAGGCCCGGGCGTTCCTGCTTCGGTCCGCGCCGGGTACGCGCATGCTCGAGCACACTCACACAGGTACCGAATTGACCCTCGTGCTCGAAGGCAGTTTCAGCCACGAAGGCGGCCGCTTCGCTCCCGGTGACCTCGACTACGGTGACGACGAGATCGACCATCGACCAATCGTTGGCGACGAAGGCCCATGTGTCTGCCTGGTCGCCATGACAGGCGAATTGCGCATGAACGGTCTGCTTGGCCGACTGATCGGGCCATTCGTGCGGCTTTGATCCTTTTTGAGCCTCTCCCTCGGGGTGATCCGACCGCGAGCCCGAAGCGTTTCAAATGTAAACGCAAGGGAGACAGCACATGGCCTGCTCACGCCTGGCAAGACAGGCACAGAGCGACAGATTGTCCGAACTACTCGCACAGGTCTCATGCGGCAACACACGAGCTTTCTCGGCGCTGCACATGCAGACGCGAGCCAGACTGCGCAGGACAGCGCTCGCGGTCGGAGCTTCGCCTCACGATATCGACGACATTCTGCAAGAAACCTATCTGAAGATCTGGCGCAACGCCTGTCGGTTCGATGCCGGCCGCGCCCCGGCGATGGCTTGGATGTCCACGATTGTCCGCAATACCGCAATTGACCATTTGCGGGCCAGAAGGCTACCGACTGACGAGTTCGACAAGGTGCTTCTGATCGCGGCTAACGCAGATCCGTCGCCGAGCGACAACCTCGACCATGGCCGCACCGAAGCTATGGCTTTTCGAGTGTTGGCTCGTTTGCCGGAAGATCGCCGCACGCTAGTGGCTCTCGCCTATCTTGAGGGCGAGAGTCGCGCTAGTCTGTCACGACGCTTTGGTGTGCCGGTGGGTACCATTAAGACCTGGCTGCACCGAACTCTCATGGCGGTGCGCAGGGACTGTATTGCGTTATCTGCAACAGCGTGAAGCTGATGGGGAAGCGCGGATGACTGCGGAAATTATCCAATTTCCAATGCGTAGGGACGAGGACGGCCTTGTGTCCGCGATCATAAGGCTTGAGGAGATCGTGCGAGAGGTCGAATATCTTGCAGAACAGCCGGCGGATGGTCTCCATCATTTGCTCACGGTCATGGAGCGTCTAGGGGATCAGCTAAACGAATCATCATCGCTATTGCTTGACGACCATGCAAAATGTCGAGTCCAGACCGCATTCGCATCGTTGTCAGCCAAGATCGCGGAAGCGCGAGAGGCATTCGATGAGCTTGGGAGATCGAAGCACCCATGAATCCGGCCAAAGCAAAGCCCCTTCGCCTTCGACGGCGTCGGCTCTCGCGCTGCAATCCTAGTTAAGGAGAAGCAGCGATAAATTCAGCGACGCCGCAAAAGCGACCCAGCCCGCATAGGGCAGGAACAGCAAAGCCGCCAGCCGGTCCGCGTTCCATTGCCGCCACACAAATGCCGCTATCACGACGAGCAGAGCAACGATCACGCCGAGTGCCGCGTCCATGTGGTGAAGCGAAAAGAAAATGGGCGACCACGCGAAGTTCAGAAGCATCTGAAGGGCCCATAGTTTCATCGAGATTGCACGCGGCTCCGCCTCGAAGGTGCGATATCCCGCGACAGCAATGAGCAGGAACAGGATAGTCCAGACGGGCGCAAAGACGGCATCCGGCGGATTGAAGGACGGCTTGTTCAGCGCGGCATACCACGCTCCGGGCCGATTGAGCACACCGATCAAAAGCCCTGCGGCCGGCACGAGACAGAGGAAAGCGGCGCAGCGATAACGATTGCCGAGTTTCCGGCGCGCATCTGAGCTCGCCGCTGCCGTGGGCGCGTCACGCATGATCAGTGCGCCATCCTTTGAGCGACAAGAAAACCGGCCCAAGAACTGACACCGGCAAGAAGCGATCCCCAGAAGACGTCCGCGAGAGTCAACCCCGTCGACCAATTGCGAAGAGTCGCCTGGTTGGTGAGATCGTAAGTTGCGTAGCTGAAGCAGCCCAGCAACACGCCGGACGTGAAGGCGCGGAGTGCGCTGCCATCTTGCTGCGCCGGCTGCACCGCGAACCAGATCAACCCGAGAGGGTACGCCAGATAGAACAATGTAGCGGCAGCCAGATTGGGCTCTGAGCGCAACGTGTCGCCCAGCACGGGCCGATAGAGCCTTTCAACCATGGTCTTGAGCCAGATCATGTCGAGCGCGACGAAGGTTACGGCGACAGAGAGATACGTAAAGACAAGATTCATGCGCTATCCTTCCGGGGGCGTCGGTAGCCGTTGGCAAACCTGGCGGGATGTTAACGCCCCAAAAGCCGCAACGGATCACATCGCTTGCGCATTCGCTTTCAGAGCGCGCTTCGCCAGCAGAACGAATTGCGCAACCGTGAGCTCCGATCATTGCAGCGCTTTTTTCGGCGGCCACGGAAAAAATGCGCTGGTTCTCGCCTGATACTCTCGATACCGCTCACCACGCGATCGCAGCATGTGCTCCTCGAGTGGAGGCATGCCCGTCACCTTGACGAGTATCCAGTACATGATCGCCGGCGCCGCGAGGCTGGCCCAGCCCCATGGGTATTGAGGCGTCAGCGCGATGACCGGGTAAGCCAACCAGCCGAGCCATTCGAAGAAATAATTCGGATGACGTGACCAGCGCCAAAGCCCGATATCGCAAACGCGGCCGTCGTTGGATGGGCCGAGCTTGAAACGCCGCAATTGCTCATCAGCGATTGCCTCGCCCGTGACCGCCGCCAGCATGATGGCCGCGCCGGCATAGTCCTGCAGCCGCAGGCCAGGGTGCGGAGTGTGCGCGGCGAGAAAGATTGCAAATGGCAGCGGTACCGAAGCGAACGCCTGCGACTGGAGGAAGCCGAACATCCGGCTGGGAGCCTCTGAGCCCCATTCGCGCGCATAGCTCGCGTAACGCGGATCGTCGACACCTGCCGCGGCGCGCCGCGCGATGTGCGTTCCGAGTCTCGCCGACCAGCACAGCGCCAGCCCTCCGACGAGGGCCCGGCGAGCGGGCGAGCTGTCGTCGAAAGGCCATAGAGCGGCGGCCGCGCCGACGAAGCCGATCGAATAGGACCAGGTCACATCCACCCAGCCGGAATTGCCTGTGCGCTGTTGAACGACCCAAGCGAGAGCCATAAACACGGAAAGTGCTATTGCAATGCCGGCTATGGCCTGAAAATGCAGGACAAACATCCCCTCACCAAAGCTAACTTTTCCTTGATACGTCCGTTGTATGCACTGGTTTCAGTTCGAGCCCAGAGCTTGCTGAAGATGCGCTAGGTGATCCAAGCGATCTCGGCGAACGTTTCAGGACACCGTCTGCAAACAACAAGCGGATCGGAGCCGTCCAGGACTGGCGGGGTTGACGTCCGAATTGAATGTTCTTCAGAGACCGTAGCTGGCGGTATCGAAATGGGGGCCACTGAAAATGCGCTTGGCGGTGATCGGGACGGGAATTGCCGGCAATGTTGCCGCCTGGCTCCTGTCTAAGCGCTACGCGGTGACCGTTTACGAGCGCGAACTGCGACCTGGCGGGCACAGTCATACCGTTCGAGTCGATTATGATGGTGAAACCATTGACGTCGATGTCGGCTTCATCGTGTTCAATGAATTGAACTATCCGGAGTTGACATCGCTCTTCACACATCTAGGGGTGAAGACCGTCGAGACTTGCATGAGCTTTGCATTGTCCGTCGATCACGGCCGATTTGAATGGCGCGGTGGCGGCGAGACCATTTTGCAAACTGCTTGCGGCCTGTTTGCTCAACCACGCAACCTGGCGTCGCCGTCATACTTTCGAATGCTGGCTGAAGTCCTGCGATTCAACAAACAAAGCGTGGCCGACTTGCGCGCTGGCCGGCTCGATAAGCTGACGCTCGGCGAGTATCTACGCAAGGAATCATTTGGATCGCGCCTGTTCTCCAATTATCTCGGACCAATGGGGTCGGCCATTTGGTCATCTTCGCCGGCGGATATCCTGTCGTTTCCGGCGGAGAACTTCGTTACCTTCTTCGACAATCACAGGCTCTTGCACTTGGATCGACCGCGCTGGCGTACCGTCGAGGGTGGCAGCCGACGCTATGTCGATAAGCTCGCCGGTATGTTCAAAGACAATATTCGGTTAGGCTGCGCAGTGACTTCCGTCAACCGAACGGAGCACGGCGTGACCATCCACGATAGTCATGGTGGTGTAGAGAGTTACGATGCCGTTGTGATGGCCTGCCACAGCGATCAAGCGTTGGCGGTCCTGTCAGATGCCGACGCGCAAGAGCAGTCCGTTCTCGGCGCGATCCGGTACAGCCCGAACGCCGTGTATCTGCACCGCGATGCCAATCTCATGCCCAAGCGCCGTCAAGCATGGGCTTCTTGGAACTTCCTGCGATGGCCACGACAAACGCCTGTCCAGAACGATGTTGCCGTGACCTACTGGATGAACAAGCTGCAAGGCATCGACGATCGCAAGCCCCTGTTTGTCAGTCTCAACCCTCCGCGCGAGCCGGCAGCGGACTTGACGTTTGCAAAATTCTGCTTTGCTCACCCGTTGTACGATCTGGCTGCGTTCGCGGCCCAGCGCCGGCTTCCCGCGATACAAGGTCGTCGCCGAACCTGGTTCTGTGGGGCTTGGACCGGCTACGGCTTCCATGAGGATGGTTTGCGGTCCGGTATTCGCGTGGCCGAGGCACTGGGCGGTGCGGTGCCATGGCGTCAGTCCACCGCGTTGCTGGCGCAAGCAGCCGAGTAGATCCGATGTTCCGGTCGAAGCCACCCACAGGGAGGGATACAGCCGCGCCGGTCGTGCTCTATTGCGGAAAGGTGATGCACGCGCGATGGCGGCCCGTGCACCACAGGTTCATATATCACGTGATGAACCTTCTCATCGACCTGGACCGGTTGGACCAAGCGGATCGACAGTCTCGGTTGTTCGGTGTCAATCGCGCAGCAATCTTCAGCTTCCACGAGCGCGATCATGGAAATCGTAAAGGCACGAGCCTGAGCCAATACATCCGCCTTCTGGCAGCCGAGCGCGGCATCGACCTGTCGGGAGGCCGCGTTCTTCTTCTGTGCTACCCCCGGCTGTTGGGCTATGTCTTCAATCCGCTTTCGATCTACTTCTGCTATGGCGCGTCCGGCAACCTCGCGCTGTTGATCTACGAGGTGCGCAACACCTTCGGAGAGATGCATTCCTACATCCTGCCGGTGCAAGAGGTGCCCGGTGAACGGCCAATACGGCAAAGCCAGGCCAAGGAATTCTACGTCTCACCCTTCATGGAGATGACGACACATTACCACTTCAGCATTTCTCCTCCGGCGCGTCATGTCCGGGTCAGAATCTTGCAAAGGGACGAGCAGGGCGCGATGTTTGCGGCCGCGTTTTTCGGACGACGGCGTCGGCTGACCGGCCGTCGGCTTTTGGCGGCGTTCTTTGGTCTGCCCTTTCTCACCTTCAAGGTGATCGCCGCCATCCATTGGGAAGCGATGCGGCTTTGGCTTAAAGGTGTTCCTTACGTGGCTCGGATGCAACGCGGAATTTGAGCTCATGGACGTCGCATCCAATCATCAGACCGCCCGATTCGATAATGCCCCATTCCTAGCGCGGCGCGCTCTGCGCCTTGCTTCGCAACTCAAGTTTGGCAGCGTGTACGTGCGCCTTCCCGACCATAGAACTGTTGTCTTCCAGGGCTCGGAACCCGGCCCGTCGGCCGCTATCCAACTAAACAATTACGGGTTTGCCCGCCGCGTGATTATGGGCGGCGATATCGGCATGGCCGAATCCTACATTCGAGGCGACTGGACTACACCCGATCTCACTCAGCTTCTTTATGTGTTCGGTCTGAACGAAAATCTGGTCAACAGCGCGTTTGCGGGGAATATGCTGGTTCGGCTCTGCCGGCGGGCGCTTCACCGACTGCGCCGAAACACGAGAGAGGGATCGCGGCATAACATCCATGCGCATTATGATCTCGGGAACGAGTTCTTCGCTGCATGGCTTGGTCCAAGCATGACCTATTCATCGGCTCTGTTCTCGGCTGAGACAGCTGACCTGCCCGCGGCTCAACGGCACAAGTACGAGCAACTGGCGAAGGCCATCGAATTGCAATCTGGTCAGACATTGCTTGAGATCGGATGCGGTTGGGGCGGCTTCGCCGAATTTGCCGCGAAGACTTACGGCGCCAGCGTATTGGCACTCACAATCAGCAAAGAGCAGCACGAATTCGCCCGCCGACGGATTCACGAAGCTGGACTTGCCGAGAAAGTCGAGGTCCGATTGCAGGATTATCGCGATCAAAGCGGTCATTTCGATCGCATCGCCTCAATCGAAATGTTCGAAGCCGTCGGTGAGCAATTCTGGCCCGCCTACTTCAATCAGTTGCAACAGCGGCTCAGGCCAGGCGGCCTGGCGGGTATTCAAACCATCACCGTCCGAGACGAACTCTTCGACGGCTACCGGCGGCGTGTGGACTTCATACAGCGGTACATTTTTCCAGGCGGCATGCTGCCTTCGGCCAACATCCTGCGCTCGCTAGGCGAACGCTTTGAGATTCCCATGATACATGAGCGAGTTTTTGGACAAGACTATGCAAAGACGATTGCGATCTGGCGAACAAACTTTGGCCAAGCATGGGCTGACTTGACCTCGTTGGGGTTTGACGAGCCGTTCCGGCGACTTTGGGAATACTATCTGTGCTACTGCGAGGCGGGATTCAGAGCCGGAAAGATCGACGTCCGACAGTTGGTCTTTGCGCGCCGAGGTTAAGCGACCGGCCGGTAGATCCTCTTGGTGAGAAAGTGGGTTGACTTAACTGGTGCATGTCGAGTCGGGCTCGGCAGTGAACGGCGCATAAGTCGAAACGGGACGCAGTCTGACTTTTGCCGACCAGAAGGACGCGGTAGTGCTCGATGACCTTCTCGCCGCCGCGGATCAGCAGGTCTCGGATGACGCTCTTGGGGCCGCCCTCATGCTCGAGGAAGCCGGCGGATCTTTCGGAAGGGAAAACGTCCCCGGGAGGGTCTCTGTAACCAGACCATCGAGCTCGGTCCGCTCGTCCGCCATCCGCTTCTCGATGAACTCGCGCTCGAGATCGGACAGTTCCGTCCGGAGCAGTCCCCGATAGCGGTGGATGTTGTTGCGGTGTGCGCGAATGCGGGCCAAGTTTTCATCGATCATCGTCGTCGCTCCTGACGCTCGTCTGGTCTTTTTCGCATTTGTCTATCTCCGCTTCAGGCCGCAGCGCCTCGCTCCGCCGACCGGAGCCGCATCGGGTGCCTCGGACCGCCGTCCAGCGCGCAGAGCGCCTCCAGGATCTCGTCGATGGTGACCGGCGCCTTCAGTCCTTCGGGCGCCCGCAGCGACGGATAGGACGCGATGGCCGAAGCATCCGAGGCCCATGATGCCAGGATGGCGCGCTTCTCCCCCAGCGTCAGGCCCGAATGCGAGACCACATCACGGGGATGCTCGAACCGGGTGCCGGGATGAAGCAGGTAGTCGAAATCGAATACGTTGTCGTCGATCGCGGTCGTCGGCCGCATGGCTACCTCCATGGTCAGACGAGTTGAAGGGGTACCGCGCGGGGGGGGTCCCCGCGCGGCGAACCTGTCCGCCTGGTCCGGAAATCAGGCGGCCTTGGCTTCGATCTGGGTCACGTTGCTGGGGGCGGCGCCGTTGATCTCGATCCGGCGCGGCTTCATCGCCTCCGGGATCTCGCGCAGCAGATCGATGACGAGCAGGCCGTTCTCGAAGCGCGCGCCCTTGACCTCGACGTGGTCGGCGAGCGTGAACTGGCGCTTGAAGTTGCGCGCCGAGATGCCGCGATGCAGGAAGGTCTTTCCTTCCTTCTCGACCTTCCGGCCTTCGAGCGTCAGGACGTTGTGCTCGACCGTCAGTGCGACCTCGTCCGGCGTGAAGCCGGCGAGCGCGACCGAGATCTGGAAGCGGTTCTCGTCGAGACGTTCGATATTGTAGGGGGGATAGCTCTCTTCGGCGGTCCGCTGGACCTCGTCGAGAACGTCAAAAAGGCGGTCGAAACCGATGGTCGACCTCCACAGGGGAGTCCAATCATACCTCATATCCAAGTCCTCCTAAGAGCAAGATGGGTACGAGCAGGCTCCGGACACCGTCCGGCGCCCGACTCAAAGTCGCGGGACCCGAAGGCATCCCGGCCGCCGCGATGGCGACGCCGAAAAAATTTGGAAGGCCGAAAAAAGTTTCAAGACCCCCGTGCAAATTTTTTTCAGCGAGAAGTCGCGATGGTTAACGGCTCTATTCCTTCGCTCGGCGCAGCGCTTTCGTCAACCGCTCCTTCTCGCTCTCCCACCTGGCGTCTTCGGCCTCGACCCGCTTCTCGACCGCGGCCCGCTCGGCCTCGAGGGTTTCCGCCCGCTCCTCGTGCTCCCGCTGCGCCTCGTCCAGCGCCGCCTGCGCCTTCGCGACGGCCTTCTCGCGCCTGGCGCGCTCTTTCTCCCTGGCCGCCTCTTCCTTGCGGCGCTCGGCCTCGCGCCGCTTCTGCTCACGCTCGAACTCCGCAGCGGCCTTGCGGGCGTCCTTTTCACTGATCTCGGGAGACGGCCGTCTCTTCGACTCCGGACGGTGGCTCTTCTTCCGCTCGCCTCCGGTGTCGTCGCCTAGATCTGTCGGCAGGCCGGCATGCTCGGCGAAGCGCCCGTTCGATCCCGCCGCCCGCTTGAGCACCACGCCCGGTTTGGCCATGGTCGCAGCGACCACATCGGGCTCTTCGGTCTCCTTGGCGACACCCTGATGGAAGAGATTGCTTCCCGCCCCCCACGCCTCCAGCGCCGCCTTCATCGACGGCGCCGCGATCGCGAGATCGTAGAAGCCCAGCGAGGTCTGGAAGGTCTTGAGCTTCCTCGGCATCAAACGCTCGCCATGGTCGGCAGCTCTCCTAGCGCCGGCGAGCCACCCACATTCCCAGCAGGAACGCGACGAAGAGCGACTGCAGCGGCGCCTTCACGGTCACCTCGCGCAACCGCTCCGCCACGCGCATCGCGGCTTCCCGAGAATTGAATTGAAGCGGCCGGGTATCCCTTCCCGTTTCGCCGCGCGGCCTCGCTCCGGATATGGGCGCGGCGCCCTCCGGATCGTCGACGAGACCGGAGGCTTCCGTCATCGCAGAGGTTTCCCGCATGTCCATGGTAATCCTCCCGTGGTCGCAGTGAGGCAACCCGGCGCAGGGCCGCAAGGTTCCAGGAGCCTACCGGCAGGCGCTTTCGCATGATTGAATGATGGCGGCTCGCCGAACCTAAGGGTCGCAATGGACAAGCTCAGCTTCCAGAATCCCGTCTTCGCCACCTATGCAGTCGCCGCCTGCATCATGATACTCAAGGCCGTCGCAATGTCGTGGCTGACCGTCGCCCGGATGATGCAGGTCAAGGGGGGGGGTCGCTCGCCCGAAGACGTCAGGAAGACGATGCTCAATCCCGCTCCGATCGCCGCGCAACTGGCGCCCAACGAGTACGTCGACCGCATCCGGCGAATTCATCTCAACGATCTCGAAAATCTGCCATTCTTCCTGGTCGCGGGCCTTCTCTTCGTCCTGACCGAACCATCGCTGACGCTCGCCCAGTGGTTGCTGTACGGCTACGTCGTTTCGCGGCTGCTGCATTTCGCGGCGTATTTCACGGCCAGAACCCACGACACGCGCGCAACGCTCTGGACGATTGGCTCGGTGATCCTGATCTTCATGACTTGCTGGACGCTCCTCGCCGCCTTGCGAGTGTGACGCGGCAACGGCTTACGCCGACTTCCGTCGCGCCCCCGCCGCCGGCTTCTTCGCCGCGGCTTTCTTCGGCTTCTTGCCGGCGATCGGCATCAGCATCTCCTTCTGGCCGGCCGCCGCCTTCTTCGCCTTCTTGGTCGGCCTCTTCGGAGCCTTGGTCTCGACTGGGGCGCCGCCGACGCTTCGTCGTAGCGCCTCCATCAGGTCGACGACGTTCTCGCCGTGCGGCCGCTCCTTAGGCGTGATGAGCTTGGCGGCGCGCTCCTGATTGATGAGGTCGACCAGCGCGGTCTCGTAGCGATCCTCGAACTTTTCGGGATCGAACGATCCGGCCTTCTGGTTGACGATGTGCTTGGCGAGATCGAGCATGTCCTTGGTGACCTTTAGGCGTGCGACGGAACATTCCAGTCAGACAATGGTTCGCCCAAGTTCCCGGCGGCGCACTTTCACCTCCCGAGCAGGCGTTTGTTCACGTAGGTTTTGCTGATGTCACCGTCCGATCCAGTCAGGAGTGCTCACGATCGACGCCAACGAAGGCTACTGATCCTGCTGGCTTTGGGATTTGTTGTTTTTGGCGCCGCTGCGGCCGCCCTCTTCTACGTCTTGCAGCCCGAGACCCTCCGGATCGCCGTCGGACCCGCAGGCAGCGACGACCATCAGGTGGTCCAAGCGATGGCAGAGGCTTTTGGCGAGGAAAGCAGGACAGTCAGACTCGATCCGATCACGACTGCAGGAGCGACGGAATCCCTGGCCTTCCTAGGCGCCGGCAAAACCGACTTGGCAATCGGTCGCGGCGACCTTGCCATGCCCGCTGATGCGCAGACGCTGGCCGTCCTGCGCAAGAACTACGTCGTCATATGGTCGCCCTCCGGACGACCGGGCAAGGACTCCAAGAAGAAGGCCACTGGCAAGATCGGAGAGATCGCCGAGCTGGCCGGTCACAAGGTCGGCATCATCGGAAGGACCGGAGCCAACCTCGCACTTCTACGGACCATTCTCGTCGGCTCCGGCGTGGACCCGGACAAGGTTACGACGGTCCAATTCGGGACTGAAGAAATCGAAAAGCTTGCGCAAGACGCCACTCTCGACGCCTATCTCGCCGTCGGTCCGCTCGACAGCAAGATCACTGCCGACGCGATTGCCGCGACTTCGCGAGCGCGCGGAGCTCCAAAGTTTCTTCCGGTCGAAGCATCCGACGCCATCGCCCTGAAGCATGCCCGCTACGAAGCCGAGGAAATCCCGGGCAGTGTCTTCAACGCAAAACCGGCCTGGCCGGAGGACAAGGTCGACACCATCAGCGTCAACCATCTCATCCTAGCTAGAAAAGAACTGTCCGAAGCCAAGGCGGCGGCCTTCTATCGGCAGCTCTTCGCCGTCCGCGACACGATCACGCAACGTGTCGCCGGCGCTGCGCACATCACGAAGCCCGAGACGGAGAAGGAGGCGGAGCCCTCCGTGCACAGGGGCGCCGCAGCGGTCATCAACGGCACCGAGCGGACCTTTCTGGACAAGTACAGCGACTACTTCTGGTTCGCCTTGCTTCTGCTTTCCGGGATCGGTTCGGCCGCCGCCTGGCTGCGTCGCTATCTGAACCGGGACGAACGGGACGACACCACCAGTCATCGCAACCGCATTCTCGCCGTGGTCTCGGAGGTTCGCGGTGCCGGGTCCGAACAGGACCTGCTGACATCGCAGCGAGAGGTCGACGCGATCATCGGCGAAACCCTCAAGTGCTTCGACGATGGAGCGATCGAACAAGAGGACCTAGCCGCATTCGGTCTGGTCCTTGAACTGTTCAATCATGCCGTCGCCGAAAGGCGAGCGACGCTGCAGAGCGGTCCCACCGATCAGTCAAGGGCTCCGGGTCCAACCGTTGCCTCTCGCCGATAAGCGCACCCGGCACATGAATCCCTATCGGCCTGCTGAGTCGGACTTTCTATCCTGGTTCGAGCCTAGGCCGGTTCTCCAGGCGCGCGGCGAACCGAATACAAATATGTTGGCCACACTATTGATTCATTATGAGACTTCGCAAAAATTCTTCCAGACAGCCCAGCGCCGACCGATGCGCTCAAGTTGCGCCAGTAGCTCACCTTGTGACAAAGGGGACCCGGAGCCGGTGTGCGCTGCCGCAACAGAAGCCCCACATTTCCGTGCGGTCTTTTGTGCTCAATTTCGACTTTTGTCGAGCGCTTGCGCCATCCTATATGATGCTGCAACGTGGGAAGTTTCTTGCTGTCCAGTCTCTCACTCAAATCTTCGCCGCCCTTCACATTGCGCTCGAAGAGAGAGACCGCTTCGCTTCCTTCGCCCTACGCCCGCTCTAGCGCCCTTGAGGCCGCGAGAGCCGCTTCCGCTGCGCGGCAGCTAGACCTATGAATTTCAATTGAATGTAAAGAAGCGCGTTCTGCGGTGCCCTTAAAAATAGCGCCCGCGCCGCCGCGACTGCGGCGGCATCAACAGCCCGAGCGCAAAGCCCGCGAGGGCCGCAATCAGAAGCGAGCCGCCGGGATTGTCCCGCACCGCTTTGGCGAGGGCATCCGAGGCGGGCCCCCTGGCATAGTCGAACGCGGCACTCGCGGCGTCGCGCGTCACATTCTTGGCCTGTCCATAGATGTTCTGCGCCTTAGCCGCGGCTTCGCGCGCAGCTTCGGCGGCCTGCGTCTGCGCATCGCCGGTGAGGTTGGCCGCCGCGTTTTCCGCCTTGCCCGCCATATTATTGGCCGAGCCTGCAATCCGGTCCGTATCCATGTCGCTCTCCCAGAGGTTTGCGATGCTAACGGGTCAAAACCGTTGGCAGTTCCTGCGGTCCAAACGATCGTCGGGCCGAATGTAACTTATGTCAGGTGACCAGCCTTGCCGGCCGCGCTCACATCGATATCGCTGCGCTTGAGGAGATAGTCCAGCCCGCCAATGCGATACCACCGGTAGCCATAACCTTCCATTAGAAGCCGATGCCGGCCGCGCTTATCGGCGCGGCTGTGATCCTCGGTCAGGAGATTGACCAGGAGGTTGGCGCTCTCGCCGGGAAGTCCGACCGCGAAAGCAATTTCGCGCGGCTTTTCGTCGAGATTGTGCACGAACAGCACCGAGTTGTTGCGCCAATTATATCGGATGATCAGGATCGCGGGATCACGCACCGAGATCACCTTGTAGTCGCCCCAGCCGACCTCGGGCACTTCTTTGCGCATGCGGATGATGCGCTCGGTCCAGTTTAGCATCGCGTTGGGATCGCGGCGCTGCTTCGCGGCGTTGACATGCTCGTAGCCGTACGGGCCTTTGTCGATCACGGGCAGGCAGGCCTTGTTGCCCTTAGTGAAGCCGCCATGCGGCTCGGTCGACCATTGCATCGGAGTGCGTGCACAATTGCGCTCGGGCAGGCTCAGATCGTCGCCCATCGCGAGCTCGTCGCCGTAGCGGATCACCGGCGTGCCCGGCAGGGTGAACATCAGGCTGTAGGCGAGCTCCAGGCGCCGCCGGTCGCCGCCCAGCATCGGCGCGAGACGCCGGCGGACACCACGGTCATAGAGCTGCATGTCCTTGTCCGGCTCAAACGCCTTGAACACCGCCTCGCGCTGAGCCTTGGTGAGCCGGCCGAGATCGAGTTCGTCATGGTTGCGCAGGAACAGACCCCACTGTGCGGAGGCCGGCCGCGGTCTGGTCGCGGCGAGCGCCTTCGCGAGCGGACGGGTGTCAGCGGAAGCCAGCGCATAAAAGAGGTGCTGGTTGACATGAAAGTTGAACATCATGTGCATGCGGCCGCCGTCGCGGCCGAAATACTAGAATGTCAGAGTCGGGCAACACATTGGCTTCGGCAAGGATAATGGCCTCGCCTTCGCGCCATTGCAGGAATTCGCGGAACGCGCGCAGCATGTCGTATTGCTCGACCGGCTTCTTTACCTTGGCGCCCTTAGTGGCGATCACGAACGGCACTGCGTCCATGCGGAAGCCGGATACGCCGAGCTGGATCCAGAAACCCATGATCTTCAAGATTTCCGCCTGCACCAGTGGGTTCGATGTGTTGAGGTCGGGCTGGAAATCGTAGAAGCGATGGAAGTACCAGGCGCCGGCTTCCTTGTCGTGCGTCCACGTCGATTTTTGCACGCCGGGAAATACCATGCCCTTGCCAGCGCTCGCAGGCCGTCTGTCGGCCCAGACATACCAGTCGCGATGAGGCGAATCCTTTGAGCTTCGCGCCGACTTGAACCAGGCGTGCTCGTCGGAGGTGTGGTTGACGACAAGGTCGATGATCACGCGGATGCCGCGCTGCTTGCAGCCATGAGTGAACTCAACGAAATCGCCGAGCGAGCCGTAGCGAGGATCTACGCCATAATAGTCGGAGATATCGTAGCCGTCGTCCTTGCCGGGGGAAGGCTGAAACGGCATCAGCCAGATCGTGGTGATGCCGAGACCCTGCAGATAGTCGAGTCGCCGCAACAGTCCCTTGAAGTCCCCGATGCCGTCGCCGTTCGCATCCATATAGGTGCCGACGGAAAGACAATAAATGACACCGTTCTTGTACCAGAGATCGTCAATCATCGAGCGGCTGCCGGCGGATCGCCCTCCCGCGATAAGCGACAAGGGCAGCTTGCGGTTCCGTCATCTTTGACAGAAGCTTGCGACAAACCGAGCTTGCCCGCCAACGAACGGCGCCGGTTGTTGACGCTAGAAAACCCACCCGCAAAAATGCAAGGACTGCCATCCCACAAACTTTTGACTACCTCCAGCTGGTTGGTTTTCGTTCGGTTGAATTGCTCATTTAGCTCCCGTACGAACTCATTTTTCACTGGAGGACTGAAATGAGGAATCTAACAGTGGGTTTTTGGTTTCGGCCGCGCTCATTACAAGCGCGTACGCAGAGCTGGACCGTCACCAACTATTACAAGCGGGCGGTCTACGACCCGAAGGAGAGCAAGATCGGAGACATCGACGATGTCCTCGTCGACAAGACCGGAAAGGTTACCGGCCTCGTCATCGGCGGCTTTCTGAGTGCTGGAGATAAGGATGTGATCGTCCCGTTCAGCGCCGTAAAGACTGCTAAGAAGAACGACAAGTGGTGGCTTACTCTGGACCAGCGAAGGATGACCTGAAGAAAGCGGCTGGCTTTTCCTACCGCAAAGCAAGCACCAAGTGGGTGCCCGAAAAGAAATAATCCATCGCTTGAGCAATAAGAGGGCTGGAAGGAAACTGGAAGCAGGTCAATGGCAAAGTGACGGAACAATGGGGCAAATTGACCGATGACGATCTGGACGTCATCAATGGCAAGCACGATCAGCTCGAAGGGCGTCTCCAGCAGCGCTATGGGCATGCAAAGGACCAGGCAAAAAAAGGAAGTCAACGACTGGTACGATGCAAAGCGATTGTACGGCCTACGGAAACCAACGGGCCTTCAACTTCCGCACCTCACCCGGAAGCAGATCATTTGAAAGGCCGTCTTCACGCACTTTCAACGACTCACCTAACAGCCTGGCGGTCCAGCCCTCGGGAATAGCATCGAGAACACGTTCGACCGCTTCCTCGCGCGATGTTGCGGCGGCCCATACCTGATGTATCCGATCGTCGGTGGTCACTCTAACCAATTGAACAGGGGGCGCGGGCATCTCAATCATCCTTGCGACAACAACAAGGATAGCACCGGTCGAGGTATGTGTGAATCTGCGAAAATCACCGTTAGCCAAGCACAAAAGATGAGTAAGTGGCGGCACTACAGAGAGATGAGTAATCTTCAACGGCGCCTGAAGCTGCGTGCCTTTTGAGGTTTTCGAAAGCAACACCAAGTAGCTTCTGATCTCATCCAACTCCACGTTGCCTGATCGGAACTCTTGACTACCAAAGTTGCCGGCGGGCTGCCATTGCTCCAGATCTTCGTCCGTGTTTGCCTGCTAAATGGAAAATGTTCGTGTCTTAAAGGGAACCCTTGCTGGGTAGGGACCGTTGGTCTTGGTCAATGCAAGCGGAGATTTCATGGCCATAGCGGACAACACCAGTGAGCCGGTTGGCAAAGCCCGAGGAAACGCTGACTGGGCGACTAAATTGGCGAACGAGGCCGAGGCTTGGCGTCATCGCCGACCCAAAACTCCCAGGATTGCCGGCAACCGCGTTCAAGTGGTGAGGATCTCGAGGCGTCAGCCCGCTACGGTGCGGGCCGCTACCCTCCAAAATTCTTGAAAGGCCTCCGTAGCTTGGCGCGTCAGCGTCGCCGCTAGGATTCGCCAATTTTGGCTGACATATTCTTGCAGCGAATCCCGCATCCGCGTTTCGTGATTGATCGACCTATTCGGCAACTCGGGCCGCCCCTCGTCCTTGCGGATCTTCGCCGTCGGGCGGCCACCATTATCTTCCAAATCCATCGATGATTCGGTCTCGAGAACGAGACGCAGTCGCCATAGAGTGGCGATGCCGGTGACCAACTCGCGGTTTGGGCAATGATAGTCTTTGCCGCTGTCGAGCTTGCGAGGCACGAGGGAGGCCTCTTCTAGGAGAGCAGCCACCTTACCAACTTAAACATCCCTTCACCGAGAACGTAGAGCCAACCCGCCATGGTTGCGAGTGCGACTAACGAAAAAACAATTGCGAGGAGCTGTCCGGAGGCGGCGCTGGAATCGGCTGCGACTTCGTTTGATACGGCACTGGGATCGGCTGCGACTTGGTTCGGCGCTCGAATCTGCTCAAGGATGGCGAACAGCAGCTCCTGCTTGGGCATGGTGCTGGCATTCTCGACCCCGTTCTCTTCCGCAAATGAGACAAGCTCGGCCGGGGTCTTGGACTTAAGGTCTATGAATTTGATTTCCCAACCGACTGGGCGTCGCAGCAGAAATTCGATCAGGCCGAGTGCCACTACCACCATCACACCCAGCAGTGCCGCCAGTAGCGGCTGGCGCCAGAATTCGGTTGCCGTGCCGATCGTTAGTAAAGTTTCACGATCCAAGTCGTCCGGCGGGCGATTGACCGGTGCCCCGGTAGCTGGCGCGTCCTCGTGTTCGCTCGAGGGCGGCGCGACCTGAGCGACATCCGTCGAGGGATTGGGCGACAGGCCCCAGAATCTGTATGCCATGCCGATCGTTCGTTCCGCTTTACGGTCGATCTCATCCGGCGGGCGATTTACCGATGACCCCGTTGTTGGTGCATCCTTGTGTTCGATGGGAGGGGGAGTGACCTGAGCGACATCCGCCGAGGGATTTGGCGGCTCGCGCCAGAACGCGTCTGCCTTGCCGATCGTTCGTTCGGCTTTGCGCTCGAAGTCGTCCGGCGCGCGATTTACCAGTGGCTCGCTGACCATCGCATCATCATTTCCCCGGGAGCGAAGGCCCAATGACGTTGGCGCCCCGAACGCGTGCACAGGTTCCTGATCAGGCAAAAGCTGCCGCATCACTTCTCGCGGCTTGAGCGAGTCGTTCGTTCGCGGCGCTCTATGTAATCTGCGGAAATCGCGGTCGAGCGTCGCGTACTTCCGGCGATCCCGCCGAGGCTGGGCCGCGCGTTGGTGGAACGGGACAGACGTAACGTAACCCAACCCGCCACCGCCAAACCAAGCCGTATGACTCCATTGATTAAAGTGATTCCGAAAAACTCTCGTTCCTGACCGGTTACGGTAAGACCAACCGTAAGCAGCGAAAGGCACACCATAACTGCCACCGCCTCCAGACCAAGCCTTGCGGCTCCTTTGGCCTAATCGGTTCGGGTAAAACCAACGGGATGCGCCGACATAGGGATTTCCCCCATTGTAACCGCCACCACCACCGGCATTGGCAAAGGCTTGGTTAGTCACGGACGGAGCGCTGAGGGCCGTCAGTAACGTCGCTAGCAAGGCAAACCTGATCAGCAATCTGAGCACTTCTGCCTCCTGGTCTTAGGGCAAGCAAACCCTGCCGAACGACTGCGAGGGCGCGATAGCTTTGCAGCTAAAATCCGCTTCGGCGGGATGCGCGCTGCCAGCGTGTCCGAGGCGGTTTGGCCTCGATGTACCGGACCGATGTTACACCGCAGCGCACTGCAAGTATTGTCGTGTGTTAAGGGAAATTGGGTGCGTGGGTGGGAGATGGAACGACCGGGCTCTTGGAGCGTCTCGCAGAGGCCGAACGCCACATCGAACAGCGCGAGCAGCACCTTGCGAGACAACAACAGATTAGACTAACGCTAGGGCGGCAAATAATACCGCTTTGAAGATCATTGAGCGTCTCGACAGCGTTGGCCAGACCGAGATCGTGCTGGACCAGATGCGGTGCTGCGTTGAAGCGGCCGGTTCATCCCTCGAACAGGTCGTGAAGTGCAATGTCTATTGCACCCCCTCGAGACGCACTTCAGCACATTCAATGAAATCTATGCGCGTTTTTTCCAGTGGAATCGCCGGCGCGCATATTTCTGCATGTCCCCTCCTGGCCGGGGCCGTTTGACGTCGAGGTCGATTGCGTCGCGGAGTTGTGAGTTATCTCCGGCAATCATGCCCGCGCCAAACCACCGTATGCAGGCCATCCGCACCGGCCGTCCAAGATTGACGGCGGCGATCAGGCACGCCGCTGCCTGTTGCGGCGGCAGCCTCATCACCACTTCAGTGCGGCCGTCCGCACCCGATCGTCCCAGAGCGTCGTAGTCTCGCTGTCGAGCAAGCTCACCGTGAGCGAGCAGCCGGCCATATCGAGCGAGGTGACGAAGCTGCCGACCAGCGAGCGGGCGATGCGCAGCCCGCGCTGTTCGAGCATGCGTCGCGCGGCGTTGTACATCAGATAGAGCTCGATCATGGGCGTGCCGCCGAATCCGTTGACGAGCAGGAGCGCCTCGGCCCCGCTGCCTGCGCCGAGATCCTCGACAATCGCGGTCGTCATCTCGTGAGCGATCGCGTCGGCCGACGCGAGCTTGACGCGGCGCCGTCCCGGCTCGCCGTGGATGCCGACGCCCAACTCCATCTCGTCCTCGCCAAGCCTGAAGGTTGGCGTGCCGGCGGCTGGCACCGTGCAGCTCGTCAGCGCCACCCCCATCGAGCGCGTCCGGGCGTTGACGCGCTCGCCGAGCGCGACGCAGGCCTCCAGATCAGCGCCCTTCTCCGCGGCCGCGCCGACGATCTTCTCGACGATCAGGGTTCCGGCCACGCCGCGGCGCCCGATGCTGTGCGTCGAGTTCTCCACGGCGACGTCGTCGTCGGTAACGATGGTCGCCGTGCGACCCTCGGCGATCTCGGCAGCCATCTCGAAATTCATGCGGTCTCCCGCATAGTTCTTCACGATGAACAGCACGCCGGCCTCGCCCGCAACCGCCTGCGCGGCCTCGACGATCTGGTCCGGCGTCGGCGAGGTGAAGACCTGACCCGGACAGGCGGCATCGAGCATGCCATAGCCGACGAAGCCCGCATGCAGCGGCTCATGCCCGCTGCCGCCACCCGACACCAGCGAGACCTTCTTCGGGTTCAGCTCGCGGCGCCGCACGAATTTGCGCTCTGGTCCGAGCGCGACGAGATCGGCGTGCGCCGCCGCAAACCCGTCCAGGCTCTCCGCGAGCACGCTGTCGACCGAATTGATGAACTTTTTCATGGTCTCCTCCCCGCTTCGCCCTTTTGGTCGCTCGCCTATTTCTCGCGCATGATGGCACTCAGGCGCCGCGCGAATTCCTGGAGCAGCGCGTCGAGTTCGGCGTTCCGCTTCGCGCTGCCGAGATCCGGCAGGTGCAGCGTCAGCGTCCGCTCATGCGCCCCTTCCGTCAGCCGGCCGATCCGCCGTGGATGCGCGCGGGCATAGGCGCGCAGAAAGGCGGCCCTGGCCTGTGGGGGGAAGTGGCAGACGTCAAAGATCGTGTTGAGATGCTGCACGGGGATCGGCACGGGATAGGCCGGATTGCTGATCTGGCTGACGAAGCTGCGATTCTTCCCTATGGCATGCGCGAGCCGAAGCCGCATGCCGGACGGGCGGCTCTCCAGCACCTCCTTGAAGATGCGCTTGTAGACCGCAACAGCGCCGGCTTCGGCCGGTTCATCGATCGCCGTGTCAGCCAACGCCGCCTCCGCTGCTCAGCGCGTCGATCGTCTGCTTGATCTGCGCGAGCGTCGATGCATTCACGGAAAGCTCGCGCAGGCCACAGTTCAGCAACGCCGGCAGACAGCCCGGTTCACTCGCCATGTCGCCGCACAGGCTGACGCTGATGCCGGCGCGCCGCCCATGTTCCGCGGTCCGTGCGATCAACTCGAGCACGGCCGGATGCAGGGGATCCATCAAGGGGATGAGAGCTCCGTTGGAACGGTCGCAGGCAAGAACATATTGCGCGAGATCGTTTGAGCCGATCGAAAAGAAGGAGGCCTTGAACTTCGCAATCGCCAGGGCCGCCGCGGGGACTTCGACCATGATTCCCAGCTCGGGAAGCATCGCGGCAATGCCCTCGGCCTGCAAGCGCTGCACGGTTTCGGCGAACACCTTCCGCCCAGCCTCGAGCTCGTCCGCCGTCGTGACCATCGGAAACATGACCTTGAGGTTTCCACGCACGGCGGCCCGGGCCAGGGCACGGAGCTGGACGGCAAAGATCTCGGGCCGGGCCAGGCAGAGCCGCAAGCCGCGAACTCCCAGGAAGGGATTGGCCTCGCCATCGATCGTGAATCCTGGCACCGGCTTGTCACCGCCCGCATCGAAGGTGCGGATCGTGACCGGCCGGCGGTCGGCCCAGCGCAGGACGGCATCGTAGGCCTGGAACTGCGTCTCCTCGTCGGGCAGGCCGCCAGGCTCGGTGAGCAGAAACTCGGTGCGCATCAGGCCGATGCCGTCGGCGTATTGCGCGTCCGCATGCTCGAGATCCTCGACGCGCTGGATATTGATGAACAGCTTGATCCGCTCGCCGCGCCAGGACGCCGTCGGCCGCCGCAGGATCGCGCGGGCCGACGCCCGGCTCTTGCGGTGGATGTCGCGCCGCTTCTCGAACAGGCGGAGCTGCTCGGCACTGGGATCGAGTTCGAGCGTTGCTCCCTCGCCGTCGAGCAGCGCCGTGACCCCGGCGTCTGGAATGGCGCCGAGCTGCACGACCATGGGAATGCCCCGCGCGCGCGCCAGCATCGCGACGTGGCTGGTGGGACTGCCGCGCAACAACGCCAGACCGCCGCCGTCAGACCAGTCGATCTCCAGGAATCGCGAGGGCGGCAGATCGTCGGCGCAGACGATTGCGCCGCTCGGAATCATCTGGGTGTGGCCCTCGCCTCCCCGCAGGACATTCATCACGCGGTCGCGGAGGTCAGCGAGGTCGGAAGAGCGCGCCTTGAGATATTCGTCTTCCGCCGAATTGTAATCCGCGATCTGCTCGTCGAGCGCCGAACGCCAGGCGACATCCGCAGCATCTCCCTCGCCGATCGACGTGAAAATCGCCTCGATGAACTCCTCATCCTCCAGGAGCGCGACCTGGAATTCGAGAATCTGCGCGGCTTCACCTCCAGCGATCGTGGCAAGCTCCGCAATCTGCCCGCTTGCGGTATCAATCGCGCTGCGAAGAGCGAGCGCCTCCTCGACCAGCGTGCCGGCGACGCGCTCGCTATTCGTGCCGGCACCGACACGGACGAACGGACCGTGGGCAAAGCCGATCGAGGCGGTTCTGCCGCGGTAAGCCAGTGCCGTCACACCGCCCTGCATGCTACGAAGCCTCGTCTGGAAAGTCGGTTGCGATCAGATCGACCAGCGCCGCAACCGCAGCTTCGGCGTCACTGCCGGACGCCTTGATCTCGATCGTGCTGCCGTGCGCGGCGCGCATCGCCATGATCTTGGCAACGCTCTTGGCATTGATCCAATCGGCTGCGCCTGCGACTCGAACGAAAATCTGCGCCTGGAATTTCTTGGCAAGCTTGGTCAGCTTGACCGCCGGGCGCGCATGCATGCCTACCGCGTGCACCAGGCGCACATTGCCGGTGAAGATCTGTCCGTCCGCTTTATCCAGCATGCTCATCGTCCATCATCGCTTCGCCGACATTCAGTCGGCAGAGAGTTCCTCGGCCACGGCCTTGACCTGGGCCAGTGAGCTGCCGCCTGCCGCCTCGGTCGCCGCCATCACGGCGCCCTCCACGATCGGCGCGTTGCATACAACAACGAGATCGCGCCGTGCAGGCTCCAGCATTTCGACCGCCATCTCGCTGTTTGTTTCGGCGCCGCCGAGATCGACGAGGATCGCGACGCCCTTCGCCGACCAGGCATCGTTGATGGCATCGATGATCAGCGACACGCTGGTGCCGAGCCCGCCGTCGGGATTGCCGCCGCAGAAGGCCACCTTGACCTCGCTGCCGACCATCTGCCGCACCATGTCGGCGGTGCCCTTGGCGATGTCCTTCGAATGCGAGACGATCACGATACCCACCGTGTCGGTCATTGCCGTCCCTCCAGGCTTGCGCACACCGCCTGCACGAGGACGCAGCTCGAACGCGCGCCGGGATCGACATGTCCAATGCTGCGCGCTCCGAGGAACGACGCCCGCCCCTTGGTCGCCTGCATCGGCGCAGTCCGCTCGACTGCTTCGGCCGCAGTGGTTCGGACCTGCGCGATCAGATCCGGCTGGCCGGCCGATGTCTTCAGTGTTTCCAGGACCGGAACGAGCACGTCGAGCATGGTCTTTTCGCCGGCCTGCGAGCGGCCTCGCGCACTCACCGCGTTCACGCCGCTGCCGAAAACATCGGCAAGATCCTCCGGCAATTGCTTGTCGTGCGAGAGCGCGTCGCCCGCGGCCAGAAAGAAGCTGCCGTAGAGCGGCCCGGAGGCGCCTCCAACCGTCATCACGAGGGTTTTGCCGATCATCTTCAGCGCCTCGTCCAACGGCTGTGCCGAGATGGCATCGAGCTTGCCGAGCACGGCCTCGAAGCCCCGCTTCATGTTTGTTCCGTGGTCGCCGTCGCCGATCGCCTGATCCAGCGTCGTGAGCTCCGGTGCGCTCGCGATGATCCGCTCTGCGGCCACCTTGACCAGCGATCTGAAGCTCTCGGGTTGAAGCGACATCGAGTTGATCCTCTAGTGAACCATCGCCGGGATGCGTTGGCCTGCGCGATCGAAATAGAGCGGATGCAGCAGACGCAGTTCTACCTCCTGGCCGGACTGAAGCGGCTGATGCGGATCTGCAAGCGTCACCAGCATCTCGCCCTTATAGTCCAGGTGAACGTGATTCTGCTCGCCGAGGTGCTCGACGCGGTGCACCCGGCCAACCATCCCTCCCCCGTTGCGCGCAACGATCTGCAGGTGTTCGGTGCGGATGCCGACAGTCTCCGTCCCCGGCGGTACCGGTACGTCGGACAACAGGCGGGCCGGAAGGAAGTTGATCTGGGGCGTGCCGAGGCGCGAGGCGACATAGTTGCTGGAGGGGCTTTCGTAGATCTCGCGTGGCGTGCCACACTGAAGAAGCTGGCCGTCCCTGATCACGCCGATCCGGGAGGCCATGGTCATAGCCTCGACCTGGTCGTGGGTCACGTAGAGAATGGTCGCGCCAAGCTCGAGCTGGATCCGCTTGAGCTCGAGACGAAGCTCGGCACGAAGCTTCGCATCCAGCGACGAGAGCGGCTCGTCCATCAGGTAGATCGAGGGATCGCGAACCAGCGCGCGGCCGATCGCCACCCGCTGCATTTCGCCGCCGGACAGGCGGGTCGCACGGTTGTTCAGCTTGCTTGCAATATGCAACAGCTCCGCCGTCTGCTCGACGCGCTTGCGGATCACCGGCTCCGGCACGCGCCGCGCGGGAGAGCGCAGTGGGAACGCAAGATTGTCATAGACCGAGAGGTGCGGATACAGCGAATACTGCTGAAAGACGAACGCGATATCGCGCGATCCAGGCGGATCATGCGTCACGTCGCGGCCGTCGATCATGACCGAGCCGGCGTCGGGGGTCTCGAGCCCGGTAATCAGCCGCAATGTCGTGGTCTTGCCGGCGCCGCTCGGCCCAAGCAGAACCAGGAATTCTCCATCGTTCACCGTCAGCGAGAGCTCGCACACCGCCTCCGTCGTGCCGAAACGCTTGCTGATGTTGCGTAAGGCGACGTCAGCCATGGCGCACCCTCCCCCCATTGGCGGTTCGAATAGCAAGGCCGCTGCCGACATCGAACAGCGCGAGCCTCTCGGAGTGGAATTCAAGACCCACCGTCTCACCGATCCGCACCGACGCGCTGGAGGGCAGCCGCGCCGCGATGCGCCCGTGTTGCGTGTTCACGGTGACGATCTGCGTGGTGCCGAGATATTCGGCGCCGAACACCTCGCCGCGGAGCGGAGCCGCATCGGCGAATCGGATGTGCTCCGGCCGGATTCCGAGCGCCAGCAGTGCGCGCGCGCGATCCTCGCAAATCTCCGGCACCGCGATCGGAGCGTCATGGAAGCTGATCGCTCGATCGCCGGAGCGCAGGCCGCTCTCGAAGCGCAGAAAATTCATGGGCGGCGAGCCGATGAAGTCGGCCACAAACATCGTCGCGGGCCGGTCGTAGATCTCCTGCGGCGAGCCGATCTGTTCGACACGTCCCCCGTTCATGACGGCGATCTGATCCGCCATCGACATCGCCTCGAGCTGATCGTGCGTCACGTAGACCGTGGTCGCCCCAATGCGGTCGTGCAGATCGCGAAGCTCGCTGCACATCAGATGACGGAACTCGGCGTCGAGCGCGCCCAACGGCTCGTCCATCAGGAAGGCCTTCGGCCGTCTCACCATGGCGCGCCCGAGTGCGACGCGCTGCCGGTCGCCACCCGACAGTTTGGACGTCTTGCTCGACAGGAGATGTTCGATCCGCAGGAGCCGCGCGGTTTCCTGGACCAGCTCGCGAACGTCACGGCGGCCCATACCCTGGCACTTCAAGGGAAAGCCGATGTTGTCTGCGACATTCATGTGCGGATAGAGCGCGAAGAGCTGGAAGACGAAGGCGATGTCGCGGGCGGCGGCACGGCGGAACGTCACGTCCTCGCCATCGAGCAGGATTTTTCCCTCGGTCGGCAGTTCGAGGCCCGCAATCATCCGCAAGGTGGTGGTCTTGCCGCAACCGGAGGGCCCGAGCATCGCAAAAAAGGTGCCGTCGTCGATGGTGAAGTTCGAGCCTTGCACGGCCGCGAACTGATCGAACGACTTGCGCAGGTTTTCGACGCGGATTTGGGCCATGGCTGCCGCCCTACTCCGGAAAATGGCTGACGATGACGTAGCCAACCGTGCCGGCGAGGATCGTTACGAAGGAATAGCTGTAAAGATCAATCGACCACGGCTGCACCAGCATGATGATGCCGCCCCCGATCAGGGTCATCGCGACCGCCTCCCAGGGTCCGCGACGGAACCAGCGGGACACTCCGCCTTTGGCAAGCGCAGGACCGCTCATTTGCGCACAGCTCCGAAGGTGATGCCGCGCAACAGGTGCTTGCGCAACAACACGGTGAACAGGACGATCGGGACCACGAACAGCGTCGTTGCGGCAGCAACGGCCGGCCAATCCTGCCCGCCCTCGCCGATGATGAAGGGGATGAAGGGCGGCATCGTCTGCGCCTCACCGCTCGTCAGGAGAACCGCGAAGGCATATTCGTTCCACGAGAAGATCAGGCAGAAGATCGCGGTTGCCGCTATACCCGTGACGGCCTGCGGCAAAACCACCTTGCGCAGGGCCTGCAGCCGCGTATAGCCATCGACCAGAGCCGCCTCCTCATACTCGCGCGGGATCTCGTCGATGAACCCCTTGAGCAGCCAGACAGCGAGCGAGACGTTCACGGCAGTGTAGAGCAGGATCATGCCGAGCCTGGTGTCGGTCAGGTTGAGTTGCCGGTACATCAGATAGATCGGGATCGCGACCGCGACCGGCGGCATCATGCGCGTCGACAGGATGAAGAACAGGAGATCATCGGCCAACGGAATGCGGAAGCGGGAGAATGCGTAGGCCGCGAGCGTACCGAGGAAGACGGCCAGGAACGTCGAACCGAACCCGATGATCAGCGAATTGACGAAGCGCGGCACGACCTTCGATGGTCCGGCAATCACCATGTCGTGCTGGCGCACGAGCTTGTCGTACCACGTCTCCGGCGGTGGCAGCTTGGCGATGAACTCCGGCGTCTGGCGGGTGCGGACGGTAAACAGGTTTACGTAGCCTTCGAGGGTCGGCTCGAAGAGAACCTTGGGCGGGTAGGCAATCGCGTCGCTTTGCGACTTGAATGCGGTTGCGAGGATCCAGAGCAGCGGAAGGATCGTGATCACGGCGTAGAGAATGACAAAGCCGCCGGCCACGACTTTTCCGCGCGGCGAAGATTCGACGATGGAATGAGCGGTTGATCTGGCAACGGCATCGGTCATCGTTGCTTCACCCTGTTGAGCGCTTTGACGTAGATGTTGGCCGCACCGAACACGGTCACGAACAGGATGATGGCGAGCGCCGAGGAATAACCGGTACGCCATTTTTCGAACGCGGCGCGCTTGAGCGTGATCGACACGAGTTCGGTGGTCGAGCCCGGGCCTCCGGACGTCAGGAGATTGACCATGTCGAACATCTTGAAGTTCTCGATCGCGCGGAACAGCACCGCGAGCATCAGGAACGGCACGGTCATCGGCAGCGTAATCGACCAGAATTGGCGCCAGGCCGAGGCGCGGTCGACTTCGGCCGCCTCGTAGATGTAGTCGGGAATGGAGCGAAGCCCGGCAAGGCAGATCAGCATGACGTAGGGCGCCCACATCCAGGTGTCGACCAGAACGATGGTCCAGGGCGCAAGCGAGACCTGTCCCGTCATGCTGAACGAACTCGGCGGCACCCCTGTGAACAGGCTGATCAGGTAGTTGAACGGCCCGATCTGTGGCTGCAGCAGCAGCGTCCAGAAATTGCCGACGACCGCGGGTGACAGCATCATCGGCAAGAGGATGATCGTGGTCCAGAAGCTGTGGCCGCGAAACTGACGGTTGATCAGGAGCGCCAGGCCATACCCGATGACCACCTGGAGCGCCACCGACCAGATCACGAATTGCGCCGTGGTCTGGAGCCGGAACCAGACGTCCTCGTCGGTAAGGATGTCGCTGAAATTGTCGAGCCCGACGAACCGCAGCGGCAGATAGGACATGCTGAGGTTGAGGCTGGTGAAGGACAGCCGGATCATCCACACCAGCGGAAAGATGTTGATCGCGAGCAGCAGCGCGATCGTCGGCGCAACGAACAGCCAGGCGATGGTCCGGTCCGACAGGCCGCGGACCCGGCGCGTGCCGAGGGATTTGGCGGGCTCGCTCACGCCGGCAATCGTAGCATGATCAGGTTGAAAGATCGTCGTCATCTTGTCCGTCGGCTGGCTGGCCTGGTTTCCCCGAGGCACTCCCCAGGGAAACCGGTTCGGTTGATGGCGTACCCGTGTTATTGCGAGGCGACCTGCTTGCCCTGCTCCTTGAACACCTTGGTCCAGTCCTTGACCAGGAGATCGAGGGCTTGCTGCGACGTGCCCTTGTCGGCGACGACGTAGTCATGCACGCGCTTCTGCATGTCGAGCAGCAGTTGCGCGTAGGACGGCTCGGCCCAGAAATCCTTGACGATGCCCATCGACTCCAGGAATTGCGGGGCGAACGCCGCGCTCTTCGGGAAGTCGGGTGCATCGACCACGGCCTTCAGGGCCGAGTAGCCGCCGAGCTGCCACCACTTCTGCTGCACGGCGGGCTGCGCGAACCATTTGATGTAGGAAAGCGCGTCGTCCTTGCGGTCGGAGGTTGCCACGACCGAGATGCCCTGTCCGCCGAGCTGGGTGAAGTGCCCTTTCGGTCCGGCCGGGTTGACGAAGAATCCGATCTTGTCGCCGCCGACATTCGGATCCTTATAGAGGCCGGGGAAGAAGGCGAACCAGTTCATCTGCATCGCCACCTGGCCGGACTTGAAGGCATCCAGCCCCTCCTGCATGTAGGCGTTGGTCATGCCCGGCGCCGTGCAGCACTTGTAGAGCTCCTTATAGAACTCGAGCCCCTTGGCCGCGTCAGCTGAGTTGACGAAGCCCTGCATCTGATACGGCTTTTTCGGATTGTCGTAGCTGAAGCCGTAATTGTAGAGAACGTTGGTGACGCCCATGGTGATGCCTTCCGAGCCGCGCTCGGTGAAGATGTAGGCGCCATAGACCTTCTTGCCGTCGATCTCGCGACCCTGGAAGAACTCCGCGATCTGCTTCAACTCGTCATAGGTTTTGGGCGGCGCCAGATCGCGGCCGTATTTGGCCTTGAACGCAGTTTGAATGTCCGGCCGCGAGAACCAGTCCTTGCGGTAAGTCCAGCCAACGGCGTCGGCCATGGCCGGCAGTGCCCAATAGTTCGGCGAGTTCTTCGGCCACTGCGAATAACCCACGACAGTCGCCGGGACGAAATCGTCCATCGAGATCTTCTCCTTGTCGAAGAAGTCGTTGAGCTTGACGTACCACTTGTTCTCGGCGGCGCCTCCGATCCACTGGCTGTCGCCGATGATCAGGTCGCAGAGCTTGCCGTGCGAATTG
The DNA here is from genome assembly GCA_023388935.1 of Pseudomonadota bacterium. GTDB lineage: Bacteria > Pseudomonadota > Alphaproteobacteria > Rhizobiales > Xanthobacteraceae > Bradyrhizobium. Next base: position 7,442 of record JAEWFG010000289.1, on the reverse strand, counting down.
AGCTCATTGAGGAAGCGATCGGCATAGCTCGTCCACGGGACGAACTCGTATTTCATCTCGATGCCGGATTGCTTCGTGAAGTCCTTGCCCAATTCCACCAGCGCATTGGCCGGATCCCACGCCGCCCAGCACAGCGTGAGCTGCTTGCCCTGAGCTGCGGCTTCGCCGCCGCCGAGGCCCCCAAGCGCGGCGGCCGCAAGGACCGCAGACGCCGCCGCACTGCGTAGCCACTTCAATCTTCGCATGTCCGTTTCCTCTCTATCGTTGCAGCACATAACTCGCTCGGCCCGCCTTGGCGGAACGACGCCGAGACCCTGAAATCGAGTTGGTGAGCGATGATGGAAAGCGAGACAGAGCATTTCCGGAAACCGGGTCCGGACGGCTGAACTCCTCCCAAACATCGGCTCGATGCGCGATGTTTATCTTTTTTGTAATAATAAACATATTACTAAATTCTGGAGAGCGTCAAGCCGATTTCTGCCGGGCTCGATGAAAACATCATCAGCGTGCGGACCCACATCGCACCTGATGAATCAAACTGCAGTTATAGGAGCTCCGCGACGATGCGATTTCGGCCGTTAGACGACAGCCGCCATCAGTGTCCTTGTCTCAGGCTTGGTCGGCGTCGCGGCCTTGTTTAGCAGATGATTTTACTGAACGTTCAATGCGACCGCGTGGAGCGTGCGTTCAGCGGCTCTCGCCGTTGACGAGCGCTTGAGGCGCGATGAGATTGGGATGAATCCTCATCGCGCTTTAGGCTATTGCTTAAGCGTGATCTCTGCGCAAACGTGTTCCGCGTTTGTCGCGAGGGAAAACCGCTGTGCGCTTTTCCGGATCACGCTTTAGGCAAGGCAGATCGCAAAAACTCGCACGCGCGGCCTCGACCGACGCCTTCACCTCTCGACCTGATCTTTCGTCATCTCAGATGCGTTCGGAACGGCCGCTCCTCCGCCGTCCACCGGACGCGCCGATCGCGCGGTGCGGACCGGCGAGCCTTTCCGGCCCGGTCCCGGAATAGCCATGACGCGACGCAACCGATGCGCGCAATCGTAACTAGTTCGCGTTTTCGGATTTATAGAGTTCGATCCAGACGGGACTTGATGCAAGCTCCTGCAACGCCTCCGAAATCTGAACCAGACGGCGTTCCATTTTGTGCAGTGCGGCCAAGCGGGACCTGATGTGACGAGCTTCTCTCACTTGGTCCAAAAGGGCCGGTACGGTGAAATCACTCATGTGAGGGCCCAAAAGTTGGTGGGGACCGACTTGAATTGGTACCTCAGGTTTGTTTCAGGTTCGTCTCTTTGCTGGTAACGTTTCCTTGTCGCGCCCCGTGGTACCGAAAAATTGATTGCCTGCGTCATTTTGACAAAGTTAGTCGCGACAAGCAGCATGACCGAAAGCACCATGATCACTGTCGTAGTTTCAACGGAGGGTCCGCCCATGGCTATGTTTGATGGTGTGGCAAGGGATGCGCAGCCGATCCCCCAAGACGTTCTGCTTCGCGAGTTGTCAGAGCTGATCTCCCTGCGGGAAAAAGTGGAGCAGGCTGAACTCGCGGCGAACATCTATGGCGAGAGCATTGCGCGTCGTAGGCGCGTTCGCGCTACTCCACCAAATGTCTGACAAGGTCGAACCACTCTCCTGAGCAGAACGCGGGGGCGTGTTCGAAAAAAGCGAGATCGTCGTAGGCGATGTCGCATTGATTGATCGGGCGACTGGCACTGATGCCAAAAGGCCTACCCGCGATCAGCGGCGCAGGGACGCGTAGTTTGCACCCAGTCAAGGCTCGCCCCACAAATGTCGCCCCCCTCAAGGGACCGACGTGCGCAGAATGTTGGCTATATTCAGGCCCGAATGTGAACTTCGACAAGCGGCTCAAGTCGCATCGCTCCCGGCTCACGCCTGACGCCAACAAGCATCAGGCAAACCGGCGCAGCGGCTGAAGCCGCATCAGCGTTGGGAGGTTCGTCATGCAGGAGAGCACCACACGCGCGGCTGGCTCGCGCGTCATTCCATTCGACGCCGCCAAGCTCGACCACCTGATGGAGGTCGCCGGCCTCGATGTCCTGGTCGTGACGTCCAAGCACAATGTGCAATACCTGCTGGAGGCCGAGCGCGCGATCTTCTTCGACTACATGGATGCCATGGGCGTCAGCCGGTACCTGCCGGTCCTGATCTATCCCAAGGGCGCGCCCGAGAAAGCCGTCTATGTCGGCCACCGGCTGGAGACCCATCAGCGTGCCGTGGCACCGCTTTGGGTGCCGCAGGTCCGGACCGAGTCGAGCGGCTCGGTCGATGCCGTCACGCGGGCCGTAGGCCTGATCCGGGACGCCGGCGTGCCACTGAAGCGGGTCGGGGTCGAGATGGCGTTCCTGCCGATGGATGCAGGCCGGGCGCTCGCGGACGCCCTGCCCGGCGTCGAGCTCAAGGACGCGCTGCTGGTGCTGGAGCGGCTGCGAGCGGTCAAGTCGGCGGATGAGCTGGCCAAGCTGAAGACGGCGTCCGAACTCGTCATCGCATCCATGCTGGAGGTGATCGCCGGGCATGGCCCGGGCACCACCAAGCAGCAATTGAGCGACGCACTGCGGGTGGCAGAAGTCAATCGCGGCCTGACCTTCGAATACTGCCTGCTGGCCTGTGGCAGCAGCCACAACCGGGCGCCGTCGGCGCAGCGCTGGGAGCAAGGCGACGTGCTGTCGCTGGACTCCGGCGGCAATTATCACGGCTACATCGGTGACCTCGCGCGCATGGCCGTGCTGGGCGAGCCGGATGCCGAGTTGAAGGATTGTCTGGCCGAGATCGAGGCGGTCCAGCGCGCCGCCTTTGCCGCAGTCCGGCCCGGCGCCATCGGTGGTGATATCTACGTCGCGGCCGAGCGGCAGCTTGCCCAGATCACTCAGCGCAACTGCACCGATTTCCTGGCCCACGGCATGGGCCTCGTCAGCCACGAGGCCCCTCGCCTGACCGCCAAAGGTCCGGTTCCCTATGACGATGTCGATGCCCGGCTGCCGCTCGAGCCCGGCATGGTGGTGTCGGTCGAGACCACGATGAAGCACCCCCGGCGCGGCTTCATCAAGCTCGAGGATACGGTCGTGGTCACGCCGACAGGCCATGAGATATTTGGCGAAGGCGGCCGAGGCTGGAACCTTGGCGGAAGCGGGCTGTTGTGAATCGCGATAAAGCTGGTTCCTAGGAGGCGGGCGTCTGCTTCAACCGGTTCCGCAGAACCTTGCGGTCCAGCTTGCCTACAGCGGTCTTTGGGATGTCCTGTGTGAAGACAATCCGATGTGGCTTCTTGTAGGAAGCGATTTTCGAACTTGCGAAAGCGATGAGCTCCGACTCCTGTGCGGCTTGGCCCGGCCGTAGAATGACGAATGCCGTGACTGCTTCGACCCATTTTTCGTCGGGCGCGCCGACAACGGCGCATTCAAGCACGGCGGGATGCGTCAATAAGGCGTCTTCGACCTCCCGGGGATAAACGTTGTATCCACCCGAGATGATCATGTCTGACGTGCGATCGCGGAGATGCAAAAAACCTCCTTCGTCGAAGACGCCAACGTCTCTGGTGTGAACCCAGCCATCTTCGCGGAACGTCTCCGACGTCAAAGATGGTGCGTTGAAATATCCAGCCACGGTCATTGGGCCGCGGACGACAATTTCGCCCGGCTCGCCGGGCCGTACGTCCCTGCCCTGCTCATCGACCAGACGGATTTCAACATCCAGCGCGGGGCGGCCGCAGGCGCCAAGCAGATCCCCGTGATGATCTTCGGGTCGCAGCACCGTAAGACACAGGGGCGCTTCAGTCTGACCGTAATACTGCCAGAAACGGCCCTGCCCAAACTTGGCGATCGCGCGATTGATGACCGAGCGAGGCATCGGAGAAGCGCCGTAGATGATCCTCTCGATCGAGGAAAGATCGCGGTTCTCGAGATCAGGAGATTCGAGCAACATCTGCAGCATCGTCGGGACAAGATTCACTGCAGTAACACGGTGCCGTTCGATTGCCTCCAAGAAGGCGGCGGGTGCAAAGCCGGGGAGAACGACCGTTTTTGCGCCTCGTAGCCAGAATGGAAGAACGAAGGTGCCGCTGGCGTGGATCATCGAAGCGGCGTGAAGCATCGAATCCGTCGGCAGGACCGGAAACAAATTGAGGAGAACGTTTCTACAGATTCCTGCGTACGAGGCCTGCGTGTGTTGCGCCGCCTTCAGAACGCCCGTAGTGCCCGACGTATAGAGCGTCAGAACGATGTCATGTGGTTCAATGACGGTTTGCGGAGCCTCGGTTGGCTGCTGTCCGGCGACCGAGAGAAAGTCTCCCCCCTGAGTGATTTCCGTACCGAGTCCAAAGCAGCGCAAGTCCGGGAGCGCTGCGCTTATTTCCGTTGCGCGCTCAACGAGATCAGGACCGAATATCAAGACCGAGCATTGCGAATCCTGGAGCATCCGTACGTGCTCTTGAGCGGACAGGCGCGAATTCAACGGCACACGGTTGACGCCCGCCTTCACACAGCCGAAATCCAGCGGGATGCTTAGGAGGCCGTTGTTGACAAGTAGAGCTACGCGCGTACGCGGGCTCGCACCCAATGATGCGAAAGCGTGCGCGAATTGGTTGGCGCGCGCATTCACTTCAGCGAATGTCTGCTGCTCATCACCAAAAATGACGGCGATGCGGTCGGCATTCTGACGCGCGCCGCGTTCAATGAGTTCGAGATAAGTTGCTCCGCTGTGAGACATGCTCAGTCCTTTACTCGCCGAACTGGCCATGGCGGCCCGCTCCGTTTTCGAACCGTTTGGCGCCCGCTTTGCCCTCAAGCGCGACGATCGGCGCACCCCAGCGGCCTTCTTGCCGAATTGCATCGGCTAACGGGAGGTCCCACTGCATGTATGCCGAGCGGCGATCGGCTTTCATGCATCCTTGTGGAAATGAGGCGATCTCTCGTGCCAGCTGCTCCGCGGCAGGTCGAGACTGCCCGTTCGGCACCACCCGGTTGGCTAACCCCATGGCGAGAGCTTCCTGCGCCCCCACGGGGCGGCCCGTCAGGATCATGTCAAGTGCCCGGCCAATCCCGATAATGCGCGGCAATCTCACCGTTCCCCCGTCGATCAGAGGTACCCCCCATCGGCGGCAGAACACGCCAAAGGTCGCGCCTTCCTCTGCCACGCGCATATCTGCAAGGAGCGATAGTTCAAGCCCTCCCGCGACAGCGTAACCTGCCACGGCAGCAATCAGCGGCTTTGAGAGGTTCATACGTGACGGCCCCATTGGGCCATCTCCTCCACCGTCCATGTCCAGTTCGTGTGTGCGAGCGGGATCATTTACGGCCGTCAAGTCGGCTCCCGCGCAAAAGACACCGTGCTCCCCCCAGAGGACGGCGACCTTTTGGCTATCGTCCGCCTCAAATTCTCGGAAGGCCTTTCGAAGCTCTGAGGCCATCGGACCATCGACCGCGTTCCTACGATCGGGTCGATCCATGATGATCGTGGTGATGGCGCCTTCCCGCTCGATCCGGACCCCGCTTCGTCCCTGCATGTTAGCTCCATTTCAACTTTTGTCTATTTCGATCAAATCGTGTAATATTGCGCTGTGACTGTCAAGTGCGCCATATCTTCCGCATGACATCAAAGATGCCGAGCGCTGCCATCCTGGTCCTTGATATGCTTGCCGCCACGTCCCATCGGCGGAGGTCGGCGCAGGAGCTGTGTCGCGCAGGTTCGATCATGGGATACAGCGACGCCACGATCCGGGTGGCGCTTACGCGCCTGGCGCAGCAGGAGAAAATCGAGAAGCATGAGCGCGCCTCATATTCTCTCAACACCCAGGGCAATCGCCTGCAGCTCGAAATTGAAAACTGGCGTGAGCGCGTTGCGTGGATAGTTCCGTGGCGTGGGGATTGGATTGTTGTCCACGATGGCACGACGGACCGCTCAGACAAGACGAGTTTGCGCAGACATCAGCGCGCGCTGTTGTTGCGCGGTCTCCAGAAGTGGAAGCAAGGTCTTTATCTTCGGCCGAACAATTTGGCGGGAGGAGCTGCGTCGTTGCGTGTACAACTGAGCGAACTCGGCCTCGCGAAGGGCGCCGAATTGTTCGTCGCGCGAGACTTCTGCGAGCGACAAACGGCTGAGATTCTGGGGCTATGGAACGTCCCCGTCCTGCGACGAAATTACGAGAGGCTTCTGGCGCGCGCAAAGGACGGCCAGCGGCGCTTGCAGGAGCTCCGTCCCGAAGCCGCGGCTCGCGAATCTCTTTTGGTTGGCCGGGAGCTTATCAGTCACGTCATGCGTGACCCGCTCTTGCCTTCCGAAATTTTGAAAGGCCAGCAGCTTCGGGAGCTTGCGCAGGCGATTGCAGACTATCAGAACGAGAGCAAGAGGATTTGGGACGATCTCTTGAACGATCAATAGCGTTGGCGGTAGTGCGCTACTAGCGCAGCGGCAGCAGCTCCAACTGGCTCTGAGCCTTCCTGGCGGCCGCCGCATACCAGCTCTGGCTCGGCGCTTCCTTGGCGAAACACTTTGTGTAGGCGCCCATCGCCTGGTCTTCACGGGCCATGGCGTCCTGCGGGGCCTTCCTGGCCATCATCTGCTTCCAGACTTTTTCGCAGGCCGGGATCTCTGCCGTCTTCACGGCGTCGGTTACGGCGAGGAAGAAGACTTTATCCCCCTGGATCGCGACGACGTCGATTTCATGCGGCGGTCCCTTCAGATCGCCATTGCCGCGCACGCCGAGCACGGCGACCGCCGTACTCGCGGATGCGGGCTTTGCGATCGGTAGCTCCGCGTACTTGGCGAAGGCGGCGTCCTGGATCGCTTGGTAGTAGAAGCGGTCCGACTTGAACGCGGCGCCGACCTCTTGCGGCATGCCGTCGTCGCGGTGCTCACGAAGCCAGTGCTTGAGCAGCGCGGCGGTGGTCACCACGGCTTGTGTCTTGTCGCCTTCCGAGGCGAAACCAAGCCCATCGAGGTGGCCGAAGCCTGTATCACCCTTGAAAAGCGTGTCGACATTCGACTTGCCGTCTGCCGGCAGCCCCTCGATCGTGACGGGGCCCACCAGGCCACGCAGCACGCCTGTCAGCTCCTTGAGCGCCGCATCGTGCTGCTTGATGGTCTCGTCGTTCTCCGCGGCTTTCGAGAATTTTACGATGTAGCGATCGCGCAGGTCGAGGTAGTGCTGCTCGGGTGCGGCCGCATATGCGCAGGTGCCGAGGACGAGCAGGCAGAAGAAGGCAAGCGATCTCATCGAATGTCCGCGGGTCGGGGGCTGTCTCCCGTCTTTGTGCCGGTGCCGGGTGGATAGGTTCATCCACGAAGAACGGCGGGAGCCCTCCTCTGCCGCAGCCGGCGCGTCATTCGGTGAGAAACTTGCGTAACGCTCCTGCAGCATCCATTGCGGCGCACCACCCGAATACGATTGCGGGGCCGATCATTGTGCCAGGTCCTGG
>JAEWFG010000374.1 GCA_023388935.1 Pseudomonadota bacterium | reverse complement strand
TTCTGCAAGCTCAAGGAATTCAAGCGCATCGCGATGCGCGCCGACAAGACCGATCAAAGCTTCGCTGCCATGCTCCATCTCGCCGCCGCCGTGATAAATTCCCGATGAATCCCAACAGGCCCTAGTTTGCGTGAGCGACGAAAGGGCAAACAATTTGATAGCTGACAGCCCGCCCTTGCTCAGGCGCAAGGCCGCTCACGCAAGAACGCTTGGAATTTAATTCCGTTCCGCCCGAAACCGCGTGATCCTGTTGCTCATCGGCGACATTCATCACTAGACTACACCGCGCGGCGCACCGATCCGGCTTGCGATAAGGCCGATGCCCATGAGAGCGAACGTGAGACCCCACACGTTCAGCCCAAAACGCCCATATCCACCAACTCCCTGTGCCGCAAGCAGTGCAAGGCCAATGCCGGTCACGAGTGCGCCGAGCACGTAGCGCCATGCGGGTGCCGGTGTGCCTCCGGTCGCGCGCGGCCGCTCAAAGCGTCCGAAAGCCACAACAAGAGGAATGAGAGCCATCGCATTAGCTGCGAGCCAGGGGAACCGCGACCACCACCACTCAGGGCTTCCCGGCTCAAGCCGCAGACCGAAGCCACCGGCGAGATAGGCTGCGAGGACCACAAGGGTCGTCGCCGTCAGGTGCCAGATGAACATCGTCATGATGTTGCCGTTCATCGCCACGGTTGCCGTCCACGCGACGCGGCCAGCGAGCCAGCGACGCGCGGATGCTTGCGCAGCAAGCAGCAACCCGGCCTGCACTGTTGCGAGCGCTATCAGCGTCACCTTCGGCGGTGTCGTGGTGCTGACCGGATCGCCGGGGACACCAATCATTGAGACGGGATAGGGCCCGACGTGTACCAGCAAGAGCAGCACGGCAAAGCCGAAGGCGGACACGACAAGCAGCGTCCAGCGCTCGGAAAACCGCCCGTCGAGCCACGCATACCCGAGCACGGAGATTGCACCCCAGACGAACAGATAGTTGGCGAAGCCAAGCCAGCGCAAACCGACGACAAAGTACATGACATCGACAGCGGTCGCTGCAGCTGTCAAAGCCCAGAACGATCTCATCCCAAATCGAGTCCACGCAGCCTCCGTGACTGGCACGAGCAGAACAATCCCGATGTACACCGCGAGGAACCAGAGTGGTATGAACGCCACCTGCGAACCATAGCTGATCAGTTCCGGCCGCACGCCGCGGGCGTATTCAATTGCAACGATCGCCACCCAAACGGCGAGCAGTGGGAGTATTGGCCACACCAGACGGCGCAACCGGCCTTCAATCCATTCTGCATATGACTTGTCGTCCCGCCGCGCGGCACGCCAGCTGATGCCGTTCGCATATCCACCGACCATGAAGAAGATCGGCATGACCTGCACGATCCATGTGAGCCAAGCGGTCCAAGGAGCGACCGTCAGGATGTGGGCGGTCGTCAAGGTGTTGGTTGCGTCGAAATAGGGCGCGGCAGCCAGCCAGTGCCCCACAGTGACCACCAGCATTGATATAGCCCGCAGGAAGTCGACGTAGCGGTTTCGGAACGGGGGCGTCCGGTCAGCAAGCTCGGCAGCACGGGACCAAACCGCCATGATCATTCTCCGACATGCCGTTGAGCCTGAATGAAGAAGTCAACATCTACAAGTCAACGAATTGGCGGTGCCAGCCTACTCGCTGCCGGGCGCAACGCCGTTCAATACGGCGCTCGCAGCCGGCAAGAGCATGACCTTGACCAGGCCCCAGCTTGGATCCGACCGCGACTGGTGGAGTTCAGGACCGAACTGCCGAAGAACAATATCGGCAAGATCTTGCGCCGGCAGTTGCGCGCCGAGTCGCGGAAGATCGGCACGCGGGCCGCGTGATGCGAACCGCCGTCTGAACGGCGTGGCTCTACCCGCTGTCTCGGAATCAGGAAACCGAAACGACGCGCAGATTGTTGGTCGTCCCGCCCTGCCCTAACGGTATTCCGGCAACGACCACCAAAGTATCGCCGGTGCTGGCGAACCCTTCCCGTTTCGCAAGCTCGGTCGCGCGGCTCACCATGTCTTCGTAGTTTTGCACGTGCTCGGAAAGCGCGCTGTGTGCACCCCACAACAGGCAAAGACGACGGGACACTTCTACGCTCGTCGTGGTGGCCAAAATCCGCACCCTGGGTCGCTTCCGCGCGACACGTGCGGCCGTTGTCCCGCTTGCGGTATAGGCGACGATGGCTGCCGCACGGATCGCCGACGCCAAGTCGGCCGCCGCCGCGGCAACCGCATGCGGCAGGGTCTGCTCCTCATCGGGCTGGGTTGCTTCGATGATCGAGCGATACATCTTGTGCTGCTCCGTGCTGCGGATGATGCGGTCCATCATTTCGACGGCTTCGCGCGGGTACTGGCCCGTGGCCGACTCCGCCGACAACATCACGGCATCCGCGCCGTCGTAGATTGCGGTCGCGACGTCTGACGCCTCGGCGCGTGTGGGCGTCGGGGCTGCCACCATGGAATCGAGCATTTGAGTGGCAACAATCACCGGTTTGACGGCCAGCCTGCACGCACGCACCAGTTCCTTCTGGCGGCCGGGTACCTCCTCGTGTGGAATCTCGACCCCGAGATCGCCGCGCGCGACCATGATCGCGTCCGACATCTGGATGATGTCGTCGATCCGCTCGAGTGCGGCGGGTTTTTCGATCTTCGCCATGAGCCCCGCGCGGTCGCCGATCAGAGTTCGGGCTTCGATCATGTCCGACGGTTTCTGCACAAACGAAAGAGCCACCCAGTCCACGCCAAGGCGCAAGCCGAATTCCAGATCGGCACGGTCCTTGGTGGTGAGGGGCGACAGATCCAGAACCGTTCCGGGCAAATTGACGCCCTTGTGGTTCGAGATCGCTCCACCAACAATCACTTCGGCCTCGATCTCGTCATTGCCCAGGCCAGTCGCGCGAACGCGTACTCTGCCGTCGTCGATCAAGAGATCGTCGCCGGGCGCAAGGGCTGCAAAGATTTCCGGGTGCGGCAACGGTATGGCCCGGCTATCCCCTTCCGATCCGGAGCGAACAAATCGAATGGACTCGCCGGGTCGGACCATGAGCTTCTGATCGCGCAACGTCCCAATGCGGATTTTCGGGCCCTGAAGATCCATCAGAATGCCGATCGGTCGCTGCAGCTCCTGCTCGAGCGCACGGATAGCGGCATGGACACGTGCATGATCTTCCCGGGTTCCGTGGCTGAAGTTGAGACGGAATGTGTCCACACCGGCAACAAACAGCTCCTTAAGCATCTCCGGCGAAGCGCTGGCAGGACCAACGGTTGCCACGATTTTTGCCCGTCGAAGACGCATGAGCGATTGCTCCTCTATGCATGCGGCCCATTCGGGCACGATGCTCACATAGGGAAACTTACCCTTCAAAGCAGCAAGGGAAGACTTTGAACCAGCTTCTTACGAACACGCGCGAATTCGCTTTCGACCCTGACTCCCTGGGCCGATCAAGCTTTCTGATCTCGTCAGCAACACCTTGCGCGCTGTTTCTATCAGACACTTCTAGCATTTTTATGCCGGGCTCGTACACTGCGGGTTGTATGGATTGTTCGCTGGAGCGGTGCGGGATTCTGATCTGGAACGTCTCGTCATCCTATGTGTTACGTCTGGTTGGCCCCACGTAAGCCGGGATCACCTGAAACAGGGAATAGGATTGCGGAGCAAAGGAAGCGAATTCCTAAACGGGCCTTGCTGCGCAGGCGCTGAACGCTGACCTCTTGAGGGGATTGGTGGCCAAATGAAGGACATACTCGTTTTCCTTTCTCCGTCGGCGGGCAAAGATGATCTCTCTGGCGGCGCGCGTTATGCGATCGGCCTGGCTCGCCTGTACGGGGCGCGTCTGTCTGCATTGATCGCGGAGATCGAAGCCGACCTCGCCGATTTGCCGCCTGAGCCGGACATCCGGCAGGCCGGGAGCGCTCCCAGGAAGCAAACATCACCAATTGAACGGGCGGCACGAACGGCGGAGCTCATTCAGTCCGCGGCGGCAGACGCAAACGTACCATGTGACATTCTACAGGCCGAAAACCCGTCCGTGTCACTTCGCGAACGCGTCATCCATTGTACTCAGGTGCGTGATATCCTGATTATGGATGTGCGCGGACCACTCGATTCGCCTCGCAAAGACCTCGTCGAGGCGGCCCTGTTTGGGAGTGGTCGGCCAATTGTCCTGGTGCCACCAGGCACCCCTGCCCTCCCAGAAAACCGGATTGTCGTTGCGTGGGACGGGACACGCTCGGCGGTTCGTGCAGTTCACGACGCTTTGCCACTTCTCGTTGGAGCGCGTGAGGTGCTCGTCGTGTCGGTCATTGATGACAAGCCGTTTTCGACACCTCATTCTGGAGACGCGCTCTGCCGCTATCTGGCGCGCTGGCAGGTTAATGCCAAATTCAGTACCATCCATCGTGAGGCCCTGAACGTCGGCGCAACCCTTCTGGCCTATGCGCAGAAATCAGATGCAGGTCTGCTTGTGATGGGCGCATTCGCGCACGGATTCGAGCGCACGCTCATGCTCGGTAGCGCGACTCGAGACGTCTTTGAGGCGAGGATCGCAATTCCCGTACTCTTGTCGCACTAGCTCCCCTTGAGTTGTCCGGCGGGCTCGGACCGACTTGCGAGGTCGACGTCGCGCTGCCAGGCAGACTGACGTTCTCCAACATCCGCGGGCTTTCACCGCGCTACGTGGCTGCATGGATACGCGCGCGCTCGGCCACCACTTCAGCATGGAGACGCTCGACATCCTCCCGTCGGCACAATTGTGTACCATGGGTCAGCACGGCCGCGGCGCCGGCGGCCATGCCGAGCATGAATGCATCCTCGACACTCTGTCGGCGTGCGAGCGCGAAAGTCATGGCCGCCACGAAGCTGTCGCCAGCCCCGACGGCGCTCACGGCTTTCACCTTGGGGCCTCTCAGGCGCAACGTGCCTGAGGGATGCGCGAGCAACGCACCATCACGCCCCATGCTCACAGCAAGGTTTTCGACGGAGCCATTGGCCACCAGAGATGTTGCCGCCTCGGCAAGCTCCTCGGCGGATTCAATCTTTCGGTGCGTCAGAACCTCGAACTCCCCGAGACTGGGCTTGGCGAGATAAATGCCTCCTGCCGATATCGCCGCGTGGAGTGCAGGCCCTGACGTGTCAAGGATCAGGCGTGCTCCGTTACTCCGCACAATGCGGGCCAGGCGGGCGTAAAAATCGATGGGAACCCCGGGCGGCAAGCTGCCGCTCGCGACGACATAGTCTGCATCGCATTCGCCAAACTCGGACAGGACTGATTGCCACTCTGCTTCAACAAGGGCAGAGCCCTCGCTCACGAAACGATATTCCAGCCCCGAAATCTCTTCCAAGACCGTGAAACTGATGCGTGTGCCGCCGGCTACTTCGATGCATTTTCCCGGCACGCCCAATTTCGCGACGAGCTCGTTCAGGACGAGTCCAGTTGCGCCGCCGGAGAGGTAGATAGCGTAGGCCTCAAGGCCCAGTTCCTTCAGCACGCGCGCGACATTGATGCCGCCCCCCCCAGCGTCAGTGCGCTGTCCTACCGTCCGGTTCTTACGGATCGGTCTGATCTCGTTCGACTGGAACGCGAGATCGATGGTCGGGCTCAGCGTCAGCGTAACGATCGGCTTTGAGGCTATCTCCGGCTGCTGTATCATGGCGCAAGCCTTCTCGCCTGGGGATAGAAAGGTCGAAAGTTATCACCGCTGGAGGCTGAGCACCATGCGGCTAGTCGGCGACATTGGTGGAACCAACGCAAGGTTTGCGATTGCGGAGCCGGGCAAGTGTCCCCGCGACGTACGCAAGCTCCCTGCTGCTCAATATCCCAGCCTCGCTGAAGCAGCAGAGGACTATCTGTCTCATGCTCCGAGGGTGGATGAGGCGGTGCTTGGTGTAGCCGGTCCCGTATTCGGCGATCAAGTATGGTTCAGCAACAGCCCTTGGCGATTCTCGATTGAGGACGTGCGTAGGCGGCTCGGCTTGCGCAAGCTGATCGTCATCAATGATCTTGTCGCCCAAGCATTGTCCGTTGCTGCGTTGCAGCCCGATGAGATCGCCTCGGTGAAATCGGGAACCCGCAATCCGGAGCACCCTACCCTCGTGATTGGCCCCGGAACCGGCCTTGGTGTCGCTTTTCTGCTGAACAATGCGGGTACGTTTGTCGGCCTCCCGAGTGAGGCCGGACATGCCACCTTCGCTCCAACGGACCGCCTGCAATCGGAAATCCTGTCGCGTCTTCAGGATCAGCATGTGCATGTGTCAGTTGAACGGTTGCTCTCCGGATCGGGGCTGTTGTTGATCGCGACAACTTTGGCCGAGATCAACGGACAGATCATCGACGTTCACGATCCAAAAGACGTTTCGGCGCGCGCAGCAGCAGGTCAGTGCCCCACCTGTCGTGAGGCAATAAGGATATTCTCATCCATTCTCGGCTCTACGGCGGGCAGCCTCGCGCTGACCCTTCTGACCAGTGGCGGGGTTGTCATCACTGGCGGTCTATGCCGCGGGCTGCGGCCATTTTGGGATGTGGAAGCATTGACCCGAGCTTTCGTCGCAAAGGGACGATTCAGCTCATACCTGGACGGGATACCGATCGATCAGATCTTGCGTCCTCACGCAGGCCTACTCGGCGCGGCACGGTATGTAGAGCGAAGCCGCTCCGTCTGAGCTGAGCCAGGACGCGCGCGCGACGAAACTCAAGCTGAACGGCTATTGAGGGACCTGTGATGTCTTCGCAAACAAGCCCGATGCCGAGCCCAGGGATATCTCGCAAGGCCGGTCTTGTTCCGTCGCGATTTGATGCCGCAGCCTTCGATCTTGATGGCGTGATTACGGATACCGCGCGTATCCATTTCCAAGCGTGGCAGCAAACCTTCGATGCCTTCTTTGAAAGGGCCGCCCGCCGCACCGGCGTTAGCTTTGCGCCATTCACGCTCCAAGACTATCACAACTACATCGACGGGCGTCCGCGCGAGGAGGCTATTCGTGCCTTTCTGTCCGCCCGAGTTGTGGAGATAGCGGAAGGCAGCGAAGCGGACGACCCTGAAGCCGAAACCGTCCACGGCCTCGCCAAGCGAAAGGACAGTCTGTTTCTGGAGCGGATGCGCAGCAAAGGGGTAGACATCTATCCGTCCACGGTGGCGCTGATACGGCGTCTACGCGCCCTCGGCCTCAAGACGGCGGTGGTTTCGGCGAGCCGAAACTGCCGAGAGGTTCTGCAAGCCACGCGGCTCGACCGGCTGTTCGATGCTCGCGTCGACGGACAGGATGCCGCGACGTCGGGGCTGCGAGGGAAGCCGGCGCCGGACACGTTTCTTGAGGCGGCGCGGCGCCTCGGGACCTCGCCCGAGCGCACCGTCGTCATCGAGGACGCGATTGCCGGAGTGGCCGCGGGACGAGCCGGCGGTTTCGGCCTTGTCATCGGCATCGACCGGACCGGCCATGGGACGGCTCTGAAAGACGCTGGCGCCGATATCGTTGTCGCCGACCTCAACCAGATCGATCTGGAACTGGATGATGGGCCGGCGCGACGGCGCACGGCTCGGCTGGATGTGCACCGGCTCGACCCGTTCATCGCGCAACCAGGGACAGAGACCTGCCATCCAGCAGCGCAGGCTAGACCGGACCCCTGGCTCTTTGCCCATGAGGGTTTCGATCCGGCCCTCGAGGGTCGGCGCGAAACCCTGTTCGCCGTCGGCAACGGGTACTTCGTGACCCGCGGAGCGGCTGCCGAGGCACGCGCTGATGACCTGTACTATCCCGGCACGTATCTTGCCGGCGCCTACAACCGGCTCACGACGATGATCGATGGCCGTCCGATCGAGAACGAGGACCTGGTCAACCTCCCCAACTGGCTGCCACTGACGTTCCGAATCGACGGGGGAGAATGGTTCGACCTGCGTCGCGTCGAAATCCTTGTGTATCGGCTAACGCTCGATCTGCGCCGCGGCCTTTACTTGCGAACCTTGCGGATACGCGACGCGCACGGGCGGGAAACCAGCCTCGCCGAGCGCCGGTTCGTGCACATGGACGCCAAGCACCTCGCCGGCCAGCATGTCACCATCACTTCGGAGAACTGGTCGGGCCGACTCACGGTGCGCGCCATGCTGGACGGCGACGTCGCCAATACCGGCGTGCCGCGCTACAAAGCGTTTGCAAGCAGGAATCTGCGCGAGTGCGACGCCGCCACCATCGCACCTAGCTCCATGCTGCTCCAGGTCGAGACGACGCAGTCGAAGCTGCGGATCGCACAGGCCGCACGGATTGAGGTAAGCGTACGCGGGCTCGATGTCGCCGTCGACAAGCGCCCGATCAAGGAAGCGGCACGTGTTGGCTACGACGTCGTCCTTGACGTCACGCCGGGCGTCAGCACTGAAGTCGAGAAGATCATCGCGCTGTATACCTCCAGAGATCGCGCCATCGCGGATCCAGAAACTGCCGCGCGCACCGCCATCGCACGGGCCGACGGCTTTGATGCACTTCTACAAACCCATGAACGCACATGGCGACACTTGTGGGAGCGCACTGACGTGGATCTGCTCGATATTGCGAGCGACGAGGCGGATGACGCGTATTTGGCCGTGCGGCTGCACGTCTTTCATCTGCTTCAGACGGCCTCCAGCCACAGCATGGAGTTGGACGTCGGCATCCCCGCCCGAGGCTGGCATGGCGAGGGGTATCGCGGCCACATCTTCTGGGACGAGTTGTTCATCTTCCCGTTGCTGAATTGGCACCTGCCGGTCCTCGCCCGTGCGCTGCTGCTTTACCGCTACCGGCGCCTCGATGAGGCGCGCTGGGCAGCTCGGCAGGCCGGATTCCGCGGCGCTATGTACCCATGGCAGAGCGGCAGCGACGGGCGCGAAGAAACCGACGTCATGTACTTCAACCCGCGCTCCGGCAACTGGATCAAGGACGACACGCATCTTCAGCGCCATGTCGGCGCGGCCATCGCCTACAATGTCTGGCAGTACTACCAAGCCAGCGGGGATGCAGAGTTCCTATACTCCTTCGGCGCCGAGTTGATGTTCGAGATTGCCCGCTTCTGGGCCAGCATCGCGCAGTGGAACGAGGTACGCGGCCGCTACGATATTCGCGGAGTCATGGGCCCGGACGAGTTCCATGACGGCTATCCGGATCGGGACACGCCGGGTCTGGACAACAACACCTATACCAATGTCATGGCGGCCTGGTGCATAGCGCGCGCGCTCGACCTCTTTGAGGTGCTCCCGAAAGAACGCTGCCGGGAGCTGTGCGAGGACCTGCGGATTGAGCAGGAGGAACTCGCACGTTGGGAGCATGTCAGCTGCAAGCTCTACCTGCCATTCCATAACGACGGCATTCTCAGCCAGTTTGAAGGCTATGAGGCGCTGCAGGAGTTCGACTGGAACGCCTATCGGCGCAAGTACCCGAACATCATGCGCCTCGATCTGATCCTCGAGGCAGAGAACGACACGCCCAATCGCTACAAGCTATCCAAGCAGGCCGACGTCCTCATGGTGTTCTATCTGTTCTCCGCAGAAGAACTGGCGGAGCTCTTTGGCCGCCTTGGCTACACGTTCGATCCTGGCACGATCCCCAGAACCATCGACTACTATCTGCGACGCAGCTCGCACGGCTCCACCTTGAGCGCGATCGCCCATGCCTGGGTATTGGCGCGCTCCTGCCGGCAGCGCTCCTGGTCGCTGTTCACGGAGGCTCTGCAAAGCGACATTGGCGATGTTCAGGGAGGGACCACGCGCGAAGGTATCCATCTCGGCGCCATGGCTGGCACGATCGACCTGCTGCTACGCTGCTTCACAGGGCTGGAGCTGCGCGGCGAAGAATTGCGTCTTAATCCAGTACTGCCGGACGAACTGCGCCGACTTGCATTTCGGCTCCGCTATCGCCAGCACTCGCTTAGCGTGGACATCACTCAGGATGCGCTCACGCTGGCGAGCGACCCATGTGGGGCAGCAGCAGTCTCGGTCGCGGTCGGCGACCGGCATATCGTCCTGCACCCGGGCGACCGAACCAGCCTGACGCTCGTCCGTCCCTCGTGATCACACGAGCACCAGCTATGCAGCCGGTCGCGGGCGTCGTGAACAACGAAGATTCTGGTTTGAGGAGAGAAATCGCCTCCAGCGCAAACCTCAATGCGCCGATACAACATTCTGTGGTGTCCCCCGCGCAAATGCCTCGATGTTGGCAAGTGTCGTCGCGATGATTCGCTCCAGCGCTGCCTCGGTGTTGTAGGCATTGTGCGGCGTACAAATCACATTCGGAAAGCGCAGCAACACGTGGTTTGCCACGAGCGCTTTGAAATCGTCGGCGTCCGGGGCCGCCTCCTGGTGGAAGATTGCCGCCTCTTCGCGGATCAAGGGCTCCTGCGGCAGGACGTCGAGGCCGGCGCCGCGAAGCCTTCCGTCAGCCAGCGCCCGCACCAGCGCTTCAACGTCAACGATATGGCCGCGCGCGGTATTGATCAGGATTGCACCCGGCTTCATATGGGCGAACTCGCGATCCGAGAGCAAGCGAGCGGTGCCAGGCGTCGCAGGCACGTGCAGCGTTACGACGTCGGAATCGGACAACAGCTTGTCGAGGCTGGTGTAGGCGAACTTGAGCCGGGTAGCGGCCGCTTCGTCCGGTCGGAGATCATAGGCAAGAACATTCATGCCGAAACCGCGTGCAATTTCGATCACACTGAGCCCGATCCGGCCGGTGCCGACTACGCCGATTACCCCGTCGCGGAGCTCAAAGCCCCGCAGCCCTGTCTGCGTGAAGCGCCCGCGTCGCGTCTGCTCCACCGACTCCACGAGTTTGCGCGCAACGCCCAACAGCAGAGCGAAAACGTGCTCGGCCACCGTCCAGTCGCCGTAGTCAGGCACGTTCGACACAGTGATGGCGTGGGTGGCGCAGTAGTTGAGATCGATGTGATCGTATCCGGTCGATCGCGTCGCGATCAGCTTTAGATTCGGGAATTGTGAAAGGGCCGATGCGTCCAATCGCGAATTGACGAATGGACTGGCAACCTCGGCGTCGGAGAACTCAGCCGCGTTCCGCTTGTCGAGCGGTTCAGCAGCGCATCGTACGCGATGGTGTGGCTCAAGGCGCAGGAAGGCTGGTCGCTCCCATTCCTCGGTTTCAAACACGACAATGTTCATGGAGGTCTCCCGGGTCTGAGCACGGGTTCACAGCGCCGATGAGCTTACACGGTCCAATCCCATGCAACCTCACATTGATGGCAGGATTCAGTCAGCGCGCTGGCTCCTGATAGGACAGCGCTGTTGAAACATTTTCCTTTCGGATCATCGGCTAAAGCGCACGATGTATACCCTCCGGTCGTCTCTCAACCTCCAAAAGGGAACCACCGCGCAAGCGCCAACGCCAGAGCGCCCCCGAGCGCCAGGTATCCAAGACAAACTGGTCCAGTTTTTCTCAGCACATCGCCTTCGCGTCCTTGCAGGCCGACCGTTGCGGCGCCTGTGATGATGTTATGCAGCGCGGCGCAATTGCCGACGGCAGCTCCGAATCCTTGAGCGGCGACTAACGCAAGCATCGGCAAGCCGAGCCTAACAGACGCTGCCTGCTGAAGATCCGTCAGGAGGATGTTGGAGACGGTTGTGGAGCCTGTAATGAAGGAGCCGATGGCCCCAACTGAAGGAGCAAGCAGCGGCCAGGCCTGACCGGTCCGCGTGGCTGTCTCCGCCAGCGTCTCTATCATGCCCGCATGGACCATCAGCCGGGCTATTGCGAGCATCGCGAACAAGGCAACGGCAACGGGAGCCAGCCGTCGAACGGCAGCAGTGACCGCACCGGCCAGATCGGCCGTCTTGCCCCCCTGTAAGAGTCCTCCGAGCAGAAAGCCTACGAGCAGCATGGTCCCGGGATGATAGAGGGGCTCGACACGCCCGCCGAACGGTCCAGGTAACCCCCATTCGAGCACAACCTGCCGGAGCGCATCGCGGATCTGCGGAACGAGACGCGTCACGAGGATTAGGCCGACCAGCACGGCATACGGTAAAGCAGCAACGGCAAGCGATCTCGCATCCAGGCTTTCGGATTGCGGCGCGTGCATCCGCCTGAGAACAAAAGCAAATGCCGATCCGCCGGCGAGCGCTCCTCCGAGCGTCGGCAATTCTGGTCCCACCCAAATGGCCAAGGCCAGGTAAGGCAGCAGAAAACAAATGGCGGCGACGATGGCCCATGCCGCGTATTTTGCCTGGAAACGTCCCGTGCTCGCGATGAACACGATCGAAAGCACCAGCAATGGCGCCAGGATCGCGTGCAGCAATGCCGTCGGCGGCGCGATGCTGTTGCCGCTGATGCCTGACACGTCGGCCTGCGCAAAGATCGGCGTGCCGAGCGCGCCAAAAGAAGTGCCCGTGACATGACCAATGAGCGGTAAAGCGACCGCCACCACGGGCGTGAAACCGAGGCTGACCAGCAGAGGCGCAGCCAGAGCGATAGGTGTGCCGAACCCCGCCGCTCCTTCCATGAACGGCGCGAAGAACCAAGCGATGATGAGAGCAAGCAAGGTCTTGTCCGAGGACAAACTCATCAGTCCCGTCCGGATAGCATCGATCGCGCCCGAACGCTGCTGCAGCTCATAGAGAGACAAGGCCGGCAGGATGATCCACAGAATGTCGACGGCCGAGAAAACCGCCTCCGCGCCGGTTCCGATGAGCGCTCCAGCAAGGCCTTGTTCAGCGTAGATACTCGTTCCGAAGCCAAAGAATCCGATTGCGCCCGCCGTGGCCGCCACGAGTCCGACCAGGCCCGCCTTCGCGGCCGACCACCGCAATACGGCCATGAGGAGAACGATCAGGGCGAGCGGGGCAATCGCGACTAAGGCTGCCATTCAACTTCCCGTGGACTTGATTTGGCTCAACCGCAACCAAAAGTTAGCATGCGTCGATCGTTCGCAGAACCGGGTCACCTGATTGCGATCGTGAAAAATTGCGCGCAAGGGCGAGGAGATTCCCAAGCGACGCTCAGGCTCTTGAAGAGGTACATAGCCCCAGGACCAGGTGTCCGGATCGCAGAGGAGGCTAGCCAGCCATTCGAGACCGCATGTCAAAATCGGCCGCCATAGATCGCGTTTAAACAATCGTCGCAGTCTTCGCGATCCAAACACTGTCGAGCGTGGTGCCAGGAAAGGGAGCTGAAAAAATGACCGTTCGCGTCGCCATCAATGGGTTCGGCCGCATCGGCCGCAATATTCTCAGGGCCATCATCGAAGACGGTCGCAAGGATATCGAGGTGGTCGCGGTCAATGATCTGGGGCCTGTCGAGACCAACGCGCACCTTCTACGATACGATTCCGTGCACGGCCGCTTCCCGGGTGAAGTAAAGGTTGAAGGCGACGCCATCAGCGTTGGCGGCCGCAAAGTCAAGGTGACCGCGATCAAGGATCCCTCAGGTCTGCCCTGGAAGGACCTGGGCGTTGACATCGCGCTCGAATGCACGGGCGTCTTCAACTCGAAGGCCAAAGCCTCCGCTCACCTCACGGCGGGCGCAAAGGCTATCCTGGTCTCCGCGCCCGCCGACGGCGCCGATCTCACGGTGGTTTACGGCGTCAACCATGGTGCGCTGTCGAAGGAGCACAAGGTCGTCTCCGCCGCTTCGTGCACGACCAACTGCCTGGCGCCCGTTGCGAAGGTGCTCAACGATGCGATCGGGATCGAAAAGGGCTTCATGACAACGATCCATGCCTATACCGGCGATCAGCCGACGCTGGACACATTGCACAGAGACCTGTACCGCGCGCGAGCCGCGGCAGTGTCGATGATCCCGACCTCAACAGGCGCGGCAAAGGCGGTCGGCCTCGTGCTGCCGGAACTGAATGGCAAACTTGACGGTGTCGCCATTCGCGTCCCGGTGCCGAATGTTTCGGTGGTCGATTTCAAGTTCGTCGCCAAGAGAGCCACATCGAAGGACGAGGTGAACGCCGCGATCAAGCGCGCCGCCGACCAGCAGCTCAAGGGGATTCTTGGCTATACGAACGATCCCAATGTTTCCGTCGACTTCAACCATGATCCGCACAGTTCCGTCTTCCACATGGATGAGACGAAGGTCTTGGACGGCACGCTGGTGCGCGTGATGTCGTGGTACGACAACGAGTGGGGCTTCTCATGCCGCATGGCGGATGCCGCCGTAGCGATGGGGAAGCTGATCTGAGCAAGACCAGGAAGCGAGGCAGAGATCACAGGACGTTGGATCGACCTTCTAATAAACACAAAGATCGAGTCGTAACTTATTGAATTATAATGATTTTTCGTGACTTGGTCGGGGCAGCTGGATTCGAACTGAATAAAAAATATTGAGCAATTACAGAGTGTTACCAAAGATTTTGGAATTTTTGTACTAAAATTTGAGTACTGGCGGAAGTTTGCCTGCACTTGCCTGCACTTGCGCGCACCGAGATGCACCAAGGAGAAAAAGCACAATGGACGTGAGGTAAACGCCGATTGAGCAAGTACCGCTCTTGGCGTCACTGATTGGATTTGGATTGGAGATATGATGCCGTTCGATCCAGGACGCGA
Organism: Pseudomonadota bacterium; assembly: GCA_023388935.1. Lineage (GTDB taxonomy): Bacteria > Pseudomonadota > Alphaproteobacteria > Rhizobiales > Xanthobacteraceae > Bradyrhizobium. The sequence goes on along the minus strand of JAEWFG010000374.1, from coordinate 2,644 downwards.
GAACCCCATCCCGCACCGAATCTATTCCTCGCTCGTTTTTTTGTGCACGACCGCCTCAAGCTTCTCCAGATAGCGCTCGATCTCGGCCCCCGGCACCAGAACCCGCCTGCCGTAGTGCTTGGCCACGAGATCGCCGCGCGCGATCGCGTAGTCGACGGACCTGATCGATAACCCCAGTGCATCTGCCACGTCCTGGCGGCTCAACGCAACGGGTCGTCCCAAGGTCGTGGCCTCCTTTTGTTTACGCGCGGGCTCTTGTTCACGAGCGGGCCTGCTCCGCGAGCCCCCTCCAGCCTTCTCGTAACGCTTCATAATGCGCCATTTTCCTGTCTACACATCTAATATAAATGCTATATCATGTGTATTTATAGACGGCAATATACTGAAAATTGAAAAATATGTATCCTATAGAATGTGGTTTTTTAGACTTCGAGGTGGTTCCATCACGTCATGGATGCTCGGAGCCGGCTTGCTTGGAACCTACGGCGATGGCGCGTTAGTCGCGGCTTATCGCAGGAGCAACTTGCCATTGATGCAAGGGTGAATCGGACCTACGTCAGCAGCGTAGAGCGCTCGGTCGAAAACCCCACGATTGAGGTGTTGGAGCGCCTTGCTAAGGCACTTTCGATCGATCTCGCCGAACTTCTGGCAAATCCCGGACCGAAGGAGCGGCCACCCAAGCCTCTCGTTGCTGGACGAAAACGAATCACTCAGCCGAAACCGTAAAGGACCGCCTCGGCTCTTGGCGAACGGGACGAGGTCGTCGCCGCATTTGATGAATGCGGCAAAGCAGCCGCGCCTTCCCCGCAACGTTCTCGGTGGCAGGGAATGGCAGGAGCGCGCCATGCTTGGTTTCAGCAACAAGGGGGGACAATCCCCTCCGCGCACATGACTTTTAATCACGGGGTCCTGGGTTCGAGCCCCAGCGCGCTCACCAAGTAAAATCAAAGACTTAATTGAAGAGCTACCCTCCGTATGGAAGGGCGTTTTGTCTCGGGGCCACATCGGGGCCACAACGATATTGAAGATGGACAACAGAACAAAACAGGAACATAATGCACTGATGTTTCTTTTGGATCAACACTGTACCTACCGGCGAAGGCGGCCAGATGCTTCTGGGGATGCTGGCCTCGCCGGTCGGGCGAGGCGTAATAGACCGCCGCCGGCGGCGCAGGCCCGGCGAATGGCCGGTCATCCCGCACATAAGTCCAGATCCGCCCAGTCGTGCATTTGCCCGTCGCCAGGATACGGATGGTGGTGTCGTCGCCATGAAGGCGCTCGGCCGCGAGCACATGGCCTTCGATCAAGTGGAAGAGCGGCATGACGGCGAAGGTCCCGTGGCCGACCTGGTCGGCCAGCGTCGACAACGGCAGGTCGATCCCTTCGGCCTTAAAGCGCGCACTCTGGCGGTTGAGCGGGATATGCATGCCGAACTTGTCGAACAGGATCGTCGCCAGCAATTGTGGGCCGATGAAGCCGCGCGGCGTGGCATGGAACGGCGCGGGCGGCTGGCTGATCTTCTCGCAATCGCGGCAGGTGAACTTCTCGCGTACCGTCTCGATCAGCTTGAAGCGGCGCGGGATCTCCTCAAGCGTCGTGGTCACATCCTCACCGATCTTCGCCAGCCGCGATCCACCGCAGCAGGCGCAGCTCGTTGGAGCCTCAATGACGACGCGCTCGCGTTCGATGTCATCCGGCCATGGCTTGCGCACCGGCCGCTTGCGCATGAAGGGGCGGACGTTCTGCGTCTTCGCCGCTGCGGCCTGCGCGGCAAGCTCATCCTCGCTCGCCGTGGTGACGAGTTCTTCGAGCTCCAACTCCAGCTGCTCGAGCAGCCGTGCCGTGCGCTCGGAGCGCTGCCCGTACAGTTCGCGTTTGAGCTTCTCGATCCGCAGCTCGAGATGCGCGATCAGCGCCTCGGTATCCGACAGTTTCGCCTGCGCATTCGCGGCTTGCGCCTGCCAGTTGGCAGCCTTCGCCTCGGCTTTCTGTCGCGCCTCACGCTCGGCCTGCAGCGCCGCCAGGGCACTCTCAAGGTCCGAGGGAAGATCGTCCGGCTTCAGCGTCATGAAGCCATTGAATCAGATCAAGCCGCAGTTTCAAACCTTAAAACGGCTATCCGACCCGCGTCGGACGATGGGTTTCTTGTGGGTGCCTCCAGTCGATGCCGGACAGCAAGTAAGACAACTGCGCCGGCGAGATCGATACCGCGCCATCCGCCGCCGAAGGCCAGATAAATCGCCCCCGCTCCAAACGTTTCGTAAAGAGGCAGGCCCCCTGGGAGTCGTGCCAAATCACCTTCAGCAGGTCACCTCTGCGACCGCGGAAGCAGAATAAATGGCCGCCCAGCGGGTCTTTGCCAAGCACTTCCTGAACCTGCAGCGCCAAGGAGGGGAATCCCCTGCGCATATCCGTGTGGCCCGTCGCCAACCACACTCGCACGCCCGTCGGGATCGCGATCATCGGCGCTCCAGTCCGCGAGCAATTTGAATCACCGCCTCGACGTCCGTGCCGGGACCGAAGACCACGCGCAGCCCTTTCGGGCTCACGATTTCGATCTGGCCTGCCTCGACAGTCTCCGTCGTTGGGGACGTGCTCGGCACAACTATCGCAGGGACGAATGTCGGGCCGGTCGAACCCTCTC
>JAEWFG010000236.1 GCA_023388935.1 Pseudomonadota bacterium | reverse complement strand
TTCCCACCCTCCTATACTTGCCGGTGCTTTTCGTGTACAGGCGGCGGGCCCTTTCCCTGCCACGTCGGCCTGTCCGGCATCCCCCCATGAAAGCCGTTAAAGTATTTTTTTTCGATCGTGTTTCTGGCGATTCTGGTCAGCAACGTCCGGCTGATCTCGCATTGGAGCGAGAGCCGCGGCGTCTATGACGATATCTGCTATCTCAGGCAGGCGCATCTGTTCCAGCGATTCGGATGGCAGGGGCTCGACACCAGCCTCGACCGTGAAACCGACGGCTATCTCGCCGCCAAGCTGCGCAGCATCGATTTTCCCAACTGGAACGAACCGACGCGGGCACCCTGTCACACACAGACTGCCGACGGCAGCAAATGGGTGATGACGCCGCCGCCGGGGACGGGCTTCGCGCTGGCGCTGTTTCCGGAAGGTTTCCAGGTCATTCCTTTCTATGCGCTGGCGAATGTGATCATCGCCGGCTTTGCGCTGTACGGGCTGTGGCGGGCGCGGGAGCCAGCGTCGCTGACGCTCGCTGCATTGTTCGGCGCGCTCTCGATCTACTTCATGATCAATCCGACCAAGGCTAGCTATTCGATGGCACCGACCGTGGTCGTCTGCGCCTTCGTGGCCTTGTTCACCGCAAGACTCTTCGTCGACGAAGGCCCGCGCCGCCTGCTGATTGTCGCGGCCGTCGGTGTTCTGCTCGGCCTGTCCGCGAGCTTCAGGATCGCGAACGTGATTCTGTCGGCCGGTTACTTCCTGTTCTTCGGCCTGTCGTTCCTGATTTGGCGCACCCGCGAAACCTTCTTGCAAGGTCTCGCGCTTGGCCTGGCGTTCCTCGTCGGACTGTTGCCGGTGTTAGCGGCGAACCTGGTCAATTCGGGCAATCCGCTGGTCTCGGCCTATGGCGGCCAGGACACGGCCGCTCCGAGCCTGGATCCCGCTGTGCTGTGGGCCTATCTCACCGATACGCAGTTCCCGCTGATCGTGATCGCCCGCGCTTGGATGGCGCTGCTGTGGCATTTCGCGAGCCATGCCGGCGTCAGGAAGCTCGCGCTGCTGGTCGCCGGCAATCTCGCGCTGAATCTGGCGTTCTTTGCCACGCACCCGGTCTTCACGCAGTATTACACCATCCCCATCTCTATGCTGTCGCTCTGGACGCTGCTGTTTGCGACCATCTTGACGCATGATCCGTCCCCGAGCTCGATCGCCGACGGGTCCGATGGACCGCGGCCCTCTAAGGTGTTATCCCGCTTGCGACATTGACGCGTTTTCTGAACGCGAACCTGTTCTACTTCGCTCGAAGACGCATGCTGACATGACCGATCTCTCACTCACCATCCTTCCCGAAGCTGCCGGCGACGCCCAGGCGATCGAACGGCTGCACGAGCGCACCTTCGGCCCCGGCCGTTTCGTGCTCAGCGCCCATCGCATCCGCGAGCATGTCGATCACCTGCTCGACGTGTCCTTCACCGCCCGCATCGGCACGCTGCTGGTCGGCTCGGTCAGGCAGTTGCCGGTGCTGGTCGGCGAGACGCCCGCGCTGCTGCTTGGGCCGCTCACGGTCGAGCCGCCGTTCCGCGACCGTGGTATCGGCCAGCTCCTGATGGAGCGCGCGCTGAAGGGCGCGAAGGAGAAGGGGCACCGCCTGGTGCTGCTGGTCGGCGACGAGCCCTACTACAGCCGTGTCGGCTTCAAGCCGGTGCCGAAGGGACGCGTCACCATGCCGGGCCCGGTCGACGCCGCTCGCGTCCTGGTGTTCGAGCTCGTCGACGGTGCCTTCGAGGGCGTGTCGGGACCCGTGGCTCCGGACTGGAGCAAGGCGCGGGGCTAAGTGATGCCGCCGGTGGTTGCAGCTCGTAGCCCGGATTACGCTGCACTCAATCCGGGACGATCTTGCCATGCGGACAGATAGAGCTGCATCTGCGCCCAATAAGCGGTGGCCACCTTCTATCGTGCGTGCCTGGGGGAATTGTGAGGTCGACATGCGAGCCGCAGCCGTCATGTTGGCTCCCGGGCCCATGGCAGACCTTGGCGGTCGCTCGCGCCAAGCCGGCGCGTGATTCAAAGCAGTCTTCGGTTTCTGCGGAAATGAGCATCCGTGCGTGTTTGGTCTTCCTTTGGTTAAGTTCACTCCTCCACGATCAATCGTTCGCCGTGGCGATACCAGTCGGCGCGTGACGCCCAATGCATGTGCCGGTCGGGTGCGGTACCAAGCGGGTCGTCGAAGGCGCCTGCATGAATGATCGCCTCACGTCCGCTGCGGGTAAGATGCGGCTGCCGCACCGCTTGCAGAAGGCGGTTGCAAAACTCCCAGCTTTCGGCAGGTCGAAACGTGTGACTGATCCCTCGCCGCGAAGCCAGCGGAGGGCTGATGCCTTTACGATCACTTCGCAGGAATGAGCAGTTCCCGTCGCTTTTCGGCAACGCGAGCAGTGACAATTCAAGAAACGGTCAAAGGGGGCATCGACCTCGAATACGACCTCGCCGCAGATGCAGCTTCCCCGGTACGTCGCCATTCTCAACTCCCTATCGATCGAAAGGCTGTGGTAGCGGCTCTCGCATTTCCTGTCACGTCAGCAAGTGACCCCTAACCAGACCTTCGAATCGTGGCGCTCTTTTCGGGTTCGCTGTGAAAATTCCGTGCGGCTCGACGCACCAGGCGCACGAAGTTGCGAACCACTGGCGACGGTTCGCCGCGGCGCGATGCGAGGGTCAGGACGGCTTTCGGTTGAGAGCTGCCTTTGAGTTGCCGGTACGTAATGCCGTCCATCGTCATTCGCTGCATGCAAGCCGGAACCAGTGAAATGCCGAACCCGACGGCAACCAGGCTCAGCGCCGACGTAATGCGGGGCGCTTCCTGCCCGAGGCGGGGGGTGAACCCTGCCTTGAGGCATGCCGCCATCGTCGCCTCATAAAACGCGGGCCCGAGCTGGCGCGCGTAGACGATGAATGTTTCGTTGGCAAGGTCCTTCAATGAAACGGCTCCGCCAGCGCGATTGCTCCGGGCCAACGGGTGATCGCTCGGCAACGCGACCACCATCGGTTCCACCAGCAAGGGATCGACGACAAGGCTCTGCGGTTCGACAAGGGGCGCACGCATAAAGGCAACGTCCATCTGTTCATTGCGCAGGCGTTCGAGCGCCTCCTTCCTGAGACACTCGTCCAGGGTTAGCGACACCAGCGGGAAGGCTGCGCGAAACGCCCGAATGACGAATGGCACGAAGGGATGAAACGGAGCGGTTGGCATGACGCCCAAGCAGAGGCGGCCCTGCTCGCCCCGCGCAGCACTGCGTGTGACTTCGAACGCGCCGTCGTATTGCGCAAGCGTCGCGCGCGCACGTTCGAGGAAAACGCGCCCCGCCTCGGTCAGCTCGACTCCGCGCGCTTTGCGCCGCAAGAGCTGGACATCGAGCTCGGTTTCGATCGCCTTGATCCGCTGGCTAAGCGGCGGCTGCTGCATACCGAGCCGCTCCGCTGCCCGCGTGATGTGTCCTTCTTCGGCGACGGCGACGAATTGCCGGAGATGTCGCAGCTCCATGCCATATCCACTTTGATATGAATTTTCACTAAACCATATAAT
>JAEWFG010000369.1 GCA_023388935.1 Pseudomonadota bacterium | reverse complement strand
GGCCAAGATGGAAGACTTCGTCGCCCGTCGCACCAAGACCGCGGAGAGCAAGATCGCGCTCGCGGAGGCCCAGGCGCTGGCGGATGTCCGCGCCGCAGCCGCGGAAGCCGCCGTCCAGGCCGCGTCCACGATCCTGTCGCAGTCGGTCAGGGGCCAGGTCGCCGACGACCTGCTCGCCAAGGGCATCAACGAAGTTCGGCAGAAGCTGAACTGAGGGGTTTTGCCTTCACCAATCAAAAAGCCGGCGCGCGAGCGCCGGCTTTTTTGTTGACCGTAAGACTCTCGTGTCCCGGACGCGGCGCGGCATGAAATGACGCGCAGCAGAGCCGGACCCACGCGAATGGGCCCCGCCTCTGCGCTGCACCGCGTCCGGGGCACGAGGCTACTTCTTCCGTCCCCGCGCCTTCGGCTCGGGCGAGAGCGCCTGCGGATCGAAGCCAACATAGAAGACGTAGGAATCGGCGGCTGCGGCCGATGGCACCGGATAGACCAGATCCTCGGCAACGAAGGTGAAGGGCACGCTGCCGCCCTCCGACATCGCAACCGTGGTCCGGTAAGCCTTCGAGGCAATCACCTTCTCGCCGACACCTCCCTGAACCACCGCAACACGCAAGGGAACCTCGATCGAGCTCGGCGCGCCGGCGGGGCCGGCGATGACGCGGCCCTGGATGCCGATTCGGGCCGTGATATCGCCGCCGTTGCGGGTGCACTCGCGCGCCATCTTGGTGATCGTAGCCTGGAAGCGGACGTCATTGCCGGCGGCCGGCTTACCGGTCGTACCGACGGCGTAGGTGGAAGCCCCGGCGCGTACCGTGACCTGCGGGCAATCGACGTCGTCATCGGCCGGCTGGCCGGGCGCAGGCGCTGGCTGGGCCGGCTCGTCGGACTTGCCGCCGAACAGGCTCTTGAAGCGGTCGCTCAAGGACTGGGCCGCTGCCGGCGAAACCGCCACGAACGACACCGACAGCGCCAACGCGATCGCCGGCATTCGCCGCAACACATTGCGCGCTGAGCAAAGCTCCTTCACCATCAAAGCCCGTACTCCATGACAATATCCCGGCCGATCCCCGGTAGGCCTGCGGGTTATATCGCCAAAATCGGCGAACCCAAGGCAGCAAACAAGGCTGGAGATAGGACTTTGGCTGCACGAATCGGGGCCTCAGCCGCGGAAATCCTCATGCAGCAGGCCGAACAGCAGGTGGTCCTGCCAGACCCCGTTGATGCAGAGATAGCGGCGAGCCAGCCCCTCGCGGGAGAAGCCGCACTTCTCCAGCACCCGGATCGACGGCGCATTGGTAGGGATGCAGGCGGCCTCGACCCGGTGCAAATTGAGCTCGCCGAACAGCGTCGGCAGCAGCACCCGGAGCGCCGCCGTCATGTAACCGCGATGGGCATGGGGCTGGCCGACCCAGTAGCCGATGGTGCCGGCCTGCACGATGCCGCGCCGGACGTTGGCGAGCGTGATGCCGCCGACCATGGCGCCATCGAGCTCGCGGAAGATCAGAAAGGGATAGGAGCGGTCCGCGGCGATGTCCTCGGAATAGCGGCGCAGGCGGCGTCGGAAGCCGGAGCGGGTGAGGTCATCAGACGGCCAGATCGGTTCCCAGGGCGTCAGGTAGTCACGGCTGGTTTCGCGCAGATGCGCCCATTGCAGGAAGTCGGACATCTGCGGGGCGCGCAGCAACAACCCATTGCCGCGCGGCGCGAGAGCGGCGGGTCCACTGGATGGCAGTCGAAAGAGGGCCATGGTGATGCTTCCCGGGGGGGCGGCCCTAGCGCGGCTCCTAGTGAAGCCGCGCCTTGGCGCGCGCCCGGGTCAATCCTTCCGCAAAAGACACCGCGGTGTCCAGACCCCTGCCACTGCCTAATGCGACAACTGCAGGGCTGCTCCGCAACAGCAGCGCACGCGCCGCATCGCGGGTCGATTCGACGCTGACAGCGTCGATCCGGGCCACAAGCTCCTGCACCGTCTGCGGACGTCCGTAGGCGAGCACGTGCCGGGCGAGCTGCTCGGCCCGGGAACTGCAGCTCTCCAGCGCCATCAACAGGCCCGCCTTCATCTGCGCCTTGGCGCGCGCGATCTCGGCCTCGGTCAGCGTCTCCACCGATTCATTCATGATGTCGACGACGACCTCCATCATCTCCGGCGCGTCAGCGGGATCGGTCCCGGTGTAGAGGCCGAAGAAGCCGGTGTCGGTATAGGGCGCGTGGAAGGTGTAGATCGAGTAGCAGAGGCCACGCTTCTCGCGCACCTCCTGGAACAGCCGCGACGACATCCCGCCGCCGAGGACGTTGGTGAAGACCTGCAGCGAGAACAGAGACGAATCGGTCTGCGGCACGCCTTCCAGCGCCAACGTCAGATGCGCCTGCTCCAGCTCGCGGTGGACCACCTTGGCGCCGCCCTTGCCGAACATGGCCGGCTGCGGCTTCGGACCCGGCGTCGCCTCGAAACTCGCAAAGCGCTTTTCGACCTCGGCAACCACCTGCTCGTGATCGACGGCGCCTGCTGCCGCCACCACCATGTCGGGGCCACGATAATGGGTCGACAGGTAGCTGCGCAGCGAGTCGCGGTTGAAGCTACGCAAGGTCTTCGCAGTTCCAAGCAACGAGCGCCCCATCGGCTGATCGGGATAGCAGAGCTCATTGAGGTGCTCGAACACGACGTCATCGGGCGTGTCCTGCGCAGCCCCGATCTCCTGCACGATCACGTTCTTCTCGCGCTCGAGCTCGTCCGGCTCGAAGGCGGGATTGGCCAGGATGTCGGCGAGCACGTCGAGTGCGAGCGGCACGTCGGCCTTCAGCACCCGTGCATAATAGGACGTGGTCTCGGTCGAGGTGCCGGCATTGAGGTCACCGCCGACCGCCTCGATCTCCTCAACGATCTCGCGCGAGGAGCGCCTTGTCGTACCCTTGAACGCCATGTGTTCGAGGAGATGCGAGATGCCGTGCTCGTTCGGCTTCTCGTCGCGCCCGCCGACGTCGGCCCAGACGCCGAGCGCCGCGGTCTCGAGATGGGGCATCTTGTCGGTGACGACGGTCAGGCCGGAGGCAAGCTTGGAAATCTCGACGCTCATCCGGCGACTCCTTGTTTCGCGGCACGGCTGACCGACTGCACGAACCGCTCGACCTCGCCCTGATCGTTCTTCATCACCTTCATGTGTTCAGATTTAGCCATCAGCCCGTCGAGCCAGGCCGGCAGTTGCGGCCGCTGGCCGCAGGCCGCCTCGACCGCGTCCGGGAATTTGGCCGGGTGGGCGGTGGAGAGCACGATGCTGGGCACCGTCGTGTCGGTGGTGTCGCGGTCGGCGACAGCGAGCGCCACCGCCGTGTGGGGATCGACCAGCTCGCCCGCCTCGCGCCAGGCGGCACGAATCGCAGCCGCGGTTTCAGTCTCGTCGGCACGACCGGCGTCGAACTCCTCGCGGATGGCCGCAAGGATTGCGTCGGGCAGCACGAAGCGACCTGATTGCTTCAGCGAGTCCATGAGACGGCGCACGCCGGCCGCATCGCGCCGGCCGGCCTCGAACAGCAGCCGTTCGAAATTCGATGAGATCTGGATATCCATCGACGGCGACGCGGTCGCGTGCACCTCGCGCACCTCGTAGATCCCGGTCTTGAGCGTGCGCGCGAGGATATCGTTGACGTTAGCGGCGATGCGCAAGGTCCGCACCGGAAGACCCATGCGCTTGGCGACGTAGCCGGCAAAAATGTCGCCGAAATTGCCGGTCGGCACGACGAAATCCACCGCGCGAGTCGGCGCGCCGACGGCGACGGCCGACGTGAAATAGTAGACCACCTGGGCGACGATGCGGGCCCAGTTGATGGAATTGACGCCGGACAGCGAGGTCGCATCACGGAAGCGGTGGTTGTTGAACATCCCCTTCACGAGCGCCTGGCAATCGTCGAACGTGCCTTCGATGGCGAGCGCATGGACGTTGGCCGCGCCCGTCGTCGTCATCATTCGCCGCTGCACCTCGGAGATGCGACCATGCGGGAACAGCACGATGAGATCGACATTCTCCAGCCCTGCAAACGCCTCGACGGCCGCACCACCGGTGTCGCCCGACGTCGCGACCACGATGGTCGTGCGCTGGCCGCGCTTGGCGAGCACATGGTCCATCAGCCGCGAGATCAGCTGCATCGCGACGTCCTTGAAGGCGAGCGTCGGACCGTGGAACAGCTCCAGTACGAACTGATGCGGCGACATCTGGCGCAGCGGCACCACCGCCGGATGGCGGAAAGTGGCATACGCCTCGTTGGCCATACGGCCGAGTTCGGCGTCCGTGATCTCGCCGCCGGCAAAGGGACGGATCACGTCGACCGCGACCTCCCAATAGGGGCGACCGAAGAAGCCGGCGATGGCCTCGGCTGAGAGCTGCGGCCAAGTGGCCGGCACATACAGGCCGCCGTCGCGGGCAAGCCCGGTCAGCATCACGTCGCAAAAGCCGAGTTCGGGGGCTTCGCCCCGGGTCGAGATATAACGAGTCAAACTGCCCTCCAAAGGCCGGCCGGGCCGGAGCCCGATCCATAAGCCTTTGATTTTACGGAATTAATTTTTAAAAGCCAGAGGCTTCGGGCCACCATAAAGCGTTTTGTGGCATCGGGAAACCGCTTCCCGCCGGCACCCTGTCCAACGAAAAAGGGCTGCGGCGATGCCGCAGCCCTCTCTTGGAAGGTCTGTCGTTGATATGTGCAGACCGGTTTACTCGTGCGGGTCGCCGACCCGCTGATATTGTCCAACAAGCTTTCGTTGCCTGTCGCGAATCGTCAAGGGTGAAAACGACGAGAGCGAGAAGATGTTCCTATTTTTCCCGGTGCGTTCGAACTCTCGCGGATGCTGCCGGGCTAGCGCCCGGCCTGCATTGCCCCTTTTTCCCGAAAATGTGGATGACTCAGGAACGATTGCCGCCATCGGCCCATTGTGTCGGCGGATGGTGTCGACGCTGTCCATGCATTGCCCGGCTGAGCGCCGAGACCAGTCCGCCCCCGCCGAACCCGCTGCATCCTGGAGCAGCCGGTTCGGCGCCCTCGGGCCGCCAGTGCCCGGGACGTCAGCTCATCCCGATTTCCACCGCTATCCTGATCAGGTCGGAATGGTTCTTGGCGCCGAGCTTCTGCTTCAGCAGGGACGTGGTGTTGGCGACCGTCTTGTAGGAGATGCCGAGCGCCTCTGCGACTTCGACGATCTTGTCGCCGCGTCCGAGCAGGCGGAGAATTTCGAGCTCCCGCGGCGTCATCTGCGAGGCCGGATTGGCCTTGATCGCGGCCCCGGAGAACGTCACCGCCTCCGCGAGCTGCGGCGATATGTAATTGTCGCCTGCGACAACCTTGCGCACCGCCTTCAGCAGGATCCTGGGATCATCACCCTTGGAGACATAGCCCTGCGCACCAAGCTCGACGGCCCGCACCACGAACGCAGGATCGTCGTTCATGCTGAACATGATGATCTTGGCGTCGGGATCGTCCTTGCGAATCCGCCGCATCAGCTCGAAGCCGGAGACGTCGGGCAGGCTGATGTCGATCACGGTGACGTCGGGCCGCTTGCTGACATAGGCACGATGGCCGGATTTCGCGTCAGTCGCCTCGTCGATCCGGATCGAATGGTCGGACGCGAAAAGGGTGCGGCAACCTGACAGCACCACAGGATGGTCGTCGACGATCAGGATCCTGGTCGCCGGCTTGTCGGTATCTTGCATCACGCGCTCTCTGTTTTTCGACTCATAAACCGACGGGAACAAATGGAAAGGGAGAAATCCGTCGGAACGCGTTAGAATTAACCTAATGTGGCAACGGTTCTCGTTCAGAACGCGACTGTTTCTCCCGCTCGGCGTGGGTTTCCTCGCCGCGCTGATCATGGGCGGCGTGCTGCTCCAGACGTTCGCGACTGGCCAGCTGGCCGACGAGACTGAGCCGGGGCGGCGCTCGACCCGCACTGTCGCGACCGCCCTCAGCAGCACCCTGAGCGTATCGGACGACCCGCGGAGGATGCTCGACGCATTTGTCCATTCTTTGGACGCCTCCTCGGATATCCAATTCCGCCCTGTCGAAGCAGGTCCCGCGCCCTCCGTGAAGGACAGCCTGCGCGACTTGCATGGCGTGCCGCAATGGTTCGTCAACCTGATCGTCATCCCGGATATGAACGCGGCATCCCCCGTGATCATCGATGGCAGGCGCGTCGGCGATATCGTGTTCACGCCTGACTTGTCTGCCGACCTGTTCGAGAAGTGGATCGGTTTTCTGTCACTGACCAGTCTGATCGGCGTGCTGATGGTGCTGACTGGAACAATCGCCTATCTCTTCGCGGGATCGGCGCTACGCCCCCTGCAAAATCTTGGCGCAGGCCTCACGCGAATTCGGCGCGGCGATTATGCGACACCGATCCCGGTCGCAGGGCCGCCGGAGATCCGGCAGAGCTGCGAGGAGGCCAACGCGCTGGCAACGACGCTCGCGCAATTGAGCCAGGACAATCGCGACCTTTTGCACCGCCTGGTGTCGCTCCAGGACAACGAGCGGCGCGATCTCGCCCGCGAATTGCACGACGAGCTCGGCCCGCTGCTGTTCAGCATCCGCGCCGGCACGATCGCGCTGATCGAAGCTGCACCACCGGCAGGAAATCTGGGCAACTCAGCGCAGGAGGTGCTGCAATCGGTCGAGGCGCTCCAGCAGGCCAACCGCCGCATCCTTGACCGGCTGCGGCCGCTCTACATCGAGGAATTGGGGCTCGAGACCAGCGTGCAGACACTGCTCCAGAACTTTCGCAGGCAGGCGCCGCATATTGGCCTGACGGCCACGATTGATCCTGATCTCAACGGAATCGACGGGCCGCTGGCCCAGACCGTCTATCGCGTGATCCAGGAGGCGCTGACCAACGTGCTGCGCCACGCCGGAGCAAACAACGTCCATGTGCAGGCGAACATTGCCGACAAGGTGCTTGCCTTCGAGATCTCCGACGACGGCGGCGGCTTTCCCGCCGACAACGTCTTCGGCCACGGCCTGACCGGTATGCATGAGCGCGTGCGCGCGCTCAGCGGATCGCTGTCACTGCTGCGCGCGGACGAACGAACTTATGTGCGTTGCAGCCTGCCGGTGGAGGCGACGAGAAACGAGCCGGCTTCCGCCTAAGGCATGATCCGAAAAAAGTGCGCAGCGGCTTTCCCTCGCGACAAACGCGGAACGGGTTTGCGCGGAGATCACGCTCGAACAATAACCTGAAGCACGATGACGATTCATCCCAATCTCATCGCGATTTAGGACGCGCAGCCGTCGTGCGAGTTCTGTCGCGACGGGGCGCACAACGTGCTGTAGATCTTGCCCTCCGCACTGAAGCGAAACGTGGCGTGAACACGCAGCGAACCCGCGACGGAATATTCGAGATCGACACCGTTGGGCCCCGGCGCGATCTCCTCCAGCCCGAAACCGGCCGTAGAGAAGGCGCTGATTCGCGGCCCCCAGTAGCTCTCGAGTTCGCTCCGGCCGCAATAGCGCCGCGTGCCGTTGCAGGTGCATTCGAGCTGGGCGTCGTCCGCATAGAGGTCGAGAAGCGTCGCAAGGTCGCCTTTCCGGCAGGCGTCCACCCAGTCGACGACAATTCCCATCTGATCGAAATCGCTCACGCCAAAATCCTGTCTGCCGCAATATTTGCCTGCGGCTTAGGATCACACTCGTGAATGTGCGCTGAATAAGAAACCCCGTGCGATACCGGGTCCTCTCCGGGAACCTGCGGAAAGTTCAACCCAGCCGCCATCCCCTCACCCAGACCCCGAATGCGATCAGCACCGCGCCTGCGACCATGAACCAGGTGATGGCGTATTGGAGGTGATCGTCCTTCAGATGCACGTCGAGCGGCCCGGGGCGTGGAATGCCGTTTTCGGGCACGGGTTGCTCGAGGTCGATGTAGAACGGCGCAACCGCACCCCAGCCGAGCGCGCTGGCGATCGCCTGATGATCGCGCACGAACCACAGCCGCTTGTCGCGGTTCTCCGCCGGCGTCATCCAGCCCGGCCCCTCGGGAAAGCGCAGATAGCCGGTGAGCGCGACCGGTTGCCCCGTCACGAGCTTCTTCACCGCGCGATCCTCGACGTTACGGTCCTGCATCGTGTTCTCGACGAAGCCCGCATCGATCACGACCATCTCGCCGCTCGATAGCCGCGCCGGCAGGAAGGCCCAGGTGCCCGGACCCGAGGCATCCTTGCGCACGGCGGACCCGGACGAATAGACCATCGCATCGGGCAGCGGCGCGTAGGTCGCGGTGAAGCTGACGCGGCGGAATTCGTCGCGCGCGGGACTGAGCGCGGCCCATTGCTGCGGCGGCGGCAGCGCGATGGGCGCGTCCGCAAGACGCTCGGTGAGTGCCGCGATCAGTTCGTGCTTGGCAACACGCCGCTGCAATTGCCAGACGCCGAGCGCGACGAAGGCCGCCGTCAGGAGGAGCGTGAACAGCGCGAAGCCGGCCACGCGGGGCTTGCGCGCAGTCTCGTTCATTTCGCGCGGTCGACCAGCCGGCCTGGCGCCGCCTTGTGGTGAAATTGCAGCGCGATCAACAGCGACTTCATGGCGCGTAGCGGCAGCAGCGTGGTGGCGAGGATCAGCGGCAGCCAGAGCACCGCATGCAGCCAGAACGGCGGCTGATATTTGACCTCGACGACCAGTGCGCACCCGACCACGATCGCGCCGGCCAGCATGATGATGAAGATCGCGGGCCCGTCGCCGGAATCGATGAAGGCGTAGTCGAGGCCGCAGCGGTCGCATACGGGGGCGAGCGTCAGGAAGCCCGCATAGAGCTTTCCCTGACCACAGCGCGGGCATTTGCAGGCAAGCCCGCGCAGCGCGCTCTGCAAGACGGTCGTCCCGGGCTCGGGTATGCCGGCGGTTTCGTTCATGGTGGCGGACTCTACCACAGTTTCCGCCGATACTTCCGGCGACCTGAAAGCGAAAGGGCGGCCTCGCGGCCGCCCTTTCTTATTAATCCGTTGCGGCTCAGTGGGCGCCGTGAGCCATGGTCTCGGCGCCGCGTCCCCACACGTAGATGCAGAGGAACAGGAACAGCCAGACCACGTCGACGAAGTGCCAGTACCAGGCGGCGAACTCGAAGCCGAGGTGCTGCTTCGGCGTGAAGTGGCCGGCATAAGCGCGCGCCAGGCAGACGAGCAGGAAAATGGTGCCGACCAGCACGTGGAAGCCGTGGAAGCCGGTCGCCATGAAGAAGGTCGCGCCATAGACGTTGCCCGCGAAGGAGAACGCCGCGTGGGCGTATTCATAGGCCTGCACGCAGGTGAAAAGCGCGCCGAGCAGGACCGTGAGGATCAGGCCGTACTTCAGACCCTGGCGATCGTTCTCGAGCAGCGCATGGTGCGCCCAGGTCACGGTGGTGCCGGAGGTGAGCAGGATCAGCGTGTTCAGCAGCGGCAGATGCCAGGGATCGAAGGTCTCGATGCCATGCGGCGGCCAGGTGCCCGGGACAGCGCAGGCGCCGGCCTGCGTGCCGAGGCCGCAGCCGAACACCGCGTCGCGGGTGGCGTGGACGGCGTCGGCCGGGAACAGCGCGGCGTTGAAATAGGCCCAGAACCAGGCCACGAAGAACATCACCTCGGAGGCGATGAACAGGATCATGCCGTAGCGGTGATGGAGCTGGACGACGCGGGTGTGGTCTCCCTTGTACTGGGCTTCCTTGATCACGTCGCCCCACCAGCTCGCCATCGTGTAGAGCACGCCGACGGTACCGATGCCGAACACGATCGGCGCGGCCGCGAACATGTGGTGCATCCAGGCGATCGCACCGACCGCCATGATGAAGGCCGAGAGGGAGCCGACGGCCGGCCACGGAGAGGGATCGACTAGGTGATAGTCGTGATGCTTGGTTTGCGCCGTAGCCATTGCGGTCTCTCTCTCCTCAATCCCGTGCCTGTCCGGCACTTATCCCCTTGTTTCCAACCCCTGCGGCGTGAGCCCGGCGATCAGAGATTTCCCTTGCGTTTGTCGTCCTCGCCCGATGCGAGCGGCTTCACCACCGGATCGCGCACCGGATAGAACGTGTAGGACAGCGTGATCGTGTTCAGCCCGTCATTGTCATGATCGTCGACGATCGACGGATCGACGAAGAACACGACCGGCATCTCCCGCTTCTCGCCAGGCGCCATGGTCTGCTCGGTGAAGCAGAAGCAGTTGATCTTCTGGAAGTAGGAGCCGACCGTCAGCGGTGTGACATTGTAGGCGGCCTGGCCTGCGGTGGTGCGCGCGGCCTGGTTGGTCACGGTGTAGTAGACCGTCGTGACCTGGCCGATATTGACCTCGATCTCGCTCTGCTCCGGCTCGAACTTCCAGGGCAGGCCGGGCGCGACGTTGGAGTCGAAGCGCACAGCGATCTTCCGTGCGATCGGGCCGGTCGCCGGCGCGGAGGTCGCGACCTGGGTCGTGCCGTTGAAGCCGGTAGCGCGACAGAACCAGTTGTAGAACGGCACTGCGGCGTAGGACGCGCCGACCATCAGCGCAACCACGGCGCCGCAGATCGAGGCGACCAGCGCGTCGCGACCGAGGCCCCGACCAATGGCCTTGCTGGCCGGCCGGCTCTGATCCCGCGATATGGTCGGCTGCTGATCCATCTTCCCTACATCGGCCGAACTAGCACAGCCGGTCCCTTGACCAAGGTGACGGCAAAGAACAGCACCACGAGCACGCCGAGCGCGAGCGCGATCGCGATCGAGCGCTGACGACGGCTCTTTTTTTGCGCCTCGGTGAGGACGATTCCATCTGGCTCGGGTTTGTCGGCCATTCCTGCCTCATGCTCCCCCTGCCATCGGGGCAAGCGCCCGGAACACGACCTCGGCCAGCAGGGTCGCGAACAGCGCGAACAGATACAGGATCGAGAAAGCAAACAGCTTGCGGGTCGCGCGCAGCGATTGGCTGCGTTCGCGGCGCATATACACGTTGATGGCGAGCACCAGCATGCCGGCGCCAAGGATCAGCGAGACGATACCGTAGACGGCGTCGAAATAGCCGAGCGCCCAGGGCGCAGCGGCCACCGCGATCAACACGATGGTGTAGAGCAGGATCTGGAGACGCGTCGCATCGGGACCTGCAACGTTGGGCAGCATCGGAATGCCGGCGCGGGCGTAATCGTCGGAACGGAACAGCGCCAGCGCCCAGAAGTGCGGGGGCGTCCAGAAGAAGATGATGGCAAACAGCAGCAGCGGCTCGACGTCGACCGTGCCGGTCACGGCGGCCCAGGCCACCACCGGCGGCAGCGCGCCAGCGGCGCCGCCGATCACGATGTTCTGCGCGGTCCAGCGCTTCAGGCACATCGTGTAGATCACGACGTAGAAGAAGATGGTGAAGGCAAGCAGCGCACCCGCGATCCAGTTGACGAGGATGCCGAGCGTCATCACCGAGAAGAAGGCGAGCGTCATGCCGAACGCCATCGCCTCGGGGCGGGTGATACGGCCGCGCGGGATCGGCCGGTTCGCCGTGCGCGACATCTTGGCGTCGATGTCGCCTTCGAGCGCCATGTTGAGCGCGCCGGAGGCGCCGGCGCCGACGGCGATACAGAGCAGCGCGGTGATCGCCAGCACCGGATGGAAATGCCCGGGTGCCATCGCCATTCCGACCAACGCGGTGAAAATCACCAGTGACATGACCCGCGGCTTCAAGAGCGCGATGTAATCGCCAACCTCCGCTTCGGAGATGCGGGGGTTGATGTCGATGGCGTTGTGGTCGAGGACGGACACTAGTTCAACTCGCTTCGTTATAGAGCCGCGGCGCCCATGACGGGCGCCGCGGGAGATCGCTTACTGCACGCGCGGCAGCACTTCGAACTGGTGGAAGGGCGGCGGCGAGGACAGCGTCCACTCCAGCGTGGTCGCGCCCGCACCCCACGGATTGTTGCCTGCCGGCACTTTACGGGCGAAAGCATCGAACACGCAGTAGAGGAAGATCAGCACGCCGAAGCCGGAAATGTAGGAGCCGATCGAGGACACCAGATTCCAGCCGGCGAACGCGTCCGGATAGTCGACATAGCGGCGCGGCATGCCCGACAGACCGAGGAAGTGCTGCGGGAAAAATACCATGTTGACGCCGATGAAGGTGACCCAGAAGTGCGTCTTTGCCAACGTCTCGTTGTACATGTAGCCCGACATCTTCGGGAACCAGTAGTACCAGCCGGCGAAGATCGCGAACACCGCGCCGAGCGACAGCACGTAGTGGAAATGCGCGACGACATAGTAGGTGTCCTGGAGCACGCGGTCGACGCCGGCATTCGCCAGCACGACGCCGGTGACGCCGCCGACCGTGAACAGGAAGATGAAGCCGACCGCCCAGACCATCGGGGCGCGGAATTCGATCGAGCCGCCCCACATCGTGGCGATCCAGGAGAAGATCTTCACGCCGGTCGGAACCGCGATGACCATCGTGGCGGCGACGAAGTAGGCCTGCGTCGCCGACGACATGCCGACCGTGTACATGTGGTGCGCCCACACCACGAAGCCGATGCCGCCGATCGCGACCATGGCATAGGCCATGCCGAGATAGCCGAACAGGGGCTTGCGCGAGAAGGTGGAGACGATCTGGCTGATCATACCGAAGCCCGGCAGGATCAGGATGTAAACCTCAGGGTGACCGAAGAACCAGAACAGGTGCTGGAACAGCACGGGGTCGCCGCCACCGTCGGCCGCAAAGAAGGTGGTGCCGAAGTTGCGGTCGGTGAGCAGCATGGTGATCGCGCCGGCAAGCACCGGCAGCGACAGGAGCAGCAGGAACACCGTCACCAGGATCGACCACACGAACAGCGGCATCTTGTGCAGGGTCATGCCCGGCGCGCGCATGTTGAAAATGGTGGTGATGAAGTTGATGGCGCCGAGGATCGACGAGGCGCCCGCCAGATGGAGCGACAGGATCGCAAAGTCGACGGCCGGGCCCGGATGGCCCGAGGTCGACAGCGGCGCGTACATGGTCCAGCCGGCGCCGACGCCGTTGGCGCCCGGCTCACCCTCAACGAAAGTCGAACAGAGCAGCAGCGCGAAGGAGGCCGGCAGCAGCCAGAACGAGATGTTGTTCATGCGCGGGAACGCCATGTCCGGCGCGCCGATCATCAGCGGCACGAACCAGTTGCCGAAGCCGCCTATCATCGCAGGCATGACCATGAAGAAGATCATGATCAGGCCGTGCGAGGTCACGAACACATTGTAGGTGTGCGTCTCGTGGAAGATCTGCACGCCCGGAAACATCAGTTCGGCACGGATCGCGACCGACATCGCGGCACCGATGATGCCGGCGATGACCGCGAAAATCAGGTACATCGTGCCGATGTCCTTGTGGTTGGTCGAATAGACATAGCGGCGCCATCCGGTCGGATGGGCGTGCTCGTCATGCGCGTGATCGCCGTGTGCCGCTGCGCTCGTTGCCATTTTCAAATCCTGCCTTGCGTCCCGTTCGGACCTTTGGAGGTCCCGCCCTTATATCGCTTTCAATCCCCTCGAGCCGTCACCCGACGCTTACTGCGTCGGGCCAGCCGCGGAGGCGTAGGTGCTGGTGCCGCCGCTCGCAAATTTCTTCTTCGCCGTCTCGACCCAGGAGGCGAACTCCTGGTCATCAACCACGCGCACGGCGATCGGCATGAAGGCGTGGTCCTTGCCGCACAATTCCGAGCACTGACCATAATACATTCCGGTCTTGGTGGCCTTGAACCAGGTCTCGTTCAGCCGGCCCGGAATGGCGTCGATCTTGACGCCGAAAGCCGGCACCGCGAAGGAGTGGATGACGTCGGCGCCGGTGGTCTGGACGCGAATCACCTTGTTGACTGGCACCACCATCTCGTTGTCGACACCGAGCAGGCGGGGCTGCTTGTCCTGTGCCATCAGCGAGTCGAACTCGAACTTGCCGTTGTCCGGATAGGCGTAGGACCAATACCACTGCTTGCCGGTGGCCTTGATGGTCAGGTCCGCCTTCGGCAGGTCGAGCTGGAGGAACAAGAGGCGGAACGACGGCACCGCGATGCCGACCAGGATCAGCACCGGAACCAGGGTCCACACCACCTCGATCAGGGTGTTGTGAGTGGTCCGCGACGGCACCGGATTGGCCCTCGCATTGAACTTCACGACCACGGCCACCAGCAGCGCCAGCACGAACAGCGTGATGCCGATGACGAGAACGGTCAGGAAGTTGTGGAACCAGACGATATTGTCCATCACCGGCGAGCCGGATTGTTGGAGAGTCCATTCCCACGGCGCCGGCTGCCCGAGCTCGGCGAATGCCGCACCGCCCGTCGCCAGCGTCAGACCCGCTACGGCCAATCCCAGCAAGTGCCGGCCGACCCGGCTCATCGACATCCTCATGCCGTTCGCGCTCCCCTTACGAAATCACCCCAAGTGCATTCCCCGTTCGCGGGAAACGCTTATTCGATCCGCCCGTCTGACAAACCGCCGCGCAAGAATACCTCTAAGAGGAATTGGGCCAGATCGCTAGAACGCCGAAATCAAGCCTCTCAAACCATAATTCTTGATCTATCGCAATGCAGTCTTGAGCCCCTTCTGTCAGCGATCACCCGCAAGATATTTCCTAGTAACATCAGACAAAAATGCCGTTTCCCGGGATGCCGCGGCTTGACAGCGGAATTGCCCGCGGTAGGCACAGGCGGACAGCCGCGCAGGAACCTGATTCGTCCGGGCGATGGCGGAACGAGGCGGCGCGGAATTTGCTTGGAAATCGCCTTCAAGACGCCGTCATTCCCGTATCAGTCCATTCGGTGCGAGCGACTCAAGCGAGCAGAGGGACCGACCCCGATGGGGCATTCGAAATGCATGGCAAGGCAGGCTAATGGCCTGACGGCACTGGCAGTCCTGCTGGCTGCGGTCGCCTGCCTGGCGCTCCCTGGCACCGCCCATGCGCAGGGCGCGGTGCGCTCCGTCCATGGCGACTGGCAGATCCGCTGCGACTCCCCGCCGGGTGCTCAGACCGAGCAATGCGCCCTGATCCAGAGCGTGGTAGCCGAAGACCGCTCCAATGCCGGCCTGACCGTGATTGTCCTCAAGACCGCCGACCAGAAGAGCCGCCTGATGCGGGTGGTCGCGCCGCTGGGCGTGCTCCTGCCCTCCGGCCTTGGGCTGAAGCTCGACAACCAGGACGTCGGCCGCGCCGGCTTCGTCCGCTGCCTGCCCAATGGCTGCGTCGCCGAGGTCGTCATGGACGACAAGCTGCTCGGCCAGCTCCGCACCGCCAAAACCGCGACCTTCATCATCTTCGAGACCCCCGAAGAGGGCATCGGCTTCCCGCTCAGCCTGAACGGGCTCGGCGAGGGCTACGACAAGCTGCCGTAGGGCGGTAGACCTGCAGAGAACCTATTGTTTCCGTAATGTGAGGCTTCGCGCCCTCGCGGAGCCCGTCGCAAACCATTATCTTGCCCCACATCCCCCGATAATGGACGG
This sequence comes from Pseudomonadota bacterium, assembly GCA_023388935.1. Lineage (GTDB taxonomy): Bacteria > Pseudomonadota > Alphaproteobacteria > Rhizobiales > Xanthobacteraceae > Bradyrhizobium. The sequence goes on along the minus strand of JAEWFG010000369.1, from coordinate 11,337 downwards.
ACGCATGACCAACCCTGCCACAACCTCCCTGCTCGACCGTGCCAATCTCGACCGCGACCGGGTTCGCCACGAGGTCGCGCGCGGGCTTTCGGGCGCCGACGACGGCGAATTGTTCCTGGAATACAGCCAAACCGAAGCGCTGATGTTCGACAATGGGCGGCTGAAGCAGGCGACCTACGACACCTCGCAGGGTTTTGGCCTGCGCGCCGTCAAGGACGATGCGGTCGGCTACGCGCATTCCTCCGACGTATCGCTGCCGGCGCTGATTCGCGCCGCCGATGCGGTCGCGGCCGTGCGCGGCGGCTATTCCGGCAGCTTTGCGGCACCGCCCGCGCACACCAATGTGCGGCTCTATAGTGACGACAACCCGCTGGATGCGCCGGGCTTTGAGACCAAGGTCAAGCTGCTCGCCGAAATCGACGCCTATCTGCGCGACAAGGATCCGCGGGTGCGGCAGGTCAGCGTCAGCCTCGGCGCGACCTGGCAGGTCGTCGAGATCCTGCGGCCCGATGGCGAGAGCTATCGCGACATTCGCCCTCTGGTGCGCGTCAACGTTTCCGTCGTCGCCGGACAAGGCGACCGCCAGGAGGGCGGCAGCAAGGGCTATGGCGGCCGCGCCGGCTATGCCGAATTCATCGAGAGCAAGAACTGGCGCGACGCCGCCGACGGTGCGCTGCGCGAGGCACTGGTCAATCTGGAATCGATTCCGGCGCCCGCGGGCGAAATGGACGTCGTGCTGGGAGCCGGCTGGCCCGGCGTGATGCTGCATGAGGCCGTCGGCCATGGCCTCGAAGGCGACTTCAACCGCAAGAAGACCTCCGCGTTTGCCGGCCTGCTGGGCCAGCAGGTCGCGGCCAAGGGCGTCACCGTCGTCGACGACGGCACCATTGCCTCGCGCCGCGGCTCGCTGTCGATCGACGACGAGGGCACGCCGACCAATCGCACCGTGCTGATCGAGGACGGCATCCTGGTCGGCTACATGCAGGACCGCCAGAACGCGCGCCTGATGAACATGAAGCCGACCGGCAACGGCCGCCGCCAGGGCTATGCCCATGTGCCGATGCCGCGCATGACCAACACCTACATGCTCGCGGGCGACCGCGATCCGGCCGAGATTCTCGCTTCCGTGAAGAACGGCGTATTCGCCGCGAATTTCGGCGGCGGCCAGGTCGACATCACCTCGGGCAAATACGTCTTCCAGTGCACCGAGGCCTACAAGATCGAGAACGGCAAGATCGGCGCGCCGCTGAAGGGCGCCATGCTGATCGGCAACGGGCCGACCGACCTGCATCGCATCCGCATGATCGGCAACGATCTCGCGCTCGATACCGGCATCGGCACCTGCGGCAAGAACGGCCAGGGCGTGCCAGTCGGCGTCGGCCAGCCGACCCTGTTGATGGAACGCATTACGGTTGGAGGCACCGGCGCATGAGTGTCGAGAAAGTGACGACCACGCGAAGCAAGAGCGGCTGGGCCGGACAGGTATTGCAGCTCGCCGGCATCGTCGCGGCCGTGTTCATTGCCAAGGGAGCGCTCGCCGAGCCGTTCTACGTACCGTCGGGCTCGATGGAGCCGACGCTGCTGATCGGAGACGCACTGCTCGCCTCGAAATTCCCCTATGGCTACGGCACCTCGTCGCTGCCGATACAGATCAACCTGCCGGAGACCGGCCGCGTATTCGCGGAGACGCCGAAGCAAGGCGACGTCGTCGTCTTCCGCTGGCCCGGCGACCGCTCGCAGGCCTGGGTCAAGCGCGTCGTGGGCCTGCCGGGCGACCGCATCCAGATGCGGCAGGGCCAGCTGTTCATCAACGACCGGCCCGCCGAACTGAAGCCGGACGGCGTCGGCGCAGCCGAGGACGACAATGGTGGCAGCGAGCCCGCGCACCGTTATGTCGAAACGCTGCCGAACGGCGTCTCGCATCTGATCTTCAAGATGCGCGACAACGGCCCGCTCGACAACACGCAGGAAGTGACGGTGCCGGCCGGCCACCTCTTCGTGCTCGGCGACAACCGCGACAACTCCGCCGATAGCCGTGTGCCGCTGCGCTCCGGCGGTGTCGGCCTCTTGCCAATCGACAATCTGGTCGGCCGCGCCGACGCCGTGCTCGGCTCCTGGGATCTCGGCATCCGCGGCCAGCCGGTGTGGACCTGGCTGTCCGGGTTCAGGCTCGCGCGGTTCTTCACCGCCGTGCATTGAGCCGATCCCATGACCTTCGACGACGTCAGAAACTTCGTGCTGACGTGGCCGGAGGTCGAGGGCGCGTGACCAGCGCTATGGATGAGGCGCGCTTCCTCGCGCTGGCGCTGAAGAATCCGGTCAATGTCGCGATCATCGAGGAACTCCATCGCCTCGCGCTGCCGGATGCATGGCTGGTCGCAGGGTGTCTGGCGCAGACGGTATGGAACGTGCTCACCGGTCGCGCGGTCGATCACGGCATCTCCGACTACGACGTGTTCTATTTCGATCCCGATACCTCATGGGCGGCGGAGGACGCGGTGATCCGCAAGCTGCATGCGCCGCTCGGCCATCTCGGCGCCAAGATCGAGATCCGCAACCAGGCGCGCGTGCATCTGTGGTATCCCGACAAGCACGGCCTGCCCTATCCGCCCTTGAAGTGTTCGACGGATGGCATCAACCGTTTCCTCACCCAGAACACGCAGGTGGGAGTGAGGCGCACAGGCAATGGCCACGAGGTCTACGCACCGCACGGCTTCGACGACATTGCAGGACTGATTGCACGGCCCAATCGAGCTCCGAATTTTTCCGCAGCAAATTACGCCGCGAAGGCGAAGCGATGGAAGACGCTGTGGCCGGAGATGACGGTGATCGCGGCGGAGTGAACTGTCGTAGGATGGGCACGGCGCTACGCCCTACCGCACCACGCCCGACATGAAGCCCGCCTTGCGGCGCGGCGGCTTGATTTCCTTTTTAAGGAAGCAGCGCGCCTCGCGGCCGGTGTAGCCGGGACGGGCGTAAGTGAAAGCACGGCATTTGTTGTCGGCGACGCAGGCGGCCTTGCAGGCCTCCTCGCCTTCGCCTTCCTTGAGCTCGAAATTGCGCAAGTCCCCGCCGGGGCGATCGATCGACGTTTCCACGCCCTCGATCCGCGGCTCGATGACGCCGGCACCGCGCACCCCGGAGATGCAGCAGCTTCCCGGGACGCGCGCCGGCACCGTATTCTTCAACCAGCACACCGCCGAACCGCCTTCGACGTCGGGATAGCTGAAGCTCCAGGAACGGCAGCGGCGATCGCGCTCGCAGAGCAGCGCGCAATCCTCTGGATCGCCTGATGTGATCGGCGTGTTGAAATAGTCGCCGCCGGGCCGATCGAACGCCGCCTGGCCGCGCGCCGGCAAGCCCGCAAACACGAGCGAAAGCAGCGCGGCACAGGCCACGACGCTTGCCATGACGGCCCCAGGCAGGCGGCCCTTCCCCATCGGAACAGCTTTCGAGTTATTGACGACGCTCAGGTTTTTTCAGCCGGTCATTTGATCGCCGCAAACCTGTATGGGCGATGAACGGCTTCGACCTTGCGCGTTGGCTTATCGGACTAGAGCCCCGTTCCGATAGAATCGGAACGGGGCTCTAGATTCTAGTTTTGACGCGTTTTCTTTACGCGAACCGGTATCCACTTCGCTCGAAAACGCTCTAGAACGCGTATTCCGCGTAGGCCGGTTCCACCGAGCCCTTCCAGGGACCGTTGAACTTGTCGAGCATCTCCTCGGCCGGCGTCCGGCCGGAATCGATGATGCGATCGAGCGGCTCCAGGTGCCGGCTCTCGTCGCGGCCGAGCTGGTCGACCTGACCGCGCCGGCGCAGGCCGGCATGTGCCAGAACGAGGCATTCCTTGGCGACCTCGAAGAGATAACGGTCCTTGATGCGCGCCTTGAAGCCGAAGCGCGGCACGTCGTCGCGCAGGGCCTGACGCTCATGCGCAGTCCAGTGCTTCACCATGTCCCAGGCAGCATCGAGGGACACATCGTCGTAAAGCAGCCCGGCCCAGAACGCCGACAGCGCAGGCAAACGGCCCCAGGGGCCGCCGTCAGAGCCGCGCATCTCGAGATAGCGCTTCAACCGCACTTCGGGGAAGATCGTCGAGAGATGGTTGGCCCAGTCCGACAGCGTCGGACGCTCGCCGGGCAAATTGTTGTTGCGGCCGTCGAAGAAGGCGCGGAACGAGGAGCCCGACACGTCGATGTATTCGTCGCCACGCTTGACGAAATACATGGGCACGTCGAGCGCGTAATCGACATAGCGTTCGAAGCCCATGCCGTCCTCGAACGCCCACGGCATCATGCCCGCGCGCGCATTGTCGGTGTCGCGCCAGATCTCGGAGCGGAAGGAGAGGAAGCCGTTCGGCTTGCCTTCGGTGAACGGCGAATTGGCGAACAAAGCAGTCGCGACGGGCTGGAGCGCGAGCGAGACGCGCAGCTTCTTGACCATGTCGGCTTCGGAGGAGAAGTCGAGATTGGTCTGCACCGTGCAGGTCCGGTACATCATGTCGAGGCCGTATCGGCCGACCTTCGGCATGTAGTTGGTCATGATCTTGTAGCGGCCCTTGGGCATCACCGGGATGTCGGCGCGCGACCAGGACGGCGTCATGCCGAGGCCGAGGAAGCCGATGCCGAGCGGCGTTGCGATCTCGCGCACCTGCGCCAGGTGCGCCATCAGCTCGCTCTGGGTCTGGTGCACGTTCTCGACCGGTGCGCCGGAGAGCTCGAACTGTCCACCGGGCTCGAGCGAAATCGCGCCGCCGCCGGTGACGTCGTAGAGGCCGATGATGTTGCCCTTCTCTATGATCGGCTCCCAGCCGAGCAGGAGCTTCATGCCTTCGAGCAGCGCGCCGATGCCGCGTGCGCCTTCGTAAGGCACCGGACGGTGGCCTTCGAGCGTGAACGGCGTCTTCTCGTGCTCGGTCCCCATGCGGAATTCGGACGGGGGCTTGCAGCCGGCCTCAAACCACGCAACGAGTTCGTCGCGCGATTGCAGCGGCGTCATATCGATCTGGTCTCGCGCCATATCAAACTCTAATCAAAAGCGCTTCGACCGAATGCGCGCGGGTGACGGGGATGGTCCGCGAACCCACCGGGCGCGCGGACATGCTGGTTTGCCGCGCGATCATCGCAGCGGCGCGCTTTCGTTGACGCTCACGGGCGGCAACTTCACCTCGCCGCACGAACAACCCAGGCGGTCGAGCAGACCGCTGAGCCTGACCGCATCGGCATCGGACAGTTTCGAGCCGACATATTTCTCGATCGCAGCGGAATAGGCGCTCCACATCCGCTTCTGCAATTCGCGGCCGGCTTCCGTGATCTCGACGAACTGGCCGCGCTTGTCGATCTTGCACTCGCGCCGGGAGGCGAGGCCTTCGTCAACCAGCCTATCAATCAGGCGCGAGGTGGAGTATTGCGGAATCAGCATCTGCCGCTCGAGTTCGACCGGCCGCAGCTCTCCAGAGGGGGCGCGCGACAATTCGAGCAGCGCGTCGTACCAGGCGAGCGGCGGGAACCCCGCCTTCTTCAGGTCCTGCTCGACGCAGTCGAGCACTCGGCTCTGGACCCGCATCAGGCGGATCCAGGCGGCAGTTGCCTCGGTCGATGGTTTGCGTTTCATGGTCCCGCTCAAGCTCGTCGCCCGCTCTTTACCTCATTCGATGCACCTGCATCAATCTTGACTATTTTATGCAGGTGCATGTAGTCGTTCTTTCGCTCCAACCAAAGCGCAAAGAGGAGGAAATTCCATGAAACTGTACTATTCGCCCGGTGCCTGCTCGCTGTCGCCCCACATCGCGCTCCTGGAAGCCGGCCTGCCCTATGAGCTGGTCAAGGTCGATATCCGGGCCAAGAAGCTCGAAAACGGTGAGGACTATCTGCAGCTGAACCCCAAGGGCCAGGTTCCTGCGCTGGGCCTCGACAGCGGTGAGATCGTGACCGAAGGACCGGTGATTGTCCAGATCATCGCCGATCAGGCGTCGGCCAAGGCGCTGGCGCCGGCCCGCGACAGTTCCGAGCGCTACAAGCTGCTCGAATGGCTGAATTTCCTGACCTCGGAGGTGCACAAGAGCTTCGGCCCGCTGTTCGCGCCGACGCTGAACGACGAGGCCAAAGCCTTCTTCAAGGACCGTGTCATGGGCAAGCTGAAATATATCGACAGCCAGCTCGCAGGCCGCGACTACCTCATGGGCAAGCAGTTCACGGTGGCCGACGGCTATCTCTTCACGATGCTGACCTGGGGCGACCGCATGAAGTTCGACCTCTCGGCAATGCCGAACCTCGCTGCCTACAAGGCTCGCGTCGCGGCGCGGCCGAAGGTGCAGGAAGCGCTGAAGAAGGAAGGGCTGGCGCAGTCGGCCTGAACCAGGGTTCCGCAAAACAACAAAAAGGGCCGGTCAGTTGATCCGGCCCTTCTTTTTTGACCAGCGGAACCCGTCCTTGGGGGGAGCTCTGGTGATCAACGCCGGTTCCTCAGAGGCCTTGCCGGACGACTGTCAGACTTATGAACCGTTGTTTTCAGACAGTCAGAGATTCCGACTTGTTACGGCCTCCGAAGCAGGCAAAGCTAGGTTGTAGAGTGCTCGTTCACTCATTGGAGTTGAAGTTGACGATTGCTCTTATACTGATGTGTGCAAGCGCGTTGGTGGGAGCGGCGACCGGCCTTGTGTTCAAGATCTGGGCGTTGATCCTGATATCACCGCTGGTTGCAGTCTTCTCCGCGATCGTCCTTCGTGCCTGCGAATTCGGGATGATGGCGGGAGTGACTATTGTCGCCATCTGCCTTGCCGTCAGCCAGCTCGCCTATCTCGCGGCAACTCTTCTGCTGCACGCGCAGGACATTTCATCCCATGACGAAGTCGACGGCGAGCCAGGCAAGATAGGCGAGCAGAAAATCCGCCGACAGTACAAGTGACGCCAAAGCCGCCCAATGCACCGGCCCCTTGCGGCGCAGGCGCGCCGGCTTCTGCCGCGGCGAAAAGTGGCCAGTCGCGGCAGCATATTTCGCGGCGAGATTGCGATCGAGCGCGGTCTTCCGCAGCACCACAGAGTTCATCAAAGACACTTTCTTAATTCGCTTCTTCTTGATTCGCTCTGGCGCGCCCATGACAATTGCGCGGCACCTGCGACACCGGGTCTCTCGCACGATTCCCACGTGGATTCTGTGATCCGTTTCACAAGCGGGAAGAGATCCTGACGCAACCGTGACGACGTTGTCCAAAAACAAGAAGGCCGGGTCGATGATCCGGCCTTCTGTTTTCAAACAAGCTCAAACGATCAGGCGGCGGCCGCCTTCTTCGGGGCGAAGCGGCCGTAGAAGGTCTCTCCCTTCGCGGCCATCTCCTCGAGAAGCTTCGGCGGGGTGAAGCGAGAGCCGTACTTGGCTTCGAGCTTGTGGCAGAGCTCGACGAACTTCTTCGTACCCATGAAGTCGATATAGGACAGCGTGCCGCCGGTGAACGGCGCAAAGCCGAAGCCGAGGATCGAGCCGACATCCGCCTCGCGCGGATCGGTGATGACGTGATCCTCGACCGTGCGCGCGGCTTCCACCGCCTGCACCACCAGGAAGCGCTGCTTCAATTCCTCGACGTCGAGCGTATCAGGGTCGAGCTGCTTCGGCTGCAGCGCCGAGAGGCCCGGCCACAGGCTCTTCTGACCCTTGCCCTTCTCGGGATAATCGTAAAAGCCCTTACTGTTCTTGCGACCGAGCCGGCCCTGCTTTTCGACCATCTCCACCATCAGCTTCTTCTGATCGGGGTTGATAGCGTTCGGACCATCGGCTTCGGTGGCCTTCATGATCTTGAGACCGAGGTCGAGCGCGACTTCGTCCGACAGCGAGAGCGGACCGACCGGCATGCCGGCCATCTTGGCGCAGTTCTCGATCATCGCCGGTGGCACGCCTTCAAGGAACATCTCGTTGCCTTCGGCGACGTAGCGGCCGACGCAGCGATTGGCGAAGAAGCCGCGGCTGTCGTTCACCACGATCGGCGTCTTGCCGATTTGCCGGACGTAGTCGAGCGCGGTGGCGAGCGCAACGTCACCGGTGTTCTTGCCGAGGATGATCTCGACCAGCATCATCTTCTCGACCGGCGAGAAGAAGTGGATACCGACGAACTTGCCCTGGTCCTTGAAGCTTTCCGCGAGCGAGGTGATCGGCAGCGTCGAGGTGTTCGACGCGAAGATCACGTCCGGCTTCAGATACTGCTGCGCCTTGGCAAAGGTCTCCGCCTTGACCTTGCGATCCTCGAACACGGCCTCGATGACGAGGTCGACATCCTTCAGTGCGGCGTAGTCTGCGGTCGGCGTGATGCGCGCGAGCAGTGTCTCCGCATCGCCGGGCTTGGCGCGGCCCTTCTTGATCTGCTCCTCGATCACCTTCTGCGCATGCGCCTTGCCCTTGTCGGCGCTCTCCTGGTCGCGATCGATCAGGACGACGTCGAGGCCGGCACGGGCCGAGACGTAGCCGACGCTCGCGCCCATGAAGCCGGCGCCGATCACGGCGATCTTCTTCACCTTGGTCGCGGGCACGTCCTTCGGACGGCGCGCGCCCTTGTTCAACTCCTGCATCGACAGGAACAGGCTGCGGATCATCGCGGCCGCTTCCTTGGAGCGCAACACCGAGGTGAAGTAGCGCGACTCCACCCGCAGCGCCGCGTCGATCGGCAACTGCAGGCCTTCATAGACGCAGCTCATGATCGCACGCGCGGCCGGATAGTTGTCGTAGGTCTCGCGACGGTAGATCGCGTTGCCGGCAGGGAACATCATCATGCCGGCCTTGGAGAACACCGGACCGCCTGGCAGCTTGAAGCCCTTCTCGTCCCAGGGCGCGACCGCCTTGCCGCCGCCCTTGATCCAGTCTTTTGCAGCCTTGATGAGGTCAGTGGCGGGAACGATGGCATGAATCAGATTGAGCTGCTTCGCCTTCTCGACCGTGACCGGGTCACCCTTGAGCAGGATCGTCATTGCGTCCTGCGGCGGCACCAGGCGCGGCACGCGCTGCGTACCGCCGGCGCCGGGGAACAGGCCGACCTTGACCTCGGGCAGGCCGAGGCGCGTCTTGGGATTCTCCGCCGCCACACGATAGTGGCAGCACAGCGTGATCTCGAAGCCGCCGCCGAGCGCGAGGCCGTTGATCGCGGCCGCCCACGGCTTGCCGGAGGTTTCGATTCCACGCAGCACCAGCGAGAAGCGGCGGCTCTGGTCGAACAGCATCTGGTTCGCCGCGGTCTCGCCCTGCTCCTTGAAGACCTTGGCGTAGGCCTGGTTCATGCCTTCGAGCATCGACAGGTCGGCGCCAGCGCAGAAGGCGTCCTTGGCCGAGGTGATGACGACGCCCTTCACCGCGGCATCGGCGGTCGTTTCCTTGACGATCGCCTCGAGCTCGTTGGTCGAGGTTTCGTCGAGCACGTTCATCGAGCGCGCCGGGATGTCCCAGGTGACGAGCGCGATACCGTCGGCGTCGGTCTCAACCTTGAAGTTCTTGTAAGCCATGTTGGTTGCTCCCTACCCTTAGACGCGCTCGATGATGGTCGCGGTGCCCATGCCGCCGCCGATGCACAGCGTCACCAGCGCGGTGGACTTGTTGGTGCGCTCGAGCTCGTCGAGCACGGTGCCGAGGATCATCGCGCCGGTGGCGCCGAGCGGATGGCCGAGCGCGATCGCGCCGCCATTGACGTTGATCTTGGCGTTGTCGATGTCGAAGGCCTGGATGTAGCGCAGCACGACGGAGGCGAAGGCCTCGTTGAGCTCGAACAGGTCGATGTCCGACTTCTTCATGCCCGAACGCGCGAACAGCTTTTCGGTGACGTCGACGGGACCGGTCAGCATCATCGCGGGCTCGGAGCCGATGTTCGCAAACGCGCGGATCTTTGCGCGCGGCTTCATGCCGTATTTGGCGCCCGCCTCCTTGCTGCCGAGCAGGACGGCGCCGGCGCCGTCGACGATGCCCGACGAATTGCCGGCGTGGTGCACGTAGTTGACGCGCTCGATCTCCGGATGCGACTGCACCGCGACGCCGTCGAAGCCGCCCATCTGCGCCATCATCGTGAACGATGGCTGGAGCTGCGCCAGCGACTGCATCGTCGTCGAGGGACGCATATGCTCGTCCTTGGCGAGGATGGTGAGGCCGTTGATATCCTTCACCGGCACCACGGACTTGTTGAAGCGGCCCTCGTCCCAGGCCTTGCCCGCGCGCTGCTGGCTCTGCACCGCGTAAGCGTCGACGTCGTCGCGCGAGAATCCGTACTTGGTGGCAATCAGATCGGCCGAGACGCCCTGCGGCATGAAGTAGGCCGGGACCGCCATCGAGGGATCCATCGGCCAGGCACCGCCGGAGGCACCGATGCCGACGCGGCTCATCGATTCGGCGCCGCCGCCGATCACGAGCTCGTGCTGACCGCTCATCACCTGCGCGGCGGCAAAGTTCACGGCGTCGAGACCGGAGGCGCAGAAGCGGCTGATCTGCACGCCGGGCACGGCTTCGCCGAGACCTGCCTTGAGCGCTGCGAAGCGCGCGATGTCGGAGCCGGCTTCGCCGACAGGATCGACCACGCCGAGGATGACGTCATCGACAGAGTCTTCGGGAAGGTTGTTGCGATCCTTCAGCGCCTTCAGCGGCACCGTGGCGAGCGCGAGCGCGGTGACTTCGTGCAGCGCGCCGTCCGCCTTGCCGCGGCCGCGCGGGGTACGAACGTGGTCGTAGATGAATGCCTCAGGCATGACGCCCTCCTGATGTGATGTTCAAATCCGATTGGGAGCAGGTAGCGGAAGCAAACTCAGAAAGCTTCCGCGGGCAGTTCCATGATCGTGGCGCAGCCGGCCTGGATGCGCGCGAGATTGGCCGCGGTTTCCGGCAGCATCCGCTCCATGAAGAAGCGGCCGGTGACGAGCTTGGTCGAGAGATAGGGCGTCGCCCCGCTCTCGGCAATCTTGGCCTGCGTCACCTTGGCCATCCGCGCCCACATGTAGCCGAGCGCGACGAAGCCAAAGAGATGCAAATAGTCGGTTGCGGCGGCGCCCGCATTGTCCGGCTTTGCCATCGCGTTCTGCATCAGCCAGGTGGTGGCCTGCTGGAGGTGACCGAGCGAAGCCGAGAGCGGGGTGATGAACGGCTTGATCGCCTCGTCGCCGCCGTTCTCCTTGGCAAAGCCCATGACCTCGCCGAAGAAGGCCATGATGGCGCGGCCGCCGTCGCGCGGCAGCTTGCGGCCGACGAGATCGAGCGCCTGGATGCCGTTGGCGCCTTCATAGATCATGGCGATGCGGGCATCGCGCACGAACTGCTCCATGCCCTGCTCGGCGATGTAGCCGTGGCCGCCATACATCTGCTGCGCCTGCACCGCGT
>JAEWFG010000141.1 GCA_023388935.1 Pseudomonadota bacterium | reverse complement strand
GGGGCTTGGCGGGCTCCAATATGATGACGGGTACTGCAAACAGGGCAAAGGACTGATAGGGTCCTAACGACGTTACCCAACGCCGAACCCGTTCCAGCAGCCGCTGTTTGCTGAGCCATGTGGTGATCGGCCCCGTGACTGCTGAGAATAGCGCATCGACGGTAAAATAGACGGTAGCGATAGCGAAGATGGGTGTATTCCAGACTCGCGCCATTTGATCCTCCGACCAGACAAGGCGCCCCGGAGCCAAGAGGTTCCGCGAAGCCACCGTTTGGGCCCTGCAAGCTCGCGGTTCTCTGGGTTTCGCTAGTTTTGCGCTCGATTGGCCATTGCTCACCTATCTCTCACCCGGTGATGGCCGGGCGGTGGAACTCGCGGGCGCTGCGGTCGTTGCTTGGCCGCGGTAGCAGTAGCGAGAAGGAGAGCGCTTGAATCGACGCCAGCTTGTTCAAGGATCGGCAGTGCTGCCGACGCTCCTACTCGCTTCGCGAAGCGGTTTCGCTGCGGCCCGGCCGTCGGACGACGCGTTCGGGCCGTCCACTGTGAGGGACCTGGCCCGTATGTTGGCGGGCAAATCGTACGAGGCGCCGGACGAGAAGCTGCCTAGCGGCTTGAAGGACCTCGATTACGATCAGTACCGTTCGATCCGCTTCCTGCCCGAGCGCGCGCTTTGGCACGGCAAGAATCTTCCGTTCGAAGCGCAGTTCTTCCATCGCGGCTTCTTCTACAAGAACAGGGTGAACATCTTCGAGGTCGCGGACGGAAAGGCCACCGAACTCAAATATCTAAAGGCGGACTTTACCTTCGGTGACAAGGTCCCGGCGTTCGAGGACACCGACCTAGGGTTCGCAGGCTTCCGTATACATGCGCCGATGAACCGCGCGGACTATTACGACGAGATATGCGTCTTCCTGGGCGCGAGCTACTTCCGGGCAGTCGCCAAGGGGCAGACGTACGGGCTTTCCGCCCGGGGGCTTTCGATCGATACGGGCGAAGCCAAGGGCGAGGAATTTCCGCTCTTCAAGGCGTTCTGGCTCGAGCGGCCTGCGCCGGGTGCAACTTCGCTGGTGATCCACGCTTTGCTCGACAGCAAAAGCTGCGCAGCGAGCTACCGATTCAGCGTACGGCCCGGGGACACGACGGTGTTCGACGTCGAGATGTCGGTCTACCCGCGCGTCGAAATGCAGCGGGCCGGGCTCGCGCCGATGACCAGCATGTTCTTCTACGGTCCGAACGACCGCAACGACATCGACGATTTCCGCCCTTCTGTCCACGATTCCGACGGGCTTGCGATCTTCAATGGAAAGGGCGAAAGCCTTTGGCGGCCGCTCAGCAATCCCCGTGATCTCCAGATCAGCACCTTCCAGGACCTCAATCCGCGGGGGTTCGGCTTGATGCAGCGGGAGAGAAACTTCTTCGCCTACCAGGACATCGAATCCAGCTTCGAAAAACGCCCTAGTCTCTGGATGGAGCCTATCGGAGACTGGGGCGAGGGCGGGGTCATGCTTTTCGAGATCCCGACCAAGGAGGAGGTCCACGACAATATCGCCGCATTCTGGCGGCCGAAAAACCCGCTGCAGGCCAAGGGCGAACACAACTACACCTATCGGCTGCATTGGGGGCCGGATAGCCCGAAGCCACATTCGCTCGCCCGCTTCACGCGCACAGGTATCGGGGCGAGGGGCGAAGACGCCCGCCTTTTCGTCCTCGATCTGGTCGGCGACAACCTGAAAGGCGTCGATCCTGCGAACGTCAAAGGCGTAGTGACGGCTGAGAAGTCGGAGGTCAAGAACATCGTCACGCAGCCCAATCCCTACACCGGTGGTTGGCGGCTGAGCTTCCAGTGCCAGGTGAAAGGCGAGCCGATCGAGCTGCGCGCGTTCCTCGCCGAAGGCGACAAGCCCTTGTCGGAAGTCTGGGTCTACCGATGGGCACCCTGAGCACGGCCCCGCGACCGCTCGCCGGTGATAGCGCGACCCAACGCCTGCTGCCGCGCGAGTCCCCCCTTCCCATGGCGCCTAGCGATCTCGGAAAGGACCGGGTACCGGACCGTGTCCCTGCGCCGGTCGCCATCACAATGGCTTGGCGGCGCGGCCTTATCTTCCTGTCGACGGCGGCGCTCACCGGGGCGGGCGGGTATGAGATGTATCGCGTGCTGCAGGTCGGCGGCGTCACCGTCCTCGAAGCCATGGTGCTGGCGCTCTTCCTCGTCCTGCTCGCCTGGGTCGCCTTTTCGTTCGCGTCCGGGGTGGTAGGCTTCTTTGTGCTGCTGTCCCATCGCCCTGACGGGGACGCCTTCTCGCCTGGTGCGGAGCTGCCCGCTATCTCAAGCCGAACCGCCATGCTGCTTCCCACCTACAACGAAGACCCGCATCGATTGACGGCCCGGCTCCGGGCGATCATCGAGTCCTTGGAGGCGACGCGGCATGGAGAGCTGTTCGACTGGTTCGTCCTGAGCGACAGCACCGATCCGGACATCTGGGTCGCGGAGGAAAAGGCGCTTCTTGCGTTGCGACAGGCAGTCGGAACGCCGCGGCTGTACTATCGTCACCGAGCCGACAACACGGCGCGCAAAGCCGGCAACGTTTCCGAGTGGATCACCCGGTTCGGCGCCGTCTACGACTTCATGATCGTGCTCGACGCCGACAGTCTCATGAGCGGGCAGACCATCGTCCGATTGGTCCACGCCATCGAGACAAATCCGACTGCCGGGCTCATCCAGACGCTTCCCATGATCGTCAACGCGCGAAGTTTGTTCAGCCGCGTCCAGCAATTCGCGGGCCGCCTGTACGGTCCGCTGATCGCCGCCGGCGTCGCCTGGTGGCACGGCTCCGAAGGCAACTACTGGGGGCACAACGCGATCATCCGCGTGAGAGCCTTTGCCGAAGCGGCCGCGCTGCCGCAGCTTAGGGGACGGAAGCCGTTCGGCGGGCACATCCTCAGCCACGATTTCGTCGAGGCCGCGCTGATGCGGCGGGCCGGTTGGGGCATCCACATGCTGCCGACGCTCGGGGGAAGCTTCGAAGAAGTGCCGCCTTCGCTGCTTGACTTCGCCGCGCGCGACCGACGCTGGTGTCAGGGCAATCTTCAGCATCTGGCCGTGGTCCCCGCGCGAGGTCTCCATTGGGTGTCGCGGCTGCATTTCATGGTGGGCATCGGGGCTTATCTGACGGCACCGCTATGGCTGCTGTTCCTGCTGCTGGGGATGTTGATCTCGCTGCAGGCCCGTTTCGTGCGTCCGGAGTATTTCCCCAAAGGCTTCTCGTTGTTTCCTACCTGGCCGGCGCAGGATCCCGTGCTGGCCATCTGGGTGTTCGTCGCCACCATGGGTCTGTTGCTGTTGCCGAAGCTGTTCAGCCTGGTTCTCCTCTGGACGCAGCGATCGGCGCGCAGGCGATTCGGAGGCGCGTTGCGTGTCTCGGCCGGAGTTCTCGCAGAGATCGTCGTATCCGCGTTGATGGCGCCCGTGATGATGATCTTCCAATCGATCGCTGTCGTCGAGATTTTGGCCGGCCGCGATGCGGGCTGGCAGACGCAAAGGCGCGACGACGGAACGGTGGAGCGCCGCGAGCTCTATCGAAAATACGGCATCCCGACCGCGTGCGGCGTCGCTATGGCCGCGAGCGCGTACGCCGTTTCACTACCCCTTCTGCTCTGGATGTCGCCGGTCATCATTGGGCTCCTGTTCGCCGTTCCCATAGGCGCGCTGACCGCCAAGCCCGGGTTCGGCAAGTTGTTCGCCACGCCCGAAGAAGCAGAGCCGCCTCCGGTAATGCGTCGAGCGAACGAATTGAGCGCGTCCGCGGATGTGGGGATCAAACCCGCCTTGGCGGAGCTGCGCGAAGATGCCTCGCTCCTGGCCTTCCACGTCGCGCAGCTGCCGCCCCCTCGCGCCGTCGGGCCCGACAAGATCGACGCGAACCTGGCGGTCGCCCGCGCCAAGGTCGATGCGAGCGATAGCTTCGAGCAGGCGGCTGCTCATCTGTCGTCGCGCGAGGTTTTTTCGATCCTGAACGAAGGTTCGGTGTTGTCCGCGGCTCTGCAGAAGGGATGAACACGCCGCAAGCGCGCTTGACCCTACTTTTGCGCTGAATTTCGCTTCGCCACTCAGCGGGCCGTTAAGGCATTTATGTGAGGGAGGTGCGGCTATCGCCGAGAGGCGAGGGTTGGCCCGTGCATCTGCGCTTGATCGGACGGACCGCTCTGCAGCGCTGCTCGCCTATCGGCGACTGCATGATCGAACAATTCGAGGACCAGACCGAATGCGGCCATGTCCTCCTGTTCGATAGCTCCATCATCGTAACACTTGAGCGTTTCGCCGATGATCGCGTCGACTTCGCGTTGGGATGTGAGCAGGTCCTCTTCGGATCGAGCTTCTCGAACGTGCGAGACCGCGGCGAGAATGCGGTTACGAGAGCTGGTGTTGTCGTCCCGCTCGTCCCGCTTCAGATAGCGACGCAGCCAGGCGGCTGCCGAACCGATCCCGGAAAGAAGAAGCAAGGCGAACCAGAAGTAGTCGCTGTACTTGTCCAGAAACGTCCGCTCCGTCCCGTTGATGACCGCCGCAGCGCCCCGGTGTACGGAAGGCTCCGTCTCCTTCTCCGTCTCCGGCTTCGTGATGTGCGCGGCGCCGGTGACGCATTGCTTGATGGTGTCGCGTACGGCGAAAAGCTGCCGGTAGAAGGCGGCCGCTTTGGCTTCTGACAATTCTTTTCTGGCCAGGATGAGATGGTTGACGCTAATGGTGTCGACCTTGTCCTCCGGCCAGGCCGGTTTCGCGTTGAAGACGCTGCCAGGAATCTCCTCGGCTTTGTAGCGGGGGTGCTTTAGGGCGATGGCCTCAGACGCTTCGACCGGAAGAAACTTCGGAGCTCCGCGCGATCGGGAAGTCGCGGCGATGGCGGCGGCCGTGATCTTGCTGTCGAGCGGACCGACGGCGAGATACGCGTCCAGGGTGATGTCCTGCGCAAGTTTTTCGATCTCTTCGGTCCCAAATTGAGCCGTGGCAACCTTGTCGGGCTGCACGCCGGAGCACGGAGAAGTCACGCCGCAACCCTGTTCCGCCAGGCAAGCATTCAGCACGACGACCGAAGTGATTTCACTTTCGAGAAGCGTATTCCACCCACCATTGAGCTATCGCGAGGGTTAGCTCGTCCCATACCCCGGTGGGAAGATCCGCGACAGCTACGCGGACGCTGAAGTCGCCGGTCGTCATGTCGTGAAACCATTCAGTGGCAGCGAAGTCGAACCCGAAGCTTCCGGCGTGGCGAATCGGAAGGCCCCTCCGGCCGAGGTCGCAACTCATCCTCGATGCCGCCTGCCTTGCCTCTGCTTCGTCCAGCGTCCGCCTACTTCTGAGCAGCACGTACAGGCCGTGCGCGAAGTTCGTTTGCTCGACCAGATCGCCGAGCTCCTTTCGGAAGACACGAGCGGTGCGGCGGCCATAGCGGATGATAGCAGCGACTCTCCTTGTCGTCAGTGACCGGTATCCCAGGCTACCGACGTAGGGCGGGAAGTGCGCCGGTAGCGCTGCGCCGCCGAGCAGCCTTACCGCATTTCGCATCTCATCGGGC
>JAEWFG010000125.1 GCA_023388935.1 Pseudomonadota bacterium | reverse complement strand
CGGGTTTGAGGCCGCCGGTCCCGAACAAGGAAACCATCGTGGCGAACGTCTCCGTCGTCACGCGGGCGATGTCCCCAAATCCCGGCGCGACCATCATCTCGTCGTAAACGAAGTCCGTGCCGTAGGGGTGACCTAACAGGAAATTCGTGCGGTGCACGTTCTTGGTGTTGATCGGCGCCATGGGGAACGGCACGAGCCACACGTTCATGCTCGGGTCGTATTCGGGGATGAGGCCCGACGGCTGAGACGGTCCGGTGAACCCCGGCGTCAAGGCGAAGGGATCGGTCAGCAGCCGGATCAGGGCGGGGTCGCGCGCGGCGGCGGCCAACGTCGCTTGAGCGCTCGCCGCGGTGCCGCCTGACATGCCGCCTTTCACCTTGCGCAGGCGGGTTTTGACCCGCCGCGCCGGGCGTCCGAATTTCTCGCGCGCCTTCTCCTGCAACGTGAGCACGCCGAGATCGAACGGGATGGAATCAAAGCCGCAGGAGAAGACGATACGCGCGCCGGTCCGTTTCGCCTCTTCGTGATGGGCGTCGATCATGTGCCGCATCCAGGCCGGCTCGCCGCACAGATCAACATAGGCCGTGCCCGTAGCCGCGCAGGCCGCCACCAGCTCAGCACCGTGGAGCTGATAAGGCCCGACCGCCGCAATGATCACGGCCGCATGCTCGCACATCGAACGCAGGCTGGCCGGCTCGGCGGCATCCGCCCTAACCAACGGAAGATCGCCTGGTGCGCTGATGTCGGCACGCACCTTCTGGAGCTTGTCGGTCGAGCGTCCCGCGATCGCCCAGGACGGAGCATCGTCGCCGCGATAGGACGTCGCCAGATATTCGGCGATGAGACGGCCGGTGTACCCCGTCGCACCATAGACGATGAGGTCGAAGTCCCGCTTCACGACGTTGGTCCTCCTCGAGACCCGGGAGAGGTATCTTCAGATCCGTGTGCAATCGCAGGACACGCTCAGCACGAGCAGCAAGCGCCATTTAAGGGGCTCCCGCTTCATTGACCGTCCCATCGCGTTTGATCGAGGATACCACAGTTCCCGCCTTGAATCCCAGCGAAGTGCTTGGCTCGGTCGACATGGCGCGAGACGTAACCGATCGCTTCGAGCGCGAGCGTGTTGCGACCCGCGCGAGCACTCTGGCCAGGAGTTTTGACGGGCGCCGGAATCATGCGCCATGTGCTGAGGTTCGGTCAATCGCGTCGAACTCAGTCTCACTCAAGCGCCAACTCAGTGCATCGAGATTGACCCTGGCGTGATCAGGCTTGGTCGCGCACGGGATGGGAATCACGTGACTGTCGCGCGCCAACAGCCAATTCAAGGCGACCTGGCTGATGCTGGCATCGTGCGCGCGGGCAATCTCGGCGAGACACGTTAGCAGCGCTTTCGCGCCCATGCTGTCCGACGGCTGCGTGAGGCGGCCGGACGCAAGGGGAAAATACGCGACCAGTGCTACATCGAGCTCACGGCAGGCTTCGAGCACCCCATTTGTTTCCGCTGCTCGTCGGAGCAGGCTGTAGTTGACCTGATTGGCTACGAGCCGAACGCCTGCCCTTGCGAGGTGATCGGCCATGCGGCGCATCTGCTCCGCACTGAAATTTGCCACGCCGACCGCGCGTGCCTTGTCGGACTTCACCGCTTCGACGAGGCCTTCGGCGAACACTCGCAGATCGATCCACGGCAGCGGATAATGGACGTAGTAGAGATCGATTGTCTTGAGACCCAAGCGGGCGAGCGAACCGTCAAGCGCGCTTATCAGGCGGCGCGGAGAGGTTCGGCCCGGAAAGGGAAGAAACTTCGATGCTATCACCGCGCCGGCGGGACCGGCGCGCAAGCAATCACCCACGACGCGTTCCGAGAAATAGATCTCGGCCGTGTCGACCATGCATGGTCCGGCATCATGAATGATCCTGTACGTTTCCAACACGGCCCCGCGATCGGCACGTCGCCATTTGTTCGTGCCGATGCCCAAGGGCAGCACACGGATGCCGGTTTGACCCAAGGGGCGCGTTTCATGATCTGCGGGCATCGCTGGACCTCTCCAAGGCGAAAGCGCCGTTTGCTGTTGGTATGATGACAATGACGCTTCAAGCTTACGCCATAGCCACTACGGCCGCATCTGCCGAGTCGGTCGGCAGTTCAAGGGAATCCAGACTGCGCATTGGCCTAACGATGGACGATCCTGTCCGAGACGAGCCCGCGATTCACACGATAGTGGGCCCGCGAGTGACACCCGGCGCGCACGCTATCAGCGGCGGCCGAGTGGGCGTTGATGCTGATTTCTTGCAATTTGCAGCGATTTTCAGTGCTGAAAGCTTAGTGCCGCCATGATCGGGTTCGCGGATGCATTTCACTGGCCGCTGGCAAAACGGACGCAACGAACGGTCTGGCAATGCGGTCAGCCTTGCGCTGCAATTCGATCGAGACGTAGCCGGTGTCGATGATCGGTCAGTAGGCGTGCGCCACCGAGGACAGCGGCCAGCGTTCCCAGCCCGGTCCCGCCGGCGATCAGAAACATGATTAGCAATTGATATTTCACAGCATCAACCGGCTCGACGCCCGCGAGAATCTGGCCAGTCATCATCCCCGGCAAGGAAACAAGGCCGATCGCCGCCATGCTGTTCATGATCGGCATGAAACCGCTTCTCAAGGCGTCCCGTATGACTGGCAGCAGGGCTTGGTGTCGGGTGCCGCCGAGCGCAAGACAAGCTTCCACGCCGGCTCGCTCGCGCACCAGGCTGTTCGTCAGCACGTCTAGGCCGAGGCTTATTCCGGTCATGGTATTGCCTAGGATCATACCCAGCAACGGCAGCGAATAGCGCGGGTGAAACCACGGATCCGGACGCAGCGCTGTCAAAAGTGCAAACATCGTGACGGTACCGGCGGCGAGCAGCATGCATCCTGCGCCTAAGCCGTAGCTCCAAGTGCCAGGCAGGCGCCGCTTCTGCCTTGCGACGATCTCTCGCGAGGCGAAGAGAACCATGATGAAAGCGGCGAGTGCGGTCCAGAGGGGCGATACCGCGGCAAACAGGAACGTCAATACATATCCAACGAGGACGAGCTGAACCACCATGCGCACGGTCGCGATGGCCAGTTGTTTTTCAAGCTTGAGGCGGAGAACAAGCGAAAGAACGCCGTCCATGACAACAAGGAGGGCGGGTAGGGCCAGATCGCCGTACGAAAGCTGGATGTAGGTCACGGCCGGCTCTCCTCGATGCCGCCGTCGGGGCCCATCGCGAATATCCTTGATCCGACCCGGCGCGCTTGAGCGTTGTCGTGGGTGCTCCAGACGACGCTCGTTCCAGTCGAAATGCGTTCGGCGATCAAGGATTCCACGGTCGCAGTGGATGTCGAGTCGAGGGCCGAGGTCGGCTCGTCCAGCAGAAGCACCCGCGATCGCAGCATGAGCGCCCGCACAAGCCCCAATCGTTGTCTCTCGCCGGTCGAAAGTCTCTGGATCGGCCATGGTCCGCAGTCGTCCGGAAGCCCCAGGCGCATGGCCAGCGGTAGGGCATCACCCCAGCGCGTGAAGTGCTCCTGCACGGTGTCGGACCACCAGCCGGGCTCGGCGGCGAGGTAGGTAACTCGCTTTCGCCAGGCAGGGGCGGGCATCGTCTCTCTCAGCGTTCCGTCAAGCTTGACCGTTCCTTCGTTGGGATCGAGGTCCGCGATCGAGCGAAGCAGCAAGGTCTTTCCGACGCCGGACGGTCCCTGCAGGGCGACGCATTCGCCGTCCTGCAGGTCGAATGACACGGAGATATGCAAGCGCTTGAGCCCGCTGACCGTCAGCATGCGTCAAAGCTTAAGCTTCAGCCGATCGGCAACCCGTCGGGCGACCTCCGCCGGCGCCTCGTCTGGGTAGGGATGCACCGAGCTGACGTTGATCTCGCCGAGCACGTAGCTGTCGCTGTCGTCGGCCTGGACAGGACCGAGCATGAAATCGGCGTCCCAGATGGCCGGCAGGTCAACCCGCGCGATATCCAGCAGCGAGGTTAGCTGTGGCGTCCACTCGTCTTCCATCAACCGCCGCAGCCGCTGGAAGCGCGGGTCGGCGTTGGACGTGTAGAGCCGCGGCCCGGCGCCGGCGCGCGCGGCCGGCGAGGCGACCAGGGCTTTGACCTTGTGGTGTCCGAAGCCGGCGCAGCGATCGCCTGCCATGTAGCAGCGCACGACGCCTTCGCTCAGGCGAGGCTGGAACGCTTGGTCGATCACGCTGCCGCCTTCGAAATACTCCGCGCAGCGACGGAGAAAATCATCCAGCGTCAGCTCCTCGGGGGTTTCCTTGGTCGCGTCCAGCACCCTGATCATGGAGGAGGCCGGCAGCTTCTCGACCTTCCAGACGCCTTGGCCACCGTTGCCCCGGTTGCGCTTGATCACCCGCGGACCGGCGGCGAGCCGCTCCGGCAACTCGGCGCGCATCGCCTCGGTGGTTTGATAGAAAGCTGTGTCGCTTCCCCATCCCATCGATCGGGTTCGATAGAGGACCTCCTTGGTCCCCATCTTGAGGATGACATCGGGATGCGTGCTGACCCAAACGCCCTGCGCGGCGACATCACGCAGCATGGCGTCGAGACCGGCGCGGTTTCGACCGTCTTGAATCGGGTTGACCCAGACGAGCACGCCGTCCGCCGCGAGAAGTTGTTCGCGGACGGCGTCCGCGAAGCTCTCGTCGTAGATTACGGGGTGCCCTTCGATGCCGACGGCGGCAAGCGCTGCGAAAACGTCAGCAAAGCGGCCGCTTTTCGAGGTCGCATCTCGACGCGCGGCGGCATCTCCTCGCGAGAGGATGGCGATGGTACGTCTGGGAGAGGGGTGTCTTTCGGTATCCATGCGCAAGCTCCACGTGTTGCGTGCTGCGCAGAGCTTGGACCGAAGTCTCGCCGGGAGTCTGCTTGATCCCGCTCAGGCAGTCTACGTGAGGTCGCGCGGATCCTTCAAGCCGTCGTTTCGGACTCGCCTGGGTCGCTTCCGAGGCGAAATCGATTCCGTTCCAATCGGACGATGAAAACTTCGTGACGTTCCGGCAATGGATTTGACGGCGCCGAGCGAACGCGGGTTGACAGCCCCGCCATCTGGGCTTTTATTCAGGCCACGGGGATGTGCGATCTCCCCGCGAGGCGTCATGCCCAAGAATCGCGTCCTGATCACCAAGGGCGCAGCATGTCAGCATCGTACACCTCCATTTCCCCCGACAAACTGTCTCGATTGATAGGCACGGCGGCCGCGCCGGCGCTCATCGACGTACGCATCGACGAGGACTTCTCGGCCAACCCGCGCTTGATTCCCGGCGCCGTGCGGCGCTCGCACCTCGATGTCCAAGATTGGGCGTCCCGCCTGACGGGCAAGTCCGTGGTTGTGGTCTGTCACACGGGAAAGAAGCTCAGCGAGGGCACGGCGGCCTGGCTCCGCTGCGGCAAGGTCGCCGCCGAGATCCTCGAAGATGGCCACGTCGGCTGGAAGGAAGCGAACCACCCGACGGTGCCGGCCAGCAAGATTCCCAAGCGGGACGGCCGTGGTCGAACGGTGTGGGTCACGCGAGCGCGTCCCAAGATCGACCGGATCGCTTGCCCGTGGCTGATCCGCCGCTTCGTCGATCCAGCCGCGGTCTTCCTGTTTGTCGCGCCGGCGGAGGTCGAGGCGGTTGCCGAGCGTTTCGAGGCCACGCCTTTTGACGTCGAAAACGTGTTCTGGAGCCATCGCGGCAAACTCTGCACCTTCGACGTGATGGTCCAGGAGTTCGGCCTGTCGTCGCCCGCCCTCGAGCGGCTGGCGACGATGGTCCGCGCCGCCGACACGGGGCGGCTCGATCTGTCTCCGGAAGCGCCGGGCCTGCTCGCAGCCTCGCTCGGCCTGTCGCGCATGTTCGACGACGACCTCGAGCAGTTGAACGCGGGCTTCCTGCTCTACGACGCGTTCTACCGATGGTGTCGCGACGCGACCAAGGAGACGCACAACTGGCCGACCAACAAGGTCAGGTGAGGCCGGAGGCAGGACGACTTCTGGGGCAGGGACAACCAGGAGATCAGAAATGCGGACATCCATGACCTATCGGGCAGCGCTGTTCGTGGCGCTTGCGGCGGGACTCTCGCCCGCCCACGCCCTGACCCAAGATGAGCTCGTCGCCAAGCTCCAGGCGGCCGGCTACTCGCAGGTGACCGACGTCAAATCGACCGCCGAAGGCACCACGGCCAAGGCGGTGAAGGACGGCAAGCCAGTGACGCTCGTCGTCGACAGCAGCGGCCAGATCAAAGAGCGAAATTGAGTTCAAGGAGCAGTACGATGAAAAGAACAATTCACGCGCTGATCGCGCTCGGCGCATGCATCCTGGCACCTGCTTTCGGCTCCTTCGTTTCCGCGGCGCGTGCGCAGAGCGTCGACTGGCAGAAGGTCGACGAGACGCTGGGGCGGAAGGCAGCCGTCTCGGACGACGTCCACCGCTACGGCTTTCCCCGTACCGATCTGTCCGTGACGCTGGACGGCGTGGCGATCAAGCCGGCGCTGGCGCTCGGCGGCTGGGTCGCGTTCAAGCCAGGGCACGGCGGTGTCATGGTCATGGGGGACCTTGTGCTGCTTGAGACCGAGATCAATCCTGTGATGGCGAAGATGATCGCGAGCGGTCTCGAGATCACCGCCGTGCACAATCATCTGCTGCGGGCGAGCCCGGCGACCTTCTACATGCACGTCGCCGGCCACGGCGACCCCGGCAAGCTGGCCTCGGCGATCCACGATGCGCTGGCCGAGAGCAAGACGCCGCTGACGGTCGCGGCGCCGGCGAGCCCGCCGCCGGCCGTCGACCTCGACACGGCGAAGCTCGACCAGATCATCGGCGTGAAGGGCCAGGCCAACGGCGGTGTCTACCAGTTCAACGTCAAGCGGCGAGACCCGATCACGCAGGACGGCATGCCGTTGACTCCCGTCGGCCCGATGGGCGTCGCGATCGGCATCAATTTCCAGCCGACCGGAGGCGGGAAGGCCGCCATCACGGGCGATTTCGTGCTGACCGGCGACGAGGTCAACCCGGTCATCCTGGCGCTGCGGGCACACGGCATCGAGGTGACCGCGCTGCACAGCCACATGCTCGACGAGCAGCCCAGGCTGTTCTTCATGCACTTCTGGGCGAACGACGACGCCGTGAAGCTCGCCGAAGGCCTGCGCGCGGCGCTCGACAAGACTGCCAGTACGAAGAGTTAAGCCAAAGATTGAGCGAAGGAGTCGCCTGATGCCCTACGAAACCAAGCCGCTGCCGTTCGACCCGAAATCGATCAGCGGCATCTCTGAAAAGGTGCTCGTCAGCCACCATGAGAACAACTACGGCGGCGCGGTGAAGCGGCTCAACGCGATCAGCGCGCAACTCGCCGAGCTGGACTTCGCCAAGGCGCCGAACTTCGTCATCAACGGCCTGAAACGCGAAGAGCTGATCGCGGCGAACTCGATGATCCTGCATGAGATCTACTTCGATGGTCTCGGCGGGGCGAGCAGGCCGGGCGACGCGCTCGCCGAGGCGATCGTGCGCGACTTCGGGAGCATCGAACGATGGCGCACGGAGTTCGCGGCGATGGGAAAGGCGGAGGGAGGAGGTTCGGGTTGGGTGATCCTTTCCTATTCCCCCCGCAACAAGCGGCTCGTCAACCAATGGGCCGCCGATCACACGACGACGCTGGCCGGCGGCCGTCCTGTGCTGGTGCTCGACATGTATGAGCACGCCTATCACATGGACTTCGGCGCTGCGGCAGCCCGCTATGTCGACGTCTACATGGAGGCCATTCGTTGGGACACGCGTCCGCGCTCTACGATCAATACGCGAAGGAAAGCTGAGGAGAGATGATGTGAGGGGGATAAGGAGACTTGCTGTCGCGATCTGCGTTCTGGCCGGTCTGTTTGCCGGTCGCGCGCTCGATGGAATTTTGCAGCCCGCATATCACGCCAACGGGCACAAGTGATGACGACGACAACGACGAGCACCGAACGCGGAAGAATGGGCGAGATGGTGCGCTATTTCCTGCGACTGGGCTTTCTCGGATTCGGCGGGCCGGTTGCGCTGGTCGGCCAGATGGAGCGCGAGCTCGTCGACGACAAGAAGTGGCTCACCAAGGAGCAGATGCGCGAGACCATCGCCATTTGCCAGTCGCTTCCCGGTCCGCTCGCGATCCAGGTCGGGATCTTCATCGCCTATTTGCGCTGCGGCTTCTGGGGCGCCTGGGCCGGTGGTTGGTCCTTCATCCTGCCGAATTTCGTCATCGTCGCAGCGCTCGGCGCACTCTTCGTCCACCTTGGGGATCTCAAGGCAGTAACCGGCATCTTCTATGGCGTCAGCCCCGCAGTGATCGCCCTGATCCTGCATTCTTGCTATCGGCTCGCCAAGCTCGGCATGGAAGACTGGCTGCAGTGGGCGATCGCCGCGGTCTGTCTGGCCGTCACCGTGATCCTGAAGGCCGAGGTCGCGCTGTTGTTCATTGGGGCGGGGATCGTTGGGATCATCTACTACGGCAACATCAAGCGAGTACCGGTCGCTCTCCAGCTCGCGGCAATTCCGGCGGCGGCGCCCGCAGCGGTGCCGGCGGCGACCGGCTCGACGCTCGGCAAACTGCTGCTCTTTTTCCTCAAGGCCGGCTCGCTCACGTTCGGCAGCGGCCTGGTGATCGTTCCGTTCCTCGAACAGGGCCTTGTCCAGCAGTATGGCTGGCTCAACGAGCGTGAATTCCTGGTGGCCGTCGCGATCGGCATGATGAGCCCCGGGCCGGTCGTGATCACGGCGACCTTCGTCGGCTATCTGGTGGCGGGCTTCTGGGGATCACTGATCTCGACGGTCGGCATCTTCCTGCCGTCCTTCCTACTGGTCCTGATCGTGGCGCCGTTGCTGGCGCGCCACCGCAAGAATCCGAACGTGCAGGGCTTCGTGAAGGGGGCCTACGCGGCGGCGATCGGCACCATCCTGGGCGCGAGCTTCCTGCTGGGCAAGATCGCGATCGGCGACTGGCTGACCGCGCTGATCGGGATCGTGTCGCTCGCCGTGCTGTTCCGTTGGAAGGTCAGCAATCCCTTGCTTATTGCCGCCACGGCAGTCGTTGGGCTAGTTGCCTATCCGATCCTGCAGCCGGCATGGGTGCTAACCGGGCTGAAATGAGATGACGACGATGCGAACACTGATCGTCCAGCGGATCGACGCGCTCATTCCAATACTGGCAGCGGCCGCCGAATCGACAGGCGGCATGGTGACGGTGAAACAACTTCTTCCGTAGAGGGCAAGGGGGCGCCTCGAACAATGCAAGGAGGTTCCCATGACGAGACGAAAATTCTTAACGACGTCCGCATTTGGTCTGTTGGTCGCCTTGGCGGCGTTGTTCGCCGATCAGCGGCCGGCCGCGGCGATTGGTCCGGATCAAGAACAGGCCGAACTGGCGAACGCATTGAGTGCTGCAACGGTAAGCCTACAGCAGGGCTTTACGGCCAGCGAACGAGAGGGTCAGCCGATTTCCGGAAAATTTGAGGTCGAAGAGGGCAAGCTGCAGCTTTCCGTCTATACCGCAAAGGAAGGAAAGTTTTTCGAGGTCATTGTCGATCACACGACCGGCGCTATCGCCAAGGTTGAGCCGATCACCGAAGGTGAAGATCTCGCTCACGCTAAGTCGCAAAAAGCCGCAATGGATCGAGCGAAGGTCAAGCTCGCGGATGCGACAACCAAAGCGAAGGGACAGACAAAGGGCGAGGCAACAGAGGTGCTTGTTGTGAGTGCAGTACCAGAGCTGAAGGATGACCGTCCTGAGGCCGCGATTGTTCTGCTGCAAGGAAAGAAGTTCTCCACCGCCTCGGAACGGCTCGACTAGCCTGCTAAGCCAAGTCCAGCATTCGGAGGGACGTGCGACTTCTGGAGCGAAAGAATGGCAGTTGGCCGGATATTTTCCGCTATCTCGTTGGCTGTACTTGCAGGGGTCTTCCTGGCGGGAGGGCCGACGGCTTTCGGCGCCGAGAGCCCGCCGCTGGAGTTCGAAGGCAAGATTCCACTCGGAGATGTCCGTGGCCGGATCGACCATCTGTCGGTCGATCTGAAGCGGCAGCGACTATTCGTGGCCGAGCTCGGCAACGACAGCGTCGGTGTCGTCGATCTTGCTGCACACCGTCTGCTTCGAACCATCACCGGATTGAGCGAACCCCAGGGCGTCGGTTACGAGCCGGCGACCGACACCCTCTATGTCGCCAATGCCCGCGATGGATCGGTGCGGCTCTACGATGCGAACGAGTACAAAGCGACGGGACGGATCGAACTCGGCAGCGATGCCGACAACATCCGGATCGATGTGGCGACCAAGCGCGTCATCGTCGGCTATGGGGACGGTGGCCTCGCGGTCCTCGACCCATCGACCCGCAGCAAAGTCCAAAGCGTGTCGCTGAAGGCGCACCCGGAAAGCTTCCAGATCGAGCCGGATACGGGTCGCATCTTTGTCAACCTGCCAAACGCACGCGCGGTTGCGGTGGTGGACGGCGCTGCGGGGAAACAGGTTGCCAACTGGCCGCTGGACAAGGGCGGCAATTTCGCGATGACCATCGATCGCGACCGAAGCCGCGTTCTCCTGGTGTACCGTAGTCCCGCAGAGCTTGCGGTGTTCTCGACCGAGGGCAAGGTGATCGCAACTGCCGAAACCTGCGGCGATGTCGATGACCTCTTTGTGGATGCAAAGCGCGGACGCATCTATGTGAGCTGCGGCGCGGGACTTGTCGATGTGTTCGAAATCGACGGTTCGACCTATCGACGGATCGCGCGCCTGCCGACGGCGACAGGCGCGCGAACATCGCTCTTCGTGCCGGAGTTGGACCGTCTGCTGGTTGCAGTCCGCGCGGGCGCCGGCGGGCCAGCGGCGATCTGGGTGTTCAAGCCCATGCCTTGAGATCGACTTTGTGGGGAGGCGACGCATGTGCATATGGAGCGGAGGCTTTCGTAGCTTCCCCAGAAGCCTCGCGGCGCGCGTTGCAGTTGCTTTGGCGTTGGCGAGCTGGTCTGGTCCAGCGTCGGCCTATCGCCCCTTCGACGGGACCGACGCTGCCGTTGCTAAAAAGGGTGAGATGGAGATCGAACTGCAGCCAGCCGGACCTTTGCGCGATGAGAGTGGGACAAAGCTGCTCGCGCCCGTCACGGTGATTAACTACGGCTTGAGCGAGGAATGGGAAGCGGTCTTTGAGGGGCAGGGGCAGACCTCGCTGTCTCCGTCCGGACCGACCAGCCTGACCGCAGCCGGAGCGTTTCTCAAGCATGTGGTTGTACCCGGCAGCCTGCAGGACAAGACCGGTCCGAGCGTTGCGACCGAATTTGGCGTCCTTGTTCCGGACAGCACCGGCAATTCGGGCGTAGGCGTCAGCCTGGCCGGTATCGTTTCACAGCGCTGGGACTGGGGTACCATTCACCTGAATGCCGAGACTGCCATCACCCGCGAGCATCATGGTGATGTCTTTCTCGACGCGATTATCGAAGGACCGTCGACGTGGACGGTACGTCCCGTCGCCGAGGTCTTCTACGAGAACGAGTTTGGAAAGCAGGAGACGTTCTCGGGCCTGGTGGGGTTGATCTACCGCGTGAGCGACGATCTCAGCTTCGACGTCGCCGTCCGGCACGCGCTCACCGGCGGGCATCCGGTGAACGAAATTCGCGCGGGCGTGACCTTCGGCTTTCCGCTTTCGTTCTTCGAAGATCATGCCGCGCACCGGGCGTCGCCAATTCCGCCTCGGTAGCTACTGGCGATCTCGATTCTCTGGATGGGCACGCCAGTCTCGGCCGACCGTTTGATGGCTGTCGTCGGTTATTGCCTGGTTGGCGTGGTCGTTTTCGCCGCCCTCGGCTTTCCAATCGCGCCCGATCTTGACGTCCTCTGCGCGACTGCGATCCTGTTCACGGGATTGCTCTGACTGCTGCGGCGTCTGGGGCTGTTGGACCTGGGTGGATTGGGCTTGTGCACAGGTTCCGGCAAATGCGAGCGCCAGTGCGAGCGTTGACGAGAGTGCGAGCGATCTGGATTTGCTCATAGGTATCTCCTTCCTCGTTCGATCGCGCTTGCCGATGCGTTCGCCGAGCTCTCCCTGCGCCGCACGGATGTCGGCAAGCAGTTGCACGGGATGACCTTCGCGCCCTCGCAGCGCTTCTCCTTCAGCTTGAATGACGGCTGGAAGAAGTTCACAAGCAGGCGCGCCGAGGAGCTTCAGGCCGGAAGCATTTTCGGACGAATTCAACCTGTGCGGGATCGTTGAAAAGTTAGCTTCCCATCGATCAGTTTTCCACGTCCTTCTGATCCCTCGGTGCATTCGACGCTATCGTTTGGCCGTCTGTCGTGAGCATCCTCAACTACGCCAGAGTATCGGTGCGGAGACGTCAACATGAAAGCGATCTTGATCGATCCAAATACGAAGTCGATCGCCAGAATCGACATCAGCGAGGATGCGCGGTTGGGCGCCTATTTCGGAGAGAAGCCGCAGGTGGCCATGAAGTTTCCGAAGGGGGACGTCTTGTTTGCGGGAGTCCAAGAGCGTGCGGAGGCGTTCATCATCGGAGGATCTCGGCCGATCGCTGGACCCGGTCTGATCGTGGGCCGCCGCACCGGGCCGGGGGAGCGTAGTCCAATGCGCGTGCGCTTGGACGACGTGGTCATGATGGTTCGTTGGACGGCCATCGAGGTGCGTCCCAGGGCCCGCGGGGTGGTGCGGGCGATCGTGGTTGATCCGGAGCAGGGGCTCATCGAGCAGGTGATGATCTCAGCGCATAAGCTTGCCGTGGTGAATTTGCTGGGCGGCGAGATCGTCTCGTATATTCGCGTTCCGGGGAACGACCACGTATTTTCGCCCACTTTCGGCTCGTCGTCGCCATGGTGCTGGCGAAAGGACGATCTGACTTTCAGGTCAAGGAGCGTGATAGTCGATCACGATTCAGAGACCGACTATTTCGCCGACGTTGTGACGTCAGTCGAGAACCTGCGCAACAGCGTCCCGTTTCGGGGGCCCCACGGGAGTTGCTGGACCAGCTACGCGGACCGCAAGGCGCTGGCGGAACGGTCGAACGCAGCGTAGGCCGCGCGGCCGGGCTCAAAGCACTCGCGAGCCGGGGCCTTTTGCCGATGCAAACGCGTGGTCGCCGGAAGGTCGCGAACGCGACGCTAACGGAGGCCGCCGCTTGCACAAGGCAGCCGACAAAGCGAACGAGATGGCGGTCAAGATGTTCGCCGAGCTGAGAGGAGTGATATATTGGTAAGCCGCGCACGTACTCGTGCTGGGACACGTCAGTAAAGATCCAGGACGCTGGTCACGGGCTCGGCGTCTACGGGAACACCTACGAGGTCTTCCCGGGCGGCGGTTACACACGCACCGGCGACGCGATCATGATCCATATGACGCCGGGCATCCGGTTCCTGATCAAAGATGTCGATGCAGCGATTGCCGAGGCTGATCGCCGCGTAAAGGAGCGGGTCTGATTTGTGAATCGGCGCCGAAGGCTTTCCCCACAGACACGAACCCAGTTGAGTACTTAGGGCGCCCATCGGCGTTAGGACCCCAGGCCGGACAATATTCCGCTTGCTGCGCTGCCGGGCCATGGCTCCCGAGTAAGTCCGTCCCATACAAGCTCCGCGGCAATAGCAACATGCGCCGATAGTTGCTGGTTTGCTGCGATTGTCGGGTATTGTATTCAGGCCCCCGGCGTGGACAGCGCGTAGGAAGTATGAGCAGAACCGAAGCCATTAACGCGGGCGTAGTCGGCGACGTCGCCAGGCTCTTCATGCACCGGTTGATCGTGCGGACGCTTCGGCGCGATCCGACGATCATCGAGCGAGCGAAGCTCGTCCATGCCCGCTAAGCTCAGCAGTTCGCGGATTGGCCATTCGTCCGCGATTGGTACGAAGTGCTTGCCCTTCCAGCCGCGGATCTCGTTACGAAGCTGATCAGCCGAGACCGCGAAATGGTCCGGTTGCGCAACTCGTCGCCTTTCTGCTTGGTCGACGACGTCAGGATCACTGACTACAACACTAGGATCCGCATCTCGCGTGCTGCTCGGAGGATAGTCGAGCGCGGGATCGCTGCGCGCCGTCGTAGGCCAGACGGGACCTAAGGTCTATCTTGCGGTGGAATGGGGGAAAAGACGACGTGGCGCCACGCCGGTGCCGATGCAGGTCCGGATGCCAGATCCGGGGCAGAATGAATCCACTGAGTTGCCGGATTTGAGCCGCACTGCGACCCAGGTCGCTGCCAATGGTCGTGCGGGCGCGGGGCGTAACGCCGGGGACTTCCATGTCCGGTCATTTGCGATTTTTCTTCGCCGCCTTTCTTCTCTCGGGTCTCTCGACGTCGCCGGCATCTTCGAATCCCTTCGATGCCCTGTTCAATGCGCCTCTCGCGCAAGCCACCGCGCCCGCTCCCGCCGCAGAGGAGTGCTTGCCGCAACCCGGTAGGTCGACGGCCAACGGCCAGCACTGGGTCTATCGCTTCGACGGCCATCGCAAATGCTGGTTCCAGGCCGCTGAGGGGATCGCGACGGTGAAGAAGCCAGTTCATCGTCACGTCGCCAACGGTCGCGAGGAGAACGAGACCGCGCTGAGCAAGCGGAAGGCGGTCGCGGATGTACGTGCGGAGCTGCTGAGCTCGGCGCCGGCGGAAACGCCCCACTCGACGCCGCCCGCGCACGAGTTCAAGGTGGCTGATGCAGCTCCCATCTCCGCTACGGGGGCCGCGGCGCTCGTACCGCCAGCACCCGTCGTCGCCAAGCCCGCGAGCGATCAGCTCACGACCGACCATCCCACGCCGCGCCAAGTCGACGTAGAGATGCTTCTGGCGGCCGTGCCGGCCGCCAGTGACGCGGTTGCCGCCTCTGTGCCTCCAGCGACGCCGGCCGCCGTTTCCATCGCCGAGGCGGGCGACGACGGGAGAGGGTGGACGGCAACCTGGCTCGGCGTGCTGCTGATAGCGCTGGGGCTCGTCGCCCTCTTAAGCTCGAGCCGGACCGTTCGGGGGGCCGTGCTGTTTAGGCGCTTTCTCGCTGCAAGGACGGATTTGGCGGCCATCGCGGACGAAACGTGGCCGCCAGTGTATCGCGGATTTCCGTGGACGATGCGTTCAAAGGTGTCTTTCCGTTCCTGATGGCGGAAATCCCGATCATGTTCCTACTGGTGCTGTTCCCAGATCTCGTTCTTGTGCCGCTTCGCTTCCTTATGCCGTGACCGAGATACCGAGGCTTTCGACCGCCCAGTCACGTAGATCGCTGCTTGCGTTATTTCGCGACCTAAGCAGGCCGTGCGTATCCGAGATGATGCCGATCGTGAAGGTCATCGAAGCGTCCGGTTTCGAGCGCGTTTTGCTGAAGCGCCACCGGTGCTCGCAAGCGTGAGATCCAGATCGCCCGGAAACACCTGCCATCGCGAGCCGTCATCGAGTTCGACGATGTGACTTCCGGAATGGGTCCGGATCCTCATCAGGCCGCGTCCAGATCCCGCTGCCGGTCCCGCCGCGCGAACGGACTCAGGAGCCGACCGGCCTCGTCACCGTGGCACCTCGAACACCTGAAGCGGATGTCCGGCTGCGCCAACGACGTCCGGCGGAAATTAGCGGCCATCGGCCAAGCGCCGCAGCGGGGACATTTCTCCAAAAGCGTATCGGTCTCGATCATCGCCATGGCTCCTTCGAGGTGAGCCCCACGCTGCGAACGGCCTTAACTTGCGGAGGTTCCCATCTAGGCGCCTTCCGTTAGGCCTGACGCCGCCAACATGGCCTAGGGCAGGATCGGCGCGCGAACCAACGGTTGCTCTTTCCGTTGTGTGCATCGAGGCGCCGTCCACCACGTCCGAAACCATGAGGACCGACTCGCGCGAGCATCTCGATCCCGGCAGCGAGGGGGACGCGACTTATCCATCCAGACCGGCCCCATCGGCCCGGATCTGTTCAAGGCGGCCTGCATTATGAACCTTGAAGGGCTGGTATAGAAGCTCGCCGAACGCTGGTACGGCGCCGGTCGCTGCCAGCATTGGCGCGAGGCACCGAAAGCATCCGGCCTGCCGCCGCTTGCAGGACCATTCTGACAGAACATAAAACGCCCCGCCTCAAGTCGACCTTAGTCCTCGCAAGTTAATGCGCGGGCCTTGGAACGCCCCTCTAGCGGCGTCGGTTGTCTTTTCAGAAATGACTCTTTTCTCGGAGCGTTAGATGAGCAAGCGTAAACTGGCAAAAGCATCAAAGCACGCCCCGAAAATGGCGCGCGCCCAACGGAACAAGCAGGACATCGTTAGAAGTCCGAAAGACAATTCTCCGCGCGCCGTTGCCGCAGTCTCGATTGAACCGCCTCTTCAAGACGATCCTAGACAGGCTCCCGTCGTTGTGCCTCCGGCAGGGGCCCTCACCGACCTCAGTCAGAAGAAGGATAGCGACCCCACGCAATGGCTCGCTTTAACGACGGCAAACATGCCGGCTTATTCCTCGAGGCTCGTCGAAATAACGCAGGACAATCTGCAATTTGCTTGCGATTTCGGCCTGAGGCTTGCGAGGATCAAGTCACCAATCGACTTTTTCGCCGCTATGTCGGAATTGCGATCAGACGGAACGACATGTTCGGCAAGCACTCGAAAGACTTGGCTGGATACCCGTTCTGGCGCACCGAGGCGTCCCGAAAGCTCGCGGGTCCACTGGCTTGAGAATCGCTGCAGCGACAAAATTGCGCCAATGACGACCTACGGAGGGCCGCATCCGGCCTATATGCAGGATTGTGTTTCGGCGTGGGGTCTCGCCCATGATCGGCGCGGCGACGTCGAAAAAGCATTGCGCGCATGCGCCAAGCACGATGTCGCGGTCGAAATCAACGCCCATCCATGGCTGCTCGATCTTGACTGGCGCTGGCATCAGGCAGCTCTCGAATTCAGCTGCATGCTGAGCATCAATCCCGACGCCCACTCGATCCGCGAGCTCGAGCACATGCACTGGGACGTCGAGATAGCGCTGACGCAATACATCGAGTGAATACTGGGACATAGCGGCCTTCGTGAAGACTGACTTTGGGAAGCATGTCGGTGAACTTTTGTGGCGATTGTCTGAAGTTAAGCCATGCCGCCCTCATCGACTGCGCAGCGCCTTATCGAAAGGAACCGCCGGCCTCCCATCCGAGGTCCGGATAGTCTGCGCTGCTGCCGAATCTACGCATCGCGTCCACCGACTTCAGAGCGGAACCAACGGGTGTCTTCATCCCTTTAGAAAGAGCGGAGCCTCGATCCCAGGGTGCTTCCGAGGGACAGGCCCATGCTCCGACAGACCGGGAACGAAGAACAGGTTCTGGACCGCACCGCCGAAGTGGCGGCCACCATCGCGGAAGAAGGGCTTCGGTACGTCAGCGACTCCGCGCCCGGCTACACGCGCAAGCGGACCGGAACCACCTTCAGCTACTACGACAAGGACGGAAAGCGCATCACCGCGTCATCCGGCGCATCAAGTCAATCGGCATCCCGCCGGCCTACGAATCCGTGTGGATCCACCCCTTGGCCAACGGCCACATCCAGGCGACCGGGCTCGATGCGCGGGGCCGCAAGCAGTACCGCTACCACGCGAAATGGCGCGAGCTGCGCGACCAGAACAAGTACGAGCATATCATCCAGTTCGCGGCCGCGCTGCCCGCGCTGCGCGACCGTGTCGCCGCCGACATGAAGCTGGACGGACTACGTCGCGAGAAGGTGCTGGCCACGATCGTCAGTCTTCGACGTCGAGATGTCGGTCTACCCGCGCGTCGAAATGCACCGGGTCGGGCTCGCGCCGATGACCAGCATGTTCTTCTACGGTCCGAACGACCGCAACGACATCGACGATTTCTGCCCCTCCGTCCACGATTCCCTCGGGCTTGCGAACTTCAACGGGAAGGGGGAAAGCCAGCGCCCGCTCAGCAATCCCCGTAATCTCCAGATCAGCACCTTTTAGGATCTCAATCCGCGCGTGTTGCTTGATGCAGCGGGAGCGAAACTTCTTTGCCTATCAGGACATCGAATTCAGCTTCGAAAAACGCAGTCTCTGGATGGAGTCGATCGGAGACTGGGGCGAGGGCGGGGTCATGCTGTTCGAGATCCCGACCAAGGAGGAGGTCCACGACAACATCGCCGCATTCTGGCGGCCGAAAAACCCGCTGCAGACCAAGGGCGAACACAACTGCACCTATCGGCTGCATTGGGGGCCGGATAGCCCGAAGCCGCAGATCTTGCCGTTGCAGCTGTACAAGGCAACCTTGCCGCCGCACTGCCCTATCATTACGCCAACGTCGAGCATGGGATGACGCTGCGCCGTTACTCCGCAAGGAGAAGACGACAGTGGGAGAGAAAGAAGCTGCGGAGGCGTTGCGCCGGGCGCGGGCCAGGCTTGCCTCGCCTGTGCTTCCTGCGAGCGCGCGGCTCCGATTGTGTCGGCCATCCGCGCGCCCCGCGCGCCGATTGGTTTGGGCGCGCCGGTCGTGGTGTCGCGCGCGTCTGATGCTCCATTTCGGCATCGAACTCCGCGCCGAGCAGGATGACGATGGCCGATATCCACAGCCAGGTCATGAAGCCGATGATCGCGCCGAGCGAGCCGTAGGTCTCGTTGAACTTCCCGAAATTGGCGGCGTACCAGGAGAACGCCGCGGAGGCGATCAGCCAGAGGATCGTGGCGGCGGCACTGCCCCAGGTGATCCACCGCCAGCGCGGCGCCTCGCGGCTCGGTCCGAAGCGGTAGATGCAGGCGAGCCCCAGCGCCAGCACCAAGAACATCGCAGGCCATCGCCCGATGCGGACGAGCAGGTCGGTCGCGTCCGACAGCAGGAGGTACTTCAGAACCACCGGAATGACGACGACGGCGGAGAGCGCCAGCAGCACGAAGGCGATGGCCGCGAGCGTGAATCCGAGAGAGATCGCGTTCAACTTGACGAACGAGCGCTTCTCCTGCTCGCCATACACGACGTTCAAAGTGTCGAACAGCGACTTCATGGCAGCGTTCGCGCTCCAGAGCGAGATCGCAAGGCTCACGGCGAAGGTCACGCCGAGCGCCTGGTTGCCTTTGGAGGCCACGCGCGTGAGCTGCTCGCGCGCCACGTCGATGGCTCCGCCCGGCACGAAGCCGGCCGCCTGGTCGAGATGCTTGGCGATGCTGCCGGGATCGGAGAACAGGCCGTAGATGGCCACGAGCGCTGCGATCGCGGGAAAGATCGCGAGGATGCTGTAGTAGGTCATGCCGGCGGCGAGCGCCAGGATGCGGTGCTCGCCGATGTTGCCGTAAACGCGCGAAAGAATGTCCTTCCAGCCCCGCGCCGGAATCTCGGAGGGCGAGGTCGCCTGCCGGCCGCGGTCGTCGCCCCCGGTGGCAAGGGCGGCGAACGGGGGCTACCGTCCGAGGATCGTCTGCGAAATGCATCTAGGTACGACAACGAGCGCAGCTGGAATTGGTCGGACCAGCCATGGCTCGCTCTGTCGACGACTACTACGGCGGGATACCAGCACCTTAGGCGCGGCTCGCGGAGCGCAAAGTGAAGCCCCGGCAAAGCCGGGGCTTCTTAATACGTCACTTCTTATCCGACACCCAAGTGGTACTTGTCTTGTCGTATTTGAATCCGAACGCCTTCTTCAACTCTTCCTTGGTCTCGTCCAAGGTCACACCATTTGTCGTTTTTCTTCGCGGTTTTGATCGAGCTAAACGGCACGATCACGTCCTTCTCGCCGACACCGAGGAAGCCGCCTACTTCGAGCACGAGGCCAGTGATCTTGCCGGACTTGTCGACCAGGACGTCATCGATATCACCAATTTTGCTTTCCTTCGGATCGTATACGGC
Source organism: Pseudomonadota bacterium (assembly GCA_023388935.1). Lineage (GTDB taxonomy): Bacteria > Pseudomonadota > Alphaproteobacteria > Rhizobiales > Xanthobacteraceae > Bradyrhizobium. The sequence goes on along the minus strand of JAEWFG010000125.1, from coordinate 491 downwards.
CTGCTTGTGGTAGTTTGTGACGGTCCAGCTCTCGCTCGGCGCAGGGGGCGAACTGGGTCTGCCGAGATTGCTCCGCTGCGGTAGGCTGGCCTTGCATCTGCCGCTTCGCGTCCTCTGACGAAGTGGCAGTATTCTCCGCGGCCTTGCTCATCGTGGATGTTGGCGTTTGTCTTTTCAAGCTAGATGACTTTCAAGGCATCGACGAACAGATCGCTGAGGTCTTACTCGGCCATGATGTGCTCCCCGGGGCGGAAAGCGGATCCAGCGGTTTAAGCACGGGTTGCATGATCGATGGTTCCTAAGCCCGTTAGCTTCCCAATCGATCACAACGGACTTCCGGATAGGGAACGGGTCGAGAGCCGGATGGTTGAACCTTCTTAACCGAGGAGGAGCGCCATGGATTGGAATCGCGTCGAAGGTAACTGGAAGCAGGTCAAAGGTAAGGTCAAGGAGCAATGGGGCAAGCTTACCGATGACGATCTCGATGTCAT
>JAEWFG010000090.1 GCA_023388935.1 Pseudomonadota bacterium | reverse complement strand
CCTTCTGCCTGGCGATCGAGAAGCTCGCCGGGGTGAACGTGCCGATCCGCGGCCAGCTGATCCGCGTTCTTTATTCCGAGATCGGCCGCATCCTCTCTCACCTCCTCAACGTCACCACGCAGGCGATGGACGTCGGCGCGCTGACCCCGCCGCTGTGGGGCTTCGAAGAGCGAGAAAAGCTGATGGTGTTCTACGAGCGCGCCTCGGGCAGCCGCATGCATGCGGCTTTCTTCCGCGTCGGCGGCGTGCACCAGGACCTGCCGCAAAAGCTGGTCGACGACATCGAGGCGTGGTGCGATCCGTTCCTGAAGGTCGTGGACGACCTCGACCGGCTGCTCACCGCCAACCGCATCTTCAAGCAGCGCAACGTCGACATCGGCGTGGTGCCGCTGAAGGAAGCCTGGGAATGGGGTTTCTCGGGCGTGATGGTGCGTGGCTCGGGCGCGGCCTGGGACCTGCGCAAGTCGCAGCCCTATGAGTGCTACGCCGAAATGGATTTCGATATCCCGATCGGCAAGAACGGTGACTGCTACGACCGCTATCTGATCCGCATGGAAGAGATGCGCCAGTCCGTGCGCATCATGAAGCAGTGCATCCAGAAGCTGAACGCACCGGACGGGAAGGGGCCCGTCGTCGTCGAGGATAACAAGGTCGCTCCGCCTCGCCGTGGCGAGATGAAGCGCTCGATGGAAGCGCTGATCCACCATTTCAAGCTCTACACCGAAGGCGTTCGCGTGCCGACCGGCGAAGTCTACGCCGCGGTCGAGGCGCCGAAGGGCGAGTTCGGCGTCTATCTCGTCTCTGACGGCACCAACAAGCCCTACAAGTGCAAGATCCGTGCGCCGGGCTTTGCCCATCTCCAGGCGATGGATCACATCTGCAAGGGCCATCTGCTCGCCGACGTCTCGGCGATCCTCGGCTCGCTCGACATCGTGTTCGGAGAGGTCGATCGGTGATGGCGCAGGCGCCAATCCAGTTTGACCGTGCCTCAGGGGCCCTTGAAGGGGCCAACCTGTGGGAGCGGACGGCTGCCTTGGCGCTGGTGACGGGATCGAAGATCTCGTCGCACTTCTCGCATATGGGCTACATCGCCTGCGCCAACTTGCTGCGCAAGACGCTGCCCGAGCGCAACATCGCGATCAGGCTCAATCAGGACGCCGTGTTCGAATTCCCTTACGGCGACGGCTATTGGAGCAAGCTGCTCAACCGCTCCTACAATTACGAAGACGAGCTCGAACTCCTGTTCGCCGACTCCATCGACGTCGACTACACGCTGCTCGATTGCGGTGCCAATTACGGCTACTGGTCGGTGCTGGTGTCGAGCAAGCCGTTCGGCGCCCACAAGGCGATTGCGATCGAGCCGTCGGGGCAGAACCATGCCAAGCTCGCCAACAACGCGCGTGTCAACGGCAACCGCTTCGAGACCATGAAGTGCGCGATCGGCGAGGCCCGCGGCACCGCGCGGCTCTCCGGCACCAAGCACGAGGCCTTCAGCATCGCCGGCGATGCGTCGGCGGGCGGCGAGGAAGTGCAGGTCATTGCTCTCGATAATCTTATCGACGACGGCAGGGTCGCTGGCACCGGCAAGTACCTAATCAAGCTCGACGTCGAGGGCGTCGAGATCGAGGCGATCAAGGGCGGCGGCCGGCTGCTCCAGGCCGACAGCGTCATCATGTGCGAGGAGCACGGCAGCGACCGGTCTCATGCCGTGTCGCGCTACATCCTCGAACAGACCCCGCTGAAGCTGATCGTGTTCGATCCGCGCAGCAACCGGATGGAGACCGTGACCGAGCTGTCGATCCTCGACCGCATCAAGGTCTCGACCCACGTCGGCTACAACGTTTTCGGCACCGCAAGCGCGTTCTGGCAGGACAGGATCGATGCCCTGAATGCCAAGATTCTGAACGCCAAGACCGCGCGCCGTATGCAGTGAGAGATTGAGAGATGTCCGTCCGCCGATTAGCACCGAAGGAAGTCCAGCCCGCGAGCTTCGCGTTCACGGAGGAGAACCTCGCGTTCGCCAGGCAGCAGATTGCGAAATACCCGCCCGGACGTCAGGCCTCCGCAGTCATCGCGATCATGTGGCGCGCGCAGGAGCAGCACGACGGCTGGGTCTCGGAAGCCGCGATCCGCGTCATCGCCGACATGCTCGACATGCCCTATATCCGCGTGCTGGAAGTGGCCACCTTCTACACGATGTTCCAGCTCGCGCCCGTGGGCAAGAAGGCCCACGTCCAGGTCTGCGGCACCACGCCGTGCCGCTTGCGCGGGGCCGAGGATCTGATCCACGTCTGCGAGCACCGGATCCATCACGAGCCCTTCCATCTCTCCAAGGACGGCAATTTCAGCTGGGAAGAGGTGGAGTGCCTGGGCGCCTGCGTGAACGCGCCGATGGTGCTGATCGGCAAGGACACCTATGAGGACCTGACCAAGGAAAGCTTTGGCAAGGTGCTCGACGGCTTTGCCTCCGGCAATCCGCCCAAGCCGGGTCCGCAGAACGGCCGCCAGTTCTCGGCGCCGATCACCGGACCGACCACGCTGAAGGAGAGCACCTGATGCGTGATCTCCGCGCAACCGGAGGGAGCGAAGCCGTGAAGAGATGGGGCTTCGTCGCCATGCACGCCGCGGTCGCGGCGACCTTCATGTTCCTGCTGCAGCGTTTCATGATGAACGCTTCGCAGGAATCCAGTCTGCTCTGGGCGCTGACCTTCGCCGTCTGTGCCGCCGGGCTTGCCTACAAGCAGGCCAACCGTTGATCGGAAAGCACTGAAATGCTCGAGGACAAGGACCGCATCTTCAAGAACCTCTACGGCCTCCACGATTGGGGCCTCGAGGGCGCGCGGCGCCGCGGCGCCTGGGATGGCACCAAGGCCATCATCGACAAGGGCCGCGACTGGATCATCAACGAGATGAAGGCCTCGGGCCTCCGTGGCCGCGGTGGTGCCGGCTTCCCGACCGGCCTCAAATGGTCGTTCATGCCGAAGGAATCCACCGACGGCCGGCCGAGCTATCTCGTCGTCAACGCCGACGAGTCCGAGCCCGGCACCTGCAAGGATCGCGAGATCATGCGGCATGATCCGCATCTCCTGATCGAGGGCTGCCTGATCGCGAGCCACGCGATGAACGCGCACACCTGCTACATCTATGTTCGTGGCGAGTTCATCCGCGAGCGCGAGCATCTCCAGGCCGCGATCGATCAGGCCTATGAGGCCAAGCTGGTCGGCAAGGACAACGTCAACGGCTGGCCGTTCGACATCTACGTCGCGCACGGCGCCGGCGCCTACATCTGCGGCGAGGAGACCGCGCTGCTCGAGAGCCTCGAAGGCAAGAAGGGCCAGCCGCGCCTGAAGCCGCCGTTCCCGGCCAACGTCGGCCTGTTCGGCTGCCCGACCACCGTCAACAACGTCGAGTCGATCGCGGTCGCGCCCGACATCCTGCGTCGTGGCGCAGCCTGGTTCGCCGGCATCGGCCGTCCGAACAATGTCGGCACCAAGCTGTTCTGCATCTCCGGCCATGTCGAGCGGCCCTGCAACGTCGAAGAAGCCATGGGCATTCCGTTCCGTGAGCTGATCGAGAAGCATTGCGGCGGCATCCGTGGCGGCTGGGACAATCTGAAGGCCGTGATCCCCGGCGGCTCGTCGGTGCGCATGGTGCCGGCGGAGCAGATCATCGACACGCCGATGGATTTCGACAGCCTGAGCAAGCTGCGCTCGGGTCTCGGCACCGCGGCCGTGATCGTGATGGACAAGTCCACCGATTTGATCCGCTCGATCGCCCGCATCTCCTATTTCTACAAGCACGAGAGCTGCGGCCAGTGCACCCCGTGCCGCGAAGGCACGGGCTGGATGTGGCGCGTGCTGACCCGCATGGCCGAGGGCCGCGCCCACAAGCGCGAGATCGACATGCTGCTCGAAGTCACCAAGCAGGTCGAAGGCCACACCATCTGCGCGCTCGGCGACGCGGCCGCCTGGCCGATCCAGGGCCTGATCGCGCATTTCCGTCATGAGATCGAGGCGCGTATCGACCAGTATTCGCACAAGGCCGACATCGACGATATCGGCGTCCGCGATCCCGTGAACATGGTCGCGGCGGAGTAGGACAAATGACCAAGCTCATCATCGACGGCAAAGAGATCGATGTCCCGCCGGAGTACACGCTGCTGCAGGCATGCGAGGCCGCGGGCGCCGAGATTCCGCGCTTCTGCTACCACGAGCGGCTGTCGATCGCCGGCAATTGCCGGATGTGTCTCGTCGAAGTGAAGGGCGGTCCGAAGCCGGTCGCAAGCTGCGCCTGGGGCGTGCGCGACTGTCGTCCGGGCCCCAAGGGCGAGCCGCCGGAGATCTCCACGCGTTCGCCGATGGTGAAGAAGGCGCGCGAAGGCGTGATGGAGTTCCTGCTGATCAACCATCCGCTGGACTGCCCGATCTGCGATCAGGGCGGCGAGTGCGATCTTCAGGACCAGGCGATGGGCTATGGTGTCGACACCAGCCGCTTCGCCGAGAACAAGCGCGCGGTCGAAGACAAGTATCTCGGCGCGCTGGTCAAGACCTCGATGAACCGCTGCATCCAGTGCACGCGTTGCGTCCGCTTCTCGGCGGAAGTCGCCGGCGCTCCCGAGATGGGCGCGACCGGCCGCGGCGAGGACATGGAGATCACGACCTATCTCGAGCACGCGCTGACGTCGGAGTTGCAGGGCAACCTCGTCGACATCTGCCCGGTCGGTGCGTTGACCTCGAAGCCCTATGCTTTCGCGGCGCGCCCCTGGGAGCTCGGCAAGACCCAGTCGATCGACGTGATGGATGGCCTCGGCTCGGCGATCCGCGTCGATACCCGCGGCCGTGAGGTGATGCGCGTGCTGCCGCGTATCAACGAGGCCGTGAACGAGGAGTGGATCTCCGACAAGACCCGTCACATCGTCGACGGCCTGCGCACCCAGCGCCTCGACCGGCCCTATATCCGCGAGGCCGGCAAGCTGCGGGCGGCGAGCTGGCCCGAGGCCTTTGCCGCGATCGCCGCGAAGGCTGCGCGCACCGACGGCAAGCGCATCGGCGCGATCGCCGGCGACCTTGCCGGCGTCGAGGAGATGTTCGCGCTGAAGGACCTCCTGGCCAAGTACGGCTCGGGCAATCTGGCGGTGCAGGGCGGTGACGCCTTCGATCCCGCGCTCGGCCGCGCCTCCTACATCTTCAATCCGACGCTCGTCGGCGTCGAGCAGGCCGACGCGCTGCTCATCATCGGCGCCAATCCGCGCAAGGAGGCGGCCGTGTTCAACGCCCGCATCCGCAAGCGGTGGCGGGCCGGCGGCTTCAAGGTCGGTGTGATCGGCGCCAAGCCCGATCTCACCTACGACTATGACCATCTCGGCGCAGGCACCGAGACGCTCGGCGAACTCGCGGCCGGCAAGCACTCCTTCATGGACGTGCTGAAGAACGCCAAGCACCCGATCATCCTGGTCGGCGCGGGCGCAGCCTCGCGTCACGACGGCGCCGCCATTCTCGCCGCCGCCGCCAAGCTCGCGCTCGATGTCGGCGCGGTGAAGGACGGCTGGAACGGCTTCGGCGTGCTGCACGAGACCGCTTCGCGCGTCGGCGCGCTCGATATCGGCTTCTCCGCCACGGCGGGTGGCCTGAACGCGGCGCAGATGACGACGTCCGGCACGCTCGACCTGCTGTTCCTGCTCGGTGCCGACGAGATCAAGGCGCCCGACGGCACCTTCGTCGTCTATATCGGCACCCATGGCGATCGCGGCGCACATCGCGCCGACGTGATCCTGCCGGCGGCCGCCTACACCGAGAAGTCCGCGATTTACGTCAACACCGAAGGCCGCGTGCAGATGACCGGACGCGCCGCGTTCCCGCCGGGCGAAGCCCGCGAGGATTGGGCGATCGTGCGCGCACTGTCGGAGGCGCTCGGCAAGAAGCTCGGCTACGACTCGCTTGCGGGCCTGCGCCAGGCGATCTTCAAGGCCGTGCCGCATCTGATCCGTCTCGACCAGATCGAGCCGGGCTCGGCCGACCAGATCAAGAAGCTGGCGGGGAAGGGCGGCACGCCGGAGAAGGCGCCGTTCAAGGCTCTCGTCGAGGACTTCTACCTGACCAACCCAATTGCGCGTGCGTCGGCCGTGATGGCGGAGTGCTCGCGGCTTGCCTCCGGGCAGATGCTGACCGCAGCGGAGTGAGCTGATGCAATTCTTCGAAAGCGCATTCTGGACCGGGTTCCTCTGGCCGCTGATCATTATGGTCGCGGAGAGCGTCCTGGTGCTGGTCGTCCTGCTGGTCGCGATCGCCTACATCCTGCTCGCCGATCGCAAGATCTGGGCGGCGGTGCAGATCCGTCGTGGTCCGAACGTGGTCGGTCCCTGGGGCCTGCTACAGTCCTTCGCCGACCTGTTGAAGTTCGTGCTGAAGGAACCGATCATTCCGTCCGGCGCCAACAAGGGCGTGTTCCTGCTGGCGCCGCTGGTGTCGTGCGTGCTGGCGCTCGCGGCCTGGGCGGTGATCCCGACCAATCTCGGCTGGGTGGTCTCCGACATCAATGTCGGTATCCTCTTCATCTTCGCGATCTCGTCGCTGTCGATCTACGGCATCATCATGGCCGGCTGGTCGTCGAACTCGAAATACCCGTTCCTGGCCGCGCTGCGCTCGGCGGCGCAGATGGTGTCCTACGAGGTCTCGATCGGCTTCATCATCACGGTGCTGCTCTGCGCCGGCACGCTGAACCTCACGGCCGTGGTCGAGGCCCAGCATGCGCGCGGCCTGGCCAGCCTGATCGGGCTGCCGCAGCTCACTATCCTGAACTGGTATGTGTGGCCGCTGTTCCCGATGTTCGTGATCTTCTACGTCTCCGCGCTGGCGGAAACCAACCGTCCGCCCTTCGACCTCGTCGAAGCGGAATCCGAGCTCGTCGCTGGCTTCATGGTCGAATACGGTTCGACGCCGTACCTGCTGTTCATGCTCGGCGAGTATGTCGCCATCGTCACCATGTGCGCGATGGCCACCATCCTGTTCCTCGGAGGCTGGCTATCCCCGATCGACCTGCCGCCGTTCAATTGGCCGGCTTTCGGAATCATCTGGTTCGCGCTGAAAGTCTTCTTCATGTTCTTCCTGTTCGCGATGGCGAAGGCGATCGTGCCGCGCTACCGCTACGATCAACTGATGCGCCTCGGCTGGAAGGTGTTCCTGCCGCTGTCGCTCGCGATGGTGATCGTGGTGGCTGGCGTGCTGCATTTCGCCGGCATCGCGCCGAAGTGAGGGCCGTCATGGGTATCAACATCAACGCCACTGCACGCTCGCTTCTGCTGTCGGAATTCGTCTCGGCGTTCTTTCTCGCCATGCGCTATTTCTTCCAGCCGAAGCCGACGCTGAACTATCCGTTCGAGAAGGGGCCGACCTCGCCGCGCTTCCGCGGCGAGCATGCACTGCGCCGCTATCCCAACGGCGAAGAGCGCTGCATCGCCTGCAAGCTGTGCGAAGCCATCTGCCCGGCGCAGGCCATCACCATCGAAGCCGGCCCGCGCCGCAACGACGGCACCCGCCGTACCGTGCGCTACGACATCGATATGGTGAAGTGCATCTATTGCGGCCTCTGCCAGGAGGCCTGTCCGGTCGACGCCATCGTCGAAGGTCCGAACTTCGAGTTCGCGACCGAGACCCGCGAGGAACTTTTTTATGACAAGGCCAAGCTGCTCGCCAATGGCGACCGCTGGGAACGCGAGATCGCGAAAGCGATCGAGCTCGACGCGCCGTACCGGTGAGGTGAGGGCATGATCCTTCCCGCGCTTTTCTTCTATCTCTTCGCCGGCGTCTGCGTCGCCTCGGCGGTGATGGTGATTGTCTCGCGCAATCCCGTGCACTCCGTGCTGTACCTGATCCTGGCCTTCGTGAATGCCTCCGGCCTGTTCGTGCTGATGGGCGCCGAATTCCTCGCGATGATCCTGATCGTCGTCTATGTCGGCGCGGTCGCGGTGCTGTTCCTGTTCGTGATCATGATGCTCGACGTCGACTTCACCGAGCTGCGCGAGGGCTTCATCGAGTACCTGCCGATCGGGCTGGTGATCGGCGGCATCTTCCTGTTCGAGCTGCTGCTCACCGTCGGTTTCTGGGTCATCAATCCCGGCGTCGCCAAGACGATCACGGCGGCGATCCCGACCAATGTCTCGAACACCGAGGCGCTCGGGCTCGTGCTCTATACGAAGTACATCCACTACTTCCAGCTGGCGGGCATGGTGCTGCTGGTTGCCATGATCGGCGCCATCGTGCTGACGCTGCGCCACAAGGCGAGCGTCAAGCGGCAGGACATCAACGTTCAGAACGCGCGCACGCCCGAAATGGCGATGGCGATGCGCAAGGTGGCGCCGGGGCAGGGGCTCTCGGACTCTGATGCGGCGGAGTGGGTGAAATGACGATCGGGCTCGGACACTATCTTGCCGTCGGCGCGATCCTGTTCACGCTCGGGATCCTCGGCATCTTCCTGAACCGCAAGAACATCATCGTCATCCTGATGTCGATCGAGCTGATCCTGCTCTCGGTCAACATCAACCTCGTGGCGTTCTCGACCTTCCTCGGCGACATCGTCGGCCAGGTCTTCGCGCTTTTGGTGCTCACCGTTGCGGCCGCCGAAGCCGCGATCGGTCTCGCCATCCTGGTGGTCTATTTCCGCAACCGCGGCTCGATCGCGGTTGAGGACGTCAATCTGATGAAGGGTTGAGCTCGGTCATGGTTCAGGCAATTGTCTTTCTGCCTCTGCTGGGCGCCATTGTCGCCGGCATGATCGCGATCGTGGGCGCACATGGCCGCAACCCCTCGGGCGACACGGTCGAGCATCACGACGACCACGGTCATGGCGCGCACGCCTCGGCCGCCCATGACGGCCATGGTCAGGACGATCACGCTCACGACGACCACGGCCACGGTCCGGTCGAGCCGCCGGCGGCGGGCTCGCGCGCCGCCGAGCTGATCACCACCGCACTGCTGTTCGTGTCGGCGGCACTGTCCTGGATGACGCTGGTGGATGTCGGCTTCATGCACCACGACGTCCGGATCCAGGTCCTGCCCTGGATATTCTCCGGCGACCTCCAGGTCTGGTGGGCGCTGCGGGTCGACACGCTCACCGCCGTGATGCTGGTTGTCGTGACGACCGTGTCCTCGCTCGTGCACCTCTATTCCATCGGCTACATGGACGAGGACCCGTACCGGCCGCGTTTCTTCGGCTATCTCTCGCTGTTCACCTTCGCCATGCTGATGCTGGTGACGGCCGACAACCTCGTGCAGCTGTTCTTCGGCTGGGAAGGTGTGGGTCTCGCCAGCTACCTGCTGATCGGATTCTGGTACCAGAAGCCGTCGGCGAACGCGGCGGCGATCAAGGCCTTCGTGGTCAACCGCGTCGGCGACTTCGGCTTCCAGCTCGGCATCTTTGCGGTCTTCATGCTGGTCGGCTCGACCGATTTCGAGACGATCTTCCACGCCGCGCCCGGCCTCACCGGCAAGACCATCAACTTCCTCGGCTGGCACGCCGACGCGCTGACCCTGACCTGCCTCCTGTTGTTCATGGGTGCGATGGGCAAGTCGGCGCAGTTCCTGCTGCACACCTGGTTGCCGGACGCGATGGAAGGCCCGACCCCGGTCTCCGCGCTGATCCACGCCGCGACCATGGTGACCGCGGGCGTCTTCATGGTGGCGCGCCTGTCGCCGCTGTTCGAACTCGCCCCGACCGCCCAGGCCGTCGTGATGTTCTTCGGCGCGACCACGGCGTTCTTCGCCGCGACCGTCGGCCTCGTCCAGAACGACATCAAGCGTATCGTCGCGTACTCGACCTGTTCGCAGCTCGGCTACATGTTCGTGGCGATGGGGGCAGGGGCTTATTCGGTCGGCATATTCCACCTGTTCACGCACGCCTTCTTCAAGGCGCTCTTGTTCCTGGGCTCCGGCTCGGTGATCTACGCGATGCATCACGAGCAGGACATCCGCAAAATGGGCGGCCTCTGGCGCAAGATCCCCTACACCTACGGGGTGATGGTGGTCGGCACGCTGGCCCTGACCGGCTTCCCGTTGACCGCCGGCTATTTCTCCAAGGACGCGATCATCGAGTCCGCCTACGCCTCGCACAATCCGCTCGCGGTGTACGGCTTCCTGATGACGATTATCGCCGCCGCCCTGACCTCGTTCTACTCCTGGCGCCTGATCTTCAAGACTTTCCACGGCGAACCGCATGACGAGCATCACTACGAAGCCGCGCATGAGGCCCCGATGTGGATGCTGATCCCGATCGGCGTGCTCGCGGTCGGCTCGATCTTCGCGGGCTTTCCGTTCAAGGAGCTATTCGCCGGTCACGGTATCGAGGAGTTCTTCCGCGAATCCGTGAAGATGAACCCGCACATCATCGAGGAGATGCACCACATCCCCGAAAGCATCGCCTTCCTGCCGACGGTGATGATGGTGTTGGGCTTCCTGGTGTCGTACCTGTTCTACATCCGCCGGCCTGACCTGCCGGTCGAGCTCGCGACCACGCAGCCGATGCTGTACCGGTTCCTGCTCAACAAATGGTACTTCGACGAGCTCTACGAGGTCATCTTCGTCCGTCCGGCGAAGTGGATCGGCTATCAGCTCTGGAAGAAGGGCGACGGCTTCATCATCGACGGCTGCGGGCCCGACGGCATTTCCGCGCGCGTCCTGGACATCACCCGTAACGTCGTGAAGATCCAGACCGGCTATCTCTATCACTACGCATTCGCCATGCTGATCGGTGTCGCCGGCCTGATCACCTGGTTCATGTTCGGCTTTGGAGGCCAGTAAATGACAACCTGGCCCATCCTTTCGGTCACGACGTTCCTGCCGCTGGTCGGGGCGCTGATCGTCTATCTCAGCCGCGGCGATGACGAGGCGGCCAAGCGCAATTCGCGCTGGATCGCGCTCTGGACCACGCTGATCACCTTTGCGGTGTCGGTGATCCTCGTGATGCGCTTCGATCCCACGGTCGCCGACTTCCAGTTCGTCGAGAAGGCGAACTGGCTCGCCACCGGCATCACCTACCACATGGGCGTCGACGGCATTTCGTTGCCGCTGGTGATCCTGACGACCGCGATCATGCCGTTCTGCATCATCGCGAGCTGGAAGGCGATCACGAACCGCGTCCGCGAATACATGATGGCGTTCCTGATCCTGGAAACGCTGATGGTCGGCACCTTCTCGGCGCTCGATCTCGTGCTGTTCTATTTGTTCTTCGAGGGCGGCCTGATCCCGATGTTCCTGATCATCGGCGTCTGGGGCGGTCCGCGCCGGGTCTATGCGTCGTTCAAGTTCTTCCTTTACACGCTGCTCGGCTCGGTCCTGATGCTGCTCGCCATCATGGCGCTGTACTGGAACGGCGGCACCACCGACATCCCGACCCTGATGCACACCGCCGTGCCGCGGTCGTTGCAGACCTGGGCCTGGCTCGCCTTCTTCGCCTCCTTCGCGGTGAAGATGCCGATGTGGCCGGTGCACACCTGGCTCCCCGACGCACACGTCGAGGCGCCGACGGCAGGGTCGGTGGTTCTCGCCGCGATCCTGCTGAAGATGGGCGGCTACGGCTTCCTGCGCTTCTCGCTGCCGATGTTCCCGCTGGCCTCGCATGACTTCGCGCCGCTGATCTTCACGCTCTCGGTCATTGCCATCATCTACACCTCGTTGGTGGCCCTGATGCAGGAGGACATGAAGAAGCTGATCGCGTACTCCTCGGTCGCGCATATGGGCTTCGTCACCATGGGCATCTTCGCCGGCACCATGCAGGGCGTCGCCGGCGGCGTGTTCCAGATGATCTCGCACGGTATCGTCTCGGGCGCGCTGTTCCTCTGCGTCGGCGTCGTCTACGAC
>JAEWFG010000014.1 GCA_023388935.1 Pseudomonadota bacterium | reverse complement strand
AACATCGAAAAGATAGTAGGTCTTCACTACAACGATTTTCGCCACAACGTCCCTTGCAATGATTCAGCTTTTTGTCCGACCAGGCATCGAAAATCGCTAAAAACGAGATCCAGTTGGGAAAGTCGGGCTAAGACCGCTTGACCATCAGGAAATGCCTATAGCGGAGTATCGGCGTCTAACACAGCCGCGAGCCGATCCCGCTCGGCTTGGCTTAAGGGCGCCGCCGGCGTGGACTGCGGGCGGCGCAAACCGAACAGGAGAGCGATCCCGCCCGCTGCGAGCACCAAAGGCGGCATTCCCCAGAGGAAGGCGGTATCCAAATCGAGCGGTGGTTTCAGCAGGATAAAGTTCCCGTAACGCTTCACCAGAAAGGCGCGGACATGCTCGTCGCTCTCGCCGAGATTAAGGCGTTCGCGCACCAGCAGTCGGAGATCCCGCGCGAGCTCTGCGTTCGAATCGTCGATCGACTGATTTTGGCAGACTAGGCAGCGCAGCCGGGCGGAAATAGCGCGCGCGCGCGCCTCAAGTTTCGGGTCGGGCAGGACCTCGTCTGGCTGTACCGCCCTTGCCAAGCTGGGCGCGAAGCCTGCGAGTACGATCGAAAGCAGGAGAATGCGACGAAGCGAAGTCATTCGGCGGGCTCCGGCGCTGCGGGGTTGGCGACGGCGCGGACGCGAGCCGCGCGGCGCGTGAAGCCGATTCTGAAGCGCCTATCAGACAACGACACGATCCCCCCGAACGCCATAATGACGGCGCCGATCCAGATGGCTGTCACAAGCGGCTTCCAGAACATGCGCGCGTCGATCGAACCATCCGCGTGCTGGTCCCCGAGCGAAATGTAGATCTGGCCAAAACCCAGCGTCACGATGCCTGCCTCGGTGACGGTGGTCTCTCGCGCGGGAAAGCTGCGTTTGGCGGGCTCGACGGTGGCCACGGCGGCGCCGCCCCGGCTGATGACCGTATAGGCTAGGACTTCGGAATAGTTCGGCCCCTGTCGCGATCGAAGATTCTCGATGGTGGCTTGATAGGGGCCGAGATCGATCCCCTGGCCTAGCTTGACGGTCGCGATCCGCTCCACGCCCCAACCGGTCGCCGCCAAGCCCATGAGTGTCACGCCAAGGCCAGCGTGAACGATCGCCGCCCCCCAGGCGGAGCGCGGTAGCCCGACCGCGCGGGCTAGCATCACTCGAGCGGGCTGGCCACGTGCCCAGATACGCGCCGCCACATCGGCGAACGAACCGACGATGAGGTAGACGGCGAGACCGAGACAGACCGCTGCGAGGACCGGGCCGCCTTGGATGATAGCAACGAGCACAAGGGCGGCCACAAGGCCGCCCAAGGCAGCGACCGTCACCCGTTGCGCCGCACCGAGCAGGTCGCCACGCTTCCAGGCGAGCGACTGACCGAGCGGTATCAGGAGAACGATCAGCGCCACTAGCGGACCGAGCGTCAAATTAAAAAATGGTGCGCCGACAGAGATCTTGTCCCCGGTCAGAGCCTCAAGCGCCAGGGGATAGAGCGTGCCGGTCAGAACCGTAGCGCAGCAGGTGGTGAGCAGCAGGTTGTTGACGGCGAGCGCGCTCTCGCGTGACACCGGAGCGAACAGACTACGCTGGCTCAGGGAAGGCGCTCGCCAGGCATAAAGCGCGAGGGAACCGCCGATGAACACAGTCAGGATGACCAGGATGAAGACGCCGCGCGCCGGGTCGCTGGCGAAGGAATGAACGGAGGTCAGCACCCCTGAGCGCACGAGGAATGTGCCGAGCAGCGATAGCGAGAATGTAAGTATCGCCAGGAACAGCGTCCAGATCTTGAGGGCTTCGCGCTTCTCCATGACGGCAGCCGAATGCAGGAGCGCCGTACCCGCAAGCCAGGGCATGAGCGACGCGTTCTCGACCGGATCCCAGAACCAGAACCCGCCCCACCCTAAGGTATAGTAGGCCCAGTACGAGCCCATGGCGATGCCAAGCGTCAGAAAGATCCAGGCAATCAGTACCCAAGGCCGAACGTAGCGAGCCCAAGCGGCGTCTAGTCGGCCGCTGATCAGCGCCGCCACCGCGAACGAGAACACGATCGAGAAACCCACGTAACCGAGGTAAAGGAGCGGCGGGTGTATCGCGAGGCCCAAGTCTTGAAGCAGCGGATTGAGGTCCTGGCCTTCAAAAGGCGCCGGAAACCGTCGTACGAAGGGATCGGAGGTGAACAGAATGAAGCAGAGGAACGCAAGGGAGATCCAGCCTTGGACTGCTAGCGTATTGGCTCGCAATTCGTTCGACATGCCGCGCCCGAGAATCGCCACTGTCGCTCCGAAGGCCGCGAGGATCAGAACCCAAAGCAGCATGGATCCCTCATGATTGCCCCAGACGCCCGCGATTTTGTATACAAGTGGTTTGGTGGTGAGCGAGTTCTCGGCGACTGTCACGAGACTGAAGTCGGACACCACATGGGCGTAAGTCAGTGCCGCGAAGGCATAGCCCAACAAAAGGAACTGGGTGATTGCGGCCGGGACCGCAATGGAAGCGATTCCAGAATCACCACTGCGGGTCCCCCAGAGCGGCAGAACTGACTGAAGCAGCGCGACGGCGAGAGCCAGAGCGAGCGCGTAATGTCCGGTTTCGACGATCATCCATTCGGTCCCATCGGCAGCGATGTTTCGTGGAGCGCGGCGCTATTCCGCTCGGGCGGATCTTTCGTTGCGCCAAGCGCCTTGTTGCTTGAGTTTGTCGGCTACGTCCTTGGGCATGTATCGCTCGTCGTGTTTGGCGAGCACGGTATCGGCATGAAAAAGACCCGGTCCCTCCACCGTGCCCTCGGCCACGACGCCCTGTCCTTCGCGGAAGAGATCCGGCAGCAATCCAGTGAAGCTGACCTTGACGTCGTGCTTCAGGTCGGTCACCGCGAAGACGACAGTCGACGATCCATCGCGGGTAAGTGAGCCACGTTTCACCAGGCCGCCGATACGCAGATGTGTTCCTCGCGGCGGCGCCCTTTCGGCCATCTCGGTCGGCCCGTAGAAGAAGACAATACTGTCGCGCAACGCAAACAGGATGAGCCCTACCGCGATGGCCAAAGTGAAGCCTGCTGCGTTGATGATAGCGAGCCGCCCGCCTTTTCTGGTCAAGGTCTATCCCTTCAAACCGAGCTGCCTGACGAGTTCGTCGATGCGTGCCGGCGCTTGCGCATCGCCTGCTAACTGGGCACGTGCGCTTGCGACGGCCGCCTCGGCCTTTTGGCGTTCACCCAATACGGCGTAAGACTTAATCAGTTGCAGCCATCCCTGAAGGTCATGGCCGTTCTTCGAGAGCTTCTCGGCGAGCCCTCCTACCATCCCGCGGATCGCGTCGCTCCGCTGCTCTGGAGGAAGCGCTGCGATGTCAGACCGGGTTTGGCCGGCGTGGATGTCAGGAACGGCGGCAGCGAGGGTGACGTCCCCACCCCTGCGCCTCGAGGCGATCGGCATGTCAGGCTGGCTGGGAGCGCCGACCTTGAGGTACGACGCGAGTCCGACGAGTGGCAGCACTAGGACGATCGCCACGGCTGCAACAGTGCGTCTCGGCTGCCAGCGCCACGACAAACGCGGCCGACCCTCCGACGCCGAGTTGAGCGACGCGAGCAGCCGGCGACCGATCTCGGCACGCGTCGCCACGGCATCCTCGGGTGCTACCAGTCCACAGCGGACGTCATCATCCGCCTCGGCCAGAAGGCCTCGATAGAAGGTGACATCGGAATCGTGAGCACCAAGGCCCTCGCACCGCTCAGGGAGCGACTGGAGCGCCAGCACGACCGCGGACGTCATCATTGCAAAGACCGCCCAGAGCACGTTTCAAGGCCTCCGTTTGTTTTTGCCGCTGCGTAACGCACCACGTCGTCGGACGTTCGCCGCCCTTGACAATCGGACTGCTTCTGAGTGTTCCGCTTCCATGGTCTGATCGCTCACTCCTGAATTATTTAAGTGGATGGAATTACATGCCGAGGCAAGAAAACGCCTTCTTGCATCCGTCGCGCTGGGATGGGGAGCTTGCAAGGCAGTCGTCATGGACGCTCTGCCTCGGCAATTGCAGCCATCAAAGCAGGTCGACTTGCTTCCGAGATGCCACCAACCAGCTTGTAGGCGATTGTGCCGTCGCCCTTGATCACATAGGTCTCGGGGACGCCATAGACGCCGAAATCGATCCCCGTTCGGCCGGACCGGTCAGTGCCAACCTGTGCGAAGGGGTTCCGGTTGGCGGTGAGATAGGCTAGCGCGTTTCTGGGATCGTCCTTATAGACGATGCCAGTAAGCTTCACCCCCTGTCGCTGCAGCGTCCGGTCGCTCGCTAACGCCATCAGAGCCCCTTGTTCTTCCCGGCACTCAACACACCATGACGCGAACACGTTCACGAGGGTCACGTGCCCCCTCCGCAGATCGGCGCTCGACAAGCCAGGTGGACCGGACGTCGAAAGCCCATCGAGGGGCTCCAGCGCAAACTGCGGTGCTGGCTTGCCGATCAGAGCCGAGGGGACGAGCGATGGGTCTCCGGAGCCGAGCCGCACCAGGAGTAATGCCGCAATTCCGAAGAAGACCAGAAGCGGGATAATCACTCGCAGGCGCGCCAGTGCGCGTCGAGGGGCCGCAACGCTCGCTGGGAGGTGAATGAACGCTGGCATTTTGCTCATACGCATCCCCGCCGATCCGAGTGTTCAGGTAGTAGGCGACGCAAGGTACGGAGCTGAGCGCGATGGTCGATGAGGACCGCCGCGATCATTCCGGTCAGAACGGCGCCCGTCACCAGAAACGCCGCTATGATGACTCCGCCGTGCTGCACCATGATCTGCTCAGGACGCCACTTCGACAGGCGGTATGCGAGCCATCGCGGGTTCACCCACAGCCGCCAGCGTGATTGCAAGCCGCCGGGCTCGGCGTCGCATGATCTCATTACGGACCGCCATTACGTGGAGGGTTGCGAACAAAAGCGTGTATGCGAGCGCCATAACGATTAGCGGCCATAACATTGAGCCAGCGATCGCCGAGCCTTCCATCCGGAACACCGAAGCCGGCTGGTGGAGAGTGTTCCACCAATCAACCGAGAACTTCACGATCGGGATGTTAATGAAGCCCACCAAGGTCATGATCGAGACTGCTCGTGCCGCCCTACTCGGGTCCTCGATCGTTTGCCAGAGCGCGATCAGACCGAGATAGATGAGAAACAGAACCAACACAGAGGTGAGACGAGCGTCCCAGACCCAGTATGTGCCCCACATCGGTTTGCCCCAGAGGGCGCCCGTGACGAGGCAGATGAAGGTGAAAGCTGCGCCAAGCGGCGCAGCCGCCTTTTGCGCTGCATCGGCAAGTGGATGACGCCAAACTAAGGATCCGAGCGCAGACGTCGCCATGAGCGTGTAGGCAAGCATAGCTGTCCAGGCGGCGGGGACGTGGATGTACATGATGCGCGCCGTCTCGCCTTGCTGGTAGTCGGGTGGCGCGCCGAATGTTCCAAATAGACCAAGCGCGAAGGCGAAGGCTGTCGACCCCCAAAGCCAAGGCAGCAGCTTTGCGGCGATACGCAAGAACTTTCCAGGATTGCTGTAGGCGGTGAAGCTCAGCTTCAACTTTCCGATCTCCTCGAAGCCAACCCGCAGGCCGGGAATTCGCTCGCTTCCGATTGCGGCTCGCGACGAAGGACTGTGCCGTTGGAGCGTCTGCAAGCCGATGAGTATTGCATCACAGCGAAGACGATCTCGCAAATTACCGTCGGTTATCGTTTCGATGTCCAGGAGGCGCCCAGAGTTTCGACATCTCCATCGCGTGGCAAGGCAGATGGCAACACAATCATCGCGGCCGGTGCTCTCGACGACAGCTCGCCTGCAATCTCCCAGAAGGTCGTCGGCAAGGCTTTCTCTCGTTGCGTCGGGGGCGAGCAGTTTAGCGTCGTCCACCCTGATCTACAGGCTTTCTGCGTGAGCACCCCTTCGCACGCGATGCGTACAATCCCGTAGTCCACCGAAAGAATGCATGTCAAAAGGGAATGTCTAATTTCGTCGGCCACGTCCGATCCTGAGGTTCATTTGGCCGCCCGAGCACGCGCGGCCGCCTCGACAAGGATTGACACTATTGCGCCGAGCCGCCGTGCCGCGCGCGGGCAGCACTGGAAGCACAGCAGCCTCAAACGCATACTGCGAATTAGTCGGAGGATGCCGTCGCCGCCGGATAGAGGGAAATGCCCCGTAACTATCTATCCGACAACTATCTATCATAGACCCGAATTCAGACGCGATCGCATCGCGGCGGCCTTGCCTGCTGCGGCTGCCGTCACCATGCGCCGTATCTTCAATCTGAGTTCTGTCCAACACCCTCAGATTCTGCCGGGCGGTATCCATGCACTTGGCGAAAGGCTCGGAGAAAGCTGCTGCGGCTCCCATAACCGACGGCTCGCGCGATCTGCTCAACAGAAAATGTCTTCGCGGCAAGCATATCGGCTGCACGCTTCATCCGAATTTGCCGGAGCGCGACCATTGGCGAACATCCTGTTGCGCGCGCGAAGCGCGCCATGAATGCAGATCGGCTCAAGCCGGCCTTCTGCGCCAAGGCTATGACGGAGTGATCGGCCGATGGTCGCGCCAACATATCGGCAAACGCAACAGCGATTTGACGGTCACTCAGGATAGAAAAGCGTTCGAGCCAAACGCTCGTCGACTTTAGGCTCCGACGGACCAGCGTGACGAGCACCTGCTTCAGGATGGCGGTCGTCATCGCCTGCATTCCAACCTGCCGGCCGCTGATTTCTGCCAACGCAGCCTGCAACTTTGACCCCAGTTCATCTTCGGGTTCGAAGCGCTCGACAATCGGCGTGGAAAGGCCCGCAAAGAGGTCGATCGACGAACCGAAAGTGGCGCGAAAGTACCCGCAGATCAGCATGACCATTGGGTCGACGTCGCCGGCGACAAATCGCTGAATACGCTCGCCGAAGCGCGGATCCCATTGCGCTTCGACCACATTCACTGTCGTGGCCGCTGTGCGGTCATCGACCTCGATGTGAAACGGCTTCTTGGCCGGTGTGATGACAAGTGTGTGAGGTACCAGAGGAAATGCGGAGAAGCCGCCTACCACCATTCGTCCGGTCCCGGAAAGATTGTAGTGGATCGCCGGCGCGACCGCGCTCCCGAATGACAGGCGCCAACCTGGACTGATCAAACACTCGATGAGCCCAATGACGTCGACATCCAAGGTTGCCATCAGCACATCGAGATCGGATCGAGGCAATGCAAGATTTGGACGATCGGACATGTGTTTCGGACCCTCGGATTGAACTGGTGTCCTAGTCTTGGGACAAGACAAATGCAAATCTTAGTACTGCTTTATGGCTAGGACCGCGGGCTTCTGCTCGCCATGACCAGCGGCCTGAGCGCAAGCTCGGAACCTCTTTGACAAGAGTGAGCGTGCCGCGCTTCCCACGGCTCCTCAATTCGACCGTCCCAAACCGAGACCTTAGGAGATCCCTAAATGAGCAAAAAACACTTGATGAAAAGATGGCAGAGCCGATCCCGATGCGAACTCTGACATTTAACTGTCTCGCCTACAATGTTCTACGCAACCGCGAAGTTAATAGCAAACACCATCGGTGAGAACACTTGCCGCAAGACGCGGGTCGACAATTCCGAGCCGACGCACAATATCTGTTTCCGCGGAAGCTCCGCGACAAATCGCTTGGCCATCGACCCTGCCTACTATGGCAACGAACTGGAACGCGCCGAACCGCGGCAAATCTTTCGAGTATGAGTATGCAGCTCCAGCTTTATCAGGTGCGATATTTTCTAGCTCTAGCAAGGACGCTCAATTTTACGCGGGCCGCGGAGCATTGCAATGTGACCCAGCCGGCGCTGACGAAGGCGATACAAAAGCTGGAGCAAGAACTCGGTGGCGCGTTGATCCACCGTGAACGTCACCTCACCCAGCTCACCGAGCTGGGCAAGATGATTTTGCCGACGCTGGAGAAAATATTTGCCGCCGCGCAAGCCGTACAGCTTCAGGCGCGAGGCTATCAAAAGAAGACAATCGCCCCGCTCAAGATCGGGCTGGTGCCGTCAGTCTCCGCCGCGCTCATTACGGAATTGCTCCTGGAGCTCGCCAGGATCATCCCTGACCTTCGGGTCGATCTGCGCGAGGCGGATGCCAACGGGCTCGTTGCGAAGCTTTTGGATGGCGATATCAACGCCGCACTCGTCGGCGACGTCGTGGAGCTACCTGAACGTATCGACCGCTGGCCGCTCTTCGAGGAGCGGTGCGTGCTCGTCC
>JAEWFG010000011.1 GCA_023388935.1 Pseudomonadota bacterium | reverse complement strand
GGCAAGAACACCGCGCCGAGATGGCTGGCGGCGAACACGAGCTCCAGGAACGCTGCGCTGTTCTTCATCAAGACGGCCACGACATCGCCGGCGTCGATGCCCTGTGTGGCGAGCCAGCCGGCCGCTTGCCGGATGCGCGTGTCGAAGACCGCGTAGGAGATCTCCTCACCGCGATATTTCAGCGCAGGCCGCTCCGGCGTGCGCCGGGCATGAAAGGCGATGAAGCTCGACAAGTTGATCATTGCGCAGGTTTCGGGCCGATTGCAGGCCTGTTTCCTTTCGTGGTGAATTCTGACTCGTAATTCATCTTTGGCTTGACGTCACCCCTCTACCTCTGAAATTGTTGAGAACACGGAGACGAGACGATCTCCGATTGGGATCAGGAAACACCGACCCGACAGAGGGAGGGGAAAATGACGAGAACCCGCACGCCGGGCATCAGCCGCCGTTCAACATTGGCGCTGATGGGCGCCGGTGCGATGAGTGTTGCCGCGCCGTGGGTGGCGCGCGCGCAAGCCAAGACCATCAAGATCGGGATGCCGACGATTTTGTCCGGCCGCGTCGCGCAGCTCGGTACATCGTCGCGCAATGCGGTGTTGCTCGAGGTCGAGAAGGTCAATGCCGCAGGCGGCCTTGCCGGCCGGCAGATCGAGATGGTGATCCGTGACTCCAAGGGCCAGCCGCAGGAGGCCGCGCGCGTCGCGCGCGAGCTCGTCAACACCGACGGCTGCGAATGGCTGATCGACGGCGAGGCATCGTCCGGCTCGTTCGCCGTGCACGAGGTGGCGCGTGATCTCGGTGTGCTCTGCGTCCACACCTGCTCGGAAGCCTCCTCGCTGACGGCCGATCCCAAGCAGCACATTCCGAATGCGTTCCGCTGCGTGCGCCAGGGCATCCACGATTCCATCGTCGGCGGCAGCTACGCCGCCTCGATCGCGAAGGCCAAAGGCCTGAAGAAGTGGGCGACGTGCTCGCCTGACTACGCCTATGGCCGCGACACCACCGGTGAGTTCACGCTATACCTGAAGCGTTTCGCGCCCGACGTCGAGGTCATCAGCGAGTCCTGGCCAAAGCTGTTCCAGCCCGACTACACCGAAGTGGTGACGAAGATCCTGCAGGCGAAGCCGCAGGCGCTGTATTCCTGCCTCTGGGGCGGCGATCTCACCTCGTATATCGACCAGGCCAACATCTACGCGATGTTCAGCCAGATGGAGGTGTTCGCGGTCAACATGGCCGACTACACCGCGCTCACGGTGGTGAAGAACCTGCCGAAGGGCATTCACTCCGGCAATCGCTACATCAAGACCTTCCCGGCCACGCCGGAGAACGCTGCCTGGGGCGATGCCTACAAGGCCAAATACAACGAGTATCCGACCAACTGGTCGTGGCAGAATGCGACTGCCGTGATGTTCCTTAGCGAAGCGGCGAAGAAGGCAAATTCGACCGACGGCAAGAAGATCGCGGAGGTGCTGAAGGGCCTCACCATCAAGTGCCCGTTCGGCGCCGACGGCACCGTGACGATGCGTGGCGACGATCACACGCTGGTCGGTTACGCCATCGGCTGGGGCACCACGATCCCGCAGGAGCCTTACGTGCCGGAGGTCAAGGCCGGCGACTGGAAGACCATCTTCGAACTCGAAGCCGAGTGGAAGAAGAGCAAGGGCTACACCTGATCCGAGACGCGGCGGAGATGGGTGACCCTCTCCGCCGTCTTCGTTTCGCTTTCCGCGCCGTATCAGGCGCACGAAAATGAAAGTGCTCCCGTGGACCTCGACGCGCTCGCCGGCTGTCTCGCCAGCTCCGCCTGCCTGGTGACGCAAACCACCAGCGGCCTCATCATCGGCATGCTCCTGTTCCTGGTCGCGGTCGGGCTGACTCTGATCTTCGGCGTGCTCAAGGTTGTCAATTTCAGCCACGGCGCCTTCTACATGTTCGGCGCCTATTTCGCGATGACGGCCTATCAGCTCACAGGCAGCTTCGCGCTCGCGATACTGGCCGGTGCGGCCGGTACCGCGATCCTCGGCCTGATCTTCGAGCGCGTCTTCATGAGCCGCGTCTATGGTGCGGACGTGCTGATGCAGCTCCTCGTCTGCTATGCCTTCGTGCTGATCTTCGATGATGTCGTGCGCATCATCTGGGGGCCGGAGTTCAAGTCGATGGGCATGCCGTCCGCCTTCCAGGTGATGCCGCTGTTCATCGCCGGCGGCGTGGTGCCGCCCTACTATTTGCTGCTGATCGGCGTCGCGCTTGTCGCAGCCATCGTGCTCGGCATCGGGCTCTCGCGCAGCCGCATCGGCAAGGTGATCCGCGCGGCTGCACATAATCCCGGCATGGTCTCCGCGCTCGGCATCAACACCGGCCTGATCTATGGCGGCGTGTTCGCGCTCGGCGGCATGCTGGCGGGGCTCGCCGGCGCGCTTGCTGCGCCCGTGCGTTCGCTAACGCCAGGGATGGGATTTTCGGTCCTGATCGAATCCTTCATCGTCACCGTGATCGGCGGCATGGGCTCGATCCTGGGCGCGCTGATTGGCGCGCTGCTGCTCGGCCTGATCCGCTCGTTCGGCTCGCTCGGCTTTCCCCTATTCACGGAAGGCCTGATGTATCTGTTCATGGTGATCGTGCTGGTCTCCAAGCCCACCGGCCTGTTCGGCAAGGAGGCGGCATGACCGAGCTCGAGGCCGGACGCGCCGAGAAGCTGGCGCCGGTGCGCAGTGGAGCGGCCCTTCACCGCTATCGCGACGTGCTGATCGCGCTGATTGCCTTTGCCGTTCTCGCGAGCCTGCCGTTGTTGTCAGGCAGCAAGGCGCTGCTCGATTTCGTCATCCGCTGCTCGGCCTACGGTCTGTTCGCGACCTCGCTCAACCTGCTGGTCGGCTACACCGGCCTGATCTCGTTCGGTCACGGCATGTTCTTCGGCCTTGGCGCCTACAGCTTCGGCCTGATCATGCAGAAGCTCGGCGTGCCGATTCCGATCGCCTTCGTCGCGACGCTGGCGATCACGGTGGTGATCTCTGCCGTCATCGGCGTGATCTGCGTGCGGCTGAAGGAGATCTATTTCGCCTTCGTTACGCTGGCCTTCCAGATGTTGATCCACTCGACCATCCTGTCCTGGGCCTCCTTCACCGGCGGCGACCAGGGCCTGCGCGGCGGCATCCCGCGTCCAGTGTTCCTCGGGATCGATCTGGCCAACCACGTCCATCTCTATATCGCGAGCTGTGCGCTGCTGATCATTGGTCTGCTCGCGATGCGCCAGATCGCGCAGTCGCCGTTCGGCTACACGCTGCGCATGATCCGCGACAATGCCGCGCGCGCGAGCTTCCTCGGGATCGACGTCTGGCGCGCAAAGCTCACCGTCTTCGTGCTGGCGGCGCTGTTCGCCTCGATGGGCGGCATGGTGATGGCGCTGTTCGTCTCCGGCGCCTATCCGGAATTCGCCTATTGGACGATTTCGGGCGAGGGTATCTTCATCAACATGCTCGGAGGCGTCTCGACCTTCCTGGGACCAATGGTCGGCACCGTACTGCTGTTGCTGCTCAACGACACCGTTACGCGCTTCACCGAGTATCACGGCATCGTGCTCGGCGTGGTCATCCTGTTTTTCGCGCTGGGCCTGCGCAAAGGTCTGCTGGATTTCGTCGCCGAATGGTTCGCGCACCGGCGCGACGCAAGCGAGGGGCGCTAGCCATGCTCGAAATCCGCAACCTCGCAAAATCGTTCGGCGGCGTGAAGGCGACCAACGACGTCACGCTCGACTTCCCCAATGGCTCGCTGACTGCCGTTATTGGTCCGAACGGCGCGGGCAAGAGCACGTTCTTCAATCTGATCACCGGCGCGCTGAAGCCGGATTCCGGCCAGGTGTTGCTCGATGGCATTGATCTCGCCGGCCGCTCGCCGCCGGAGATCGTGCGCCACGGCATCGGCCGCGCCTTCCAGGTCGCGAGCATCTTCAAATCGCTCACGGTGCAGGAGACCATGCTTGCCGCCGTCAGCGCCGACCAGCACTCATCCGCGGTGCTGCACAAACGCTTCCCGCTTCCCGAGACGCGCGACCGGGCCGAGCATGTGATGGAGCTCCTCGGGCTCGCCGGAAAGCGTGGCCGCACCGCGGCGACGCTGTCGCACGGCGATCAAAAGCTCCTCGACATCGCACTTGCCCTTGTGCTCGAACCAAAAGTGCTGCTGCTGGACGAGCCGACTGCCGGCATGGGCCCGGAGGAGCGCTGGCGCATGATCGACAAAGTGCGCGAGCTCTGGGAAACGCAGAAGATCACCGTCGTCTTCATCGAGCACGATATGGACATCGTGTTCAAGATTGCCCCAAAAATCGTCGTGCTCTGCTATGGCCGCATTCTCGCGATCGGCACACCCGACGAAATCCGCAACAACGGCGCGGTGATCGACGCCTATCTCGGCACGGAGCATGCGGGAGCTGCTGCATGAGTGCGCCCGTCATCGAAGTCGCCGACCTCGACGTCTACTATGGCACGAGCCAGATCCTGTTCGGCGTCGGCCTTTCGGTGCGGCAGGGCGAGACCATGGCGCTGCTCGGGCGCAACGGCGCCGGCAAATCGACGACGATGAAGGCGATCATGGGGTTGGCGCCGCCGCGACGGGGTAAAGTCAGCCTGCGTGGGGCAGTGATCTCCGGCCAGAAGCCGCATCATATTGCGCGCGCCGGTCTCGGCTTCGTGCCGGAGGATCGTCAGATCTTTCCGGAACACACGGTCGAGGACAATCTCGTCATTGGCAAAAAGCGCGGGCCGGAAGGCCAGGACGAATGGCCGATCAAGCGCATCTACGAAGTCTTCCCGCTGCTGGAGCCGCTGCGCCATCGCATCGCCGGGCGCCTCTCCGGTGGCGAGCAGCAGATGCTCGCGATCGCCCGCACGCTGATGGGCAATCCCGCACTGCTGCTGCTGGATGAGCCGAGCGAGGGGCTCGCGCCGATCATCGTGCAGCGGATCGGCGAACTGTTACGACAGCTCCGTAAGCTCGGATCGACTGTGCTGATCGCCGAGCAGAACATGCATTTTTGCTTGGGCTTGGCGAGCCATGCAACGGTGATCGACAAGGGCCAGATCGTGTACGTCGCCGGGATCGACGAGCTGAAGGCCAACGACGCCATCCGTCGCCGCTATCTCGCCCTCTAAGCCGGGCTCAAGGCGGCCAAATCGGCCGGAAGAAAAAAACTATTGCACCAAGTCTATCAGGCGGAAGGAGTTTCCCCTCCGGAGGACAAAAAAGCCAATCGCTTCCATTGCCGTTTGGGATCGAAAAGACGACATTTCGATCAGAAATTGTTGGATTGGCTGCTATGGAACGCACGAGATTTGAGCCCTTCGGCGAGCAGCTGGTGTCCGCAACGGACACCCAGCCGCAGTCGCGCGCGTCAAAGCTCCTGCTGCAGGTCGGCACGGGCCTGTTCTGGTCGCTGGTCGCGGCGATTGTGCTGGCACGCGCCGCCTTCTTCGAACCGGGTGTCTATGACGGCTTCAGCCGCGTGGCCTCGCTTGCCAAAAACCTGTTCTTCTAAGGTCGGTCTGATCGTCTGAGTCAGATTGTTCCGGGCTGGGGACAGAACTTCTCTCGACCCTGATATGTCGAAAACATATTTCCCAATCAGACAGTGCTGCGTATAAATCTTTCTCCTTGGGAGAGATTTGTGTCGCAGAATCAAGCATCCAACCCGGCCAACGCCAAGCCGACCACTGCCGTGAGCCGCCTTGCGGCGCTGATTCCGGGTGCTCTCCTCTGCGTTGCCGTTGCCGGTGTCTCGGCCCTGCTCGAGCGGGTGGAACTGGGCATGTTCGAGCATCCCTATGTCGAGGCGCTGGTTATGGCGATCCTGCTCGGCATGGTCCTGCGCAGCTTTTGGAAACCCGCGCCGCTCTGGCAGGCTGGCATCGCTTTCAGCGCCAAACAGCTCCTCGAAGTCGCGGTCATGCTGCTCGGCGCATCTCTCAGCTTTGCCGCGATCGCGGCCTCGGGCATCGCGTTGCTGGCATCGATCGCCGCGGTTGTGGTGATCGCGCTCTGCGTCTCTTTCGGCCTCAGCCGGATGCTCGGCCTGTCCACGCGCTTGTCGATCCTAATCGCCTGCGGCAACTCCATCTGCGGCAATTCCGCGATCGCCGCCGTGGCGCCGATTATCGGCGCCAACAGCGACGAGATCGCCTCATCGATCTCCTTCACCGCGATCCTAGGTGTGGTGATGGTGCTCGGCCTGCCGCTGCTGATTCCGCTCCTGCATTTGTCGGCCACACAATACGGCATCCTCGCAGGCCTCACCGTCTATGCGGTGCCTCAGGTGTTGGCGGCAACGGTCCCGGCCGGGCTCATCAGCACCCAGATCGGTACGCTCGTGAAACTAATGCGCGTGCTCATGCTGGGGCCGGTCGTCGTCGGCCTCTCTCTGGTCACCTCGCGCTGGCAGAGCGGCGCCAAGAAGACAAATGTCGGCTTCTTCCGTCTCGTCCCCTGGTTCATCCTTGGCTTCCTTGTGCTGGCGACCCTGCGATCTCTGGAGATCGTGCCGGGCACGGTGGTGGGGCCGGTGACGAAGATCACCAGCTTCCTCACGGTGGTGTCGATGGCCGCGCTGGGTCTCGGCGTCGACGTGCGCGTGCTCGCCAATGTCGGGGGCAGGGTGACGGCGGCCGTGACGCTGTCGCTGATGCTGCTGCTCGGCATCAGCATCGCGCTGGTGCACTGGTTCAAGTAAAGAACGCGCGCTGGTCGCGCCAGCAGATCGCAGCCCGGACGGCGCGGGCGGGGTCATAACCGCGCGACGCGCTGCCGCGCTGGACTTCCCTCGCCAGACGTTTATTGGTCTTCGCCAATGTGATCGGCCGCTGTGAAAAGCGGCCAATCCGAGAAGGAGCAAGGACGCGGCCATGACGACATTGACAGCAAAGGACCTTCTCCCCGAGGACGGCACGCGGGGAACGCTGGCCGGCCGCGTCTGGCTCCCGCAGGCGAACGGTCCGGCCGTGGTCGCCGTGCGCGGCGACGGGGTCTTCGATGTCACCGCAAGGTTTCCGACCATCAGCGCGCTGTGCGAAGAGGACAACCCGGCCAAGGCGCTTGCCGCGACCAAGGGCGAGCGCATCGGCGATCTCGAGGCCATCGTCGCCAATACGCCGCCGGACCAGCGCGACCGTCAGAAGCCGTGGCTGCTTGCGCCCGTCGATCTCCAGACTCTGAAAGCCGCCGGCGTCACCTTTGCGATCTCGATGCTGGAACGCGTGATCGAGGAGCGAGCGAAGGGCAATCCGGCCTCGGCCGAAGCGATCCGCAAGGAAGTGACGCGGCTGATCGGCGACGATCTGTCAAAGCTCAAGCCCGGCTCGGACCAGGCAATGCGGCTGAAACAGGTGCTGATCGACCAGAACGCCTGGAGCCAGTATCTCGAAGTCGGCATCGGTCCCGATGCCGAGGTCTTCACCAAGGCGCCGACATTGTCCTCGGTCGGCACCGGCATGGATGCTGGCCTGCATCCGAAGTCGACCTGGAACAACCCGGAGCCTGAGCTCGTGCTGTTCGTGTCGAGCCGCGGCAAGATCGTCGGCGGCGCGCTCGGCAACGACGTGAACTTGCGCGACTTCGAGGGACGTTCGGCACTGCTCTTGTCGAAGGCCAAGGACAACAACGCCTCCTGCTCGATCGGCCCGCTGCTGCGCCTGTTTGACGACAGCTTCTCGCTCGACGATGCGCGCAAGCTCGACATCAGCCTGAACGTGAACGGGGCAGACGGTTTTGTCCTCGACGGCCATTCCTCGATCAGCAAGATCAGCCGCGACCCGACCGACCTGGTCGAGCAGACGATCGGGAAGGTGCATCAATATCCCGACGGCTTCGTGCTGTTCCTCGGCACGATGTTCGCACCGGTCAAGGATCGCGAGGCGCCGGGGCAGGGGTTCACCCACAAGCGCGACGACATCGTCACGATCGCGGCGCCCCAGCTTGGCAAGCTCGTCAACCGCATGCGCACGAGCGACGAGTGTGAGCCCTGGACCTTCGGCATCGGCGCGCTGATGAAGAATCTGGCGCAACGGAAGCTGATCTAGCGCTTTGCTACTCTGCCGCTTGCGGCAGCTGATTGCGCACGCGAATTTTTATGAGACCGTCATGCCCGGGCTTGTCCCGGGCATCAACGTTTGTCCCGCGAGGCAAGGCGTAGATGGCCGTGACGATGCCGCGACACCCACGTAATTTCTTTCACCTCCGCGTTGTATCCGTGGAACAAAATCGCGCTTGGCGTGTCGTCTGAGCACACAGCCCACATCTCCCCGTCCAGTTGTCAAAATAGTCAAATAATATGACTATACGGGGCAAAACTTCCGTGAAATAGTACCTGCCGCCACCGCAAAGGTTGGCTTACGGGTGCCATGCTACCAATAGGCGCCCGAGATAACACTTGGGAGACTCGCCTGATGACCCTCAAAGCCCTCTTTGCGGCCACCGCCACGGCCGCGTTGCTGCTCGCGCTGCCGGCGAACGCCGCCGAGCTCACCATCGGCTTCTCGCAGATCGGATCGGAATCCGGCTGGCGCGCGGCCGAGACTTCGGTCTCCAAGCAGGAGGCTGCCAAGCGAAAGGTCAATCTCAAGATCGCCGACGCCCAGCAGAAGCAGGAGAACCAGATCAAGGCGATTCGCTCCTTCATTGCCCAGAACGTCGATGCGATCTTCCTCGCGCCCGTCGTCTCGACCGGCTGGGATTCGGTGCTGAAGGAGGCGAAAGAGGCCAAGATCCCGGTCGTGCTGCTCGACCGTGACATCGATCCCTCCGGCAAGGACCTCTATCTCACGGCAGTCACCTCCGACAGCGTGCATGAAGGCGAGGTTGCCGGCGACTGGCTGGCCAAGACGGTCGGTGGCAAGACCTGCAACATCGTCGAACTCCAGGGCACGGTCGGCGCGAGCGTTGCCGCCAACCGCAAGAAGGGTTTTGACACCGCCATCGCCAAGCACCCGAACCTGAAGGTGGTGCGCAGCCAGACCGGCGACTTCACCCGTGCCAAGGGCAAGGAGGTGATGGAGAGCTTCATCAAGGCCGAAGGCGGCGGCAAGTCGATCTGCGCCGTCTATGCGCACAATGACGACATGATGGTCGGCGCCATCCAGGCGATGAAGGAAGCGGGTCTCAAGCCCGGCAAGGAAATCCTCACCGTTTCGATCGACGCGGTCCCCGATATCTTCAAGGCGATGGTCGCCGGCGAAGCCAACGCCACGGTCGAGCTGACGCCGAACATGGCCGGCCCCGCGCTGGATGCCATCGCGGCCTTCAAGGAGAAGGGCACCGTTCCGCCGAAGTGGATCCAGACCGAGTCCAAGCTCTACACCGCCGCCGATGATCCGCAGAAGATCTACGACAGCAAAAAGGGCCTCGGTTACTGAGGCAGGCGCCTCGCCGGACCGCGCCCTGTGGTCCGGCGATGCAACCCCTTCGAAACCGCTGCGCGAACGAATAGGCTGGGTGTCCGCATCATCAGCGGGCACCGGTGGGAGTGACGTTGCCATGGAGAACAGCCCCGATCCTGCTCCGCCCCTTCTGGAGGTGCGCGGGATCGCCAAGAGTTTCGGTGCTGTGCGTGCGTTGCAGGAGGTCGACTTCACGCTTCGCGCCGGCGAGATCCATGCGCTGCTCGGCGAGAACGGCGCCGGCAAATCCACGCTGATCAAGGTCGTCACCGGCGTGTTCCCGCGCGATGCCGGAGTCATCCGCCTTGGTGGCGTTGAGATCGCGCCGCGCTCGGCCAAGGCAGCGCTTCAGGCCGGCATCGCCACCGTCTATCAGGAGGTCAACCTGCTGCCGAACCTCTCGGTGGTGCAAAACCTGTTTCTCGACCGGCAGCCGATGCGCTTCGGCATCGTCCGTGAAGGCGAGATGCGCCGCCGCGCCAAAGCCCTGCTCGCGGACTTCGGCCTCAACATCGACGTCGCCGCGCCGCTCGGCAACTATTCGGTCGCCGTGCAGCACGTCACGGCGATCGCACGCGCCGTCGATCTTTCCGCGCGGGTGCTGATCCTGGACGAGCCGACTGCGAGCCTCGACCGTCATGAGGTCGAAATCCTCTTTGGCATCATGCGCCAGCTCGCGAAGCGTGGCATCGGTATCGTCTTCGTCAGTCACTTCCTCGATCAGGTCTACGAGATTTCCGACCGCATCACCGTCTTGCGCAATGGTCGCCTCGTCGGCGAGCGCGAAACCGCCTCGCTGCCGCGGCTCGAGCTGATCCGGATGATGCTCGGCCGCGAGCTGGCCGAGACTACCGGCGAGCGAGCATCGGCCGGTGAGCACAAGGCGCGCGCGGTTTGCGCCAGTTTTGAGAATTACGGCAAGGCCGGCTATGTCGCGCCGTTCAATCTCGAACTGCGTCATGGCGAGGTCGTCGGTCTCGCCGGCCTGCTCGGCTCGGGCCGCACCGAAACGGCGCGGCTGGTGTTCGGCGCCGAGCGCGCCGATCGCGGGCAGGCGAGGGTGGAGGGCGCGCCCGCGCGACTTCATACGCCACGCGATGGTGTGCGCCACGGCTTTGGCTATTGCCCGGAGGAGCGCAAGACCGATGGCATCGTCGCTGAGCTCACCGTGCGCGAGAACATCGTGCTGGCGCTGCAGGCCAAACGCGGCCTGCAGCGGCCATTGTCGCGGCGCGAGCAGGATGAGATTGCGGTCCGCTACGTCAAGATGCTCGACATCCGTCCGCCCGACCCGGAGCGTCCGGTGGGCCTGTTGTCCGGCGGCAATCAGCAAAAGGTGCTGCTGGCGCGCTGGCTCGCGACCTCACCGCGGCTCCTCGTGCTGGACGAGCCAACCCGTGGCATCGACGTCGGCGCGCACGCCGAGATCATCCGCCTGATCCGCGAGCTCTGCGACAACGGGCTCGCGCTGCTCGTCATCTCCTCCGAACTCGACGAGATCGTGACATATTCGGATCGGGTCGTGGTGCTGCGCGACCGCGCCCATGTCGAGCAGCTCACGGGCGAGGCGATCGACGTTACCAACGTTCTCGCGGCCATCGCGGCCGATGACGCCGCCGTAGCGCATGAGGGCCGGGCATGACAGCGCTGATGCCGCGCCGCGGCTTTGCCCAGATCCTGGCGTTGATTGTCATCCTGGCGGTCGATCGCGTCGTGTCGCCGCAATTCTTCGACCTGCGTCTCCAGGACGGCAGGCTGTTCGGCAGCCTGATCGACGTGCTCAATCGCGGCACGCCAGTGGCGCTGCTCTCGCTCGGCATGGTGCTGGTGATCGCGACGCGCGGCATCGATTTGTCGGTTGGTGCGGTCATGGCGATCTCGGGCGCGATTGCGGCAAGTCTTGCCGACAGTCACGGCCTGCCTGTCGTTCTGGCGGCGGCGCTCGGTGCCGGACTCGTCTGCGGATTGTGGAACGGATTTCTCGTCGCGGTGCTCGGCATGCAGCCGATCGTGGCCACGCTGATCCTGATGGTCGCGGGGCGCGGCATCGCTCAGCTTATCACCGAAGGGAGGATCGTGACCTTCTCCTCGCCGGATCTGGTCTGGCTCGGCAATGGCGCCATTCTCGGCCTGCCGGTGCCAGTTGCGATTGCGCTCGGCATGCTCGTCGCGACCGGCGCGGTGGTGCGCGGCTCGGCGCTCGGGCTTCTGATCGAGGCGACCGGCGGCAATGCGCGGGCCAGCGAGCTGGCCGGCGTCGGCACGCGCGCGATGATCCTGGCGGTCTATGTCTGGTGCGGCATCTGCGCGGCGCTTGCCGGCGTGATCGCAGCGGCCGATATCATGGGGGCGGATGCCAACAATGCCGGCCTTTGGCTCGAGCTTGACGCCATCCTCGCCGTCGTGATCGGCGGCACTTCGCTGTTCGGCGGTCGCTTCAGCCTCGTGCTTGCGGTGCTCGGCGCGCTGATCATTCAGACCATGAACACGGGTATCCTGCTGTCCGGCTATCCGCCGGAATTCAACCTGCTGGTCAAGGCAGTGGTGGTGCTCGCGGTGTTGCTGTTGCAATCGCCGAAATTCTCGGGCGTCGCTGGCAACTTCGCGCGGCTGCGGAGGACCAAAGCATGAAAGGCCTGCCGCCCGTCCTCATCACGGCCATCGTGCTCGTCGCGGGCTTTGCGCTCTGCGCTGTGCAGTTTCCCAACATCGCCTCGACCCGCGTGGTCGGCAACCTCCTCACCGACAACGCCTTCCTCGGCATCGTCGCCACCGGCATGACCTTCGTCATCATCTCCGGCGGCATCGATCTTTCGGTCGGATCGGTCATCGGCTTCACCACGGTGTTTGTCGCGTTGGCGATCGAGCGCTGGGGCGTGCCGCCGCTGGTCGCTTTCGTTGCCATCCTCGCGCTTTCGGCGGCCTTCGGAGCGGCGATGGGCGCCGTCATCCATGTCTTCGACCTTCCGCCCTTCATCGTGACGCTCGCGGGGATGTTCTTGGCCCGCGGCGCGAGTTTCCTGCTCTCGACGGAATCTGTGCCGATCACCGCGCCGATCTATTCCACCGTGTCGGACTTCGCGCTGCGGATACCCGGCGGCGGGCGGTTGACAGCGATCGCGATCATCATGCTCGCGATCGTGATCGGCGGGGCATTGCTGCTGCATCTCACCCGGTTCGGTGCCAATGTCTATGCGCTCGGCGGCAGCCGGACGACGGCAAGCCTGATGGGCGTTGGCGTCGGCAAGATGACGGTGAAGATCTACATGCTGTCGAGCCTGCTCGCGGGCATCGCCGGCATCGTCTTCTCCTTCTACACCAGCGCCGGCTATTCGCTCTCCGCCGTCGGCGTTGAGCTCGACACCATCGCGGCGGTGGTGATCGGCGGCACGCTGCTTACGGGCGGGCAGGGCTCGGTGATCGGCACGTTCCTCGGCGTGCTGATCCAGGGCTTGATCCAGACCTACATCAATTTCGACGGCACGCTGTCGAGCTGGTGGACCAAGATCGCGACCGGTGTATTGTTGTTCGCCTTCATCGTCTTACAGCAGGGGCTGGTCGCGCTCGCGCGGCGGCCGGCGGCGAAGAGTGTGGGAGCGGCCTCATGACCGCGCGTATCGTCGTCATCCCGACGCGGCGGGCTCATTCCAACCACGCGGAAGTCGCCCGCTCGATCGGTGTCGACATTATCGCCGGCCGCTATGCGGAGGGGACGCGGCTGCCTGGTGATGCCGAGATGATTGCGATGTTCGGCGTGTCGCGGCCGGTGCTGCGGGAAAGCGTGAAGACCTTGGTCGCCAAGGGCCTGCTCACGACCAAGGCACGGGTCGGCACCGTCGTGCGCGAGCGCGGCGCCTGGAACATGTTCGACGCCGACGTGCTGGCCTGGCACCTGGACGCCGGCATCGACAAGCGCTTCCTCAACGACCTCGCCGAGATTCGTCTCGCAGTCGAGCCGCGCGCGGCTGTGCTCGCAGCGGCGCAGCGGTCCGAGGAGGACGTCGCCGAGCTCCGTCGCAGCATGGAGCGCATGCGGGTTGAAGCGTCCGACTCCGTGGGCTTTGCCGATGCCGACCTCGCGCTCCATGTTGCCGTGGCGCGCGCCTCGGGAAATCTGTTCATGCGCTCGATCGGACATGTCATCGAGGCCGCATTGCGCGCCTCGTTCCTGCTCAGCGCACCGGTCGAGCCGGAGGATCGGGAGACCGTACTGCTCTGGCATCAGAAGATCGTCGATGCGATCGCGATGGGGGATGCCGAGGGCGCATCGGAGGCGATGGTCTACGTTATTCACAACGGCATGAGCCGCCACGAGGGTACGGTGATCGAGACCGTGTCGGCCGAGGCGTTGCCGTCTGCAGAATCTGGAGAGAGATCGTGACCGAACTTCGCATCGCCATCGTCGGCTTCGGCAAGATCGCGCGCGACCAGCATGTCGGTGCGATCGCCGCAACACCGGGCGCAAC
This sequence comes from Pseudomonadota bacterium, assembly GCA_023388935.1. Taxonomy (GTDB): domain Bacteria; phylum Pseudomonadota; class Alphaproteobacteria; order Rhizobiales; family Xanthobacteraceae; genus Bradyrhizobium. The sequence goes on along the minus strand of JAEWFG010000011.1, from coordinate 16,099 downwards.
GCTTGCGGTCGTCGCCAGCCGCAACGCCTCGCTGCCGGACCTGCCGCATTTTGCCACCATCGAGGACCTGCTGGAGAAGGGGCCGCCGATCGATGCGGTGTCGCTCTGCACGCCGCCGCAGGTGCGCCGCGCCCAGGCGGCTGCGGCGCTGGCGGCCGGCAAGCACGTTATGCTGGAGAAGCCGCCTGGCACCGGCGTTGCCGAGCTCGATCCCTTGATCGCGATGGCGGCGGATGCGAAGCGAACGCTGTTTGCAACCTGGCATTCGCGCTATGCGCCGGCAGTCGAGCCGGCGCGCGAGTGGCTCGCAGCGCGCCGCAGTCTGTCCGTTCACATCAACTGGAAAGAGGACGTCCGCGTCTGGCATCCCGGGCAACGCTGGATCTGGGAGCCGGGCGGGCTTGGCGTGTTCGATCCCGGCATCAATGCGCTTTCGATCCTGACCCGAATCCTGCCGAAGCCGGTGTTCGTCACCGCAGCCGAGCTGGCCTTTCCGTCCAATTGCCAGGCGCCGATTGCCGCAAACCTGACGCTAAGCGACATCGGTGGCCTGCCGATTGCAGCCGAATTCGACTTCCGTCAGACCGGGCCGCAGAGCTGGGATATCCTCGTGGAAACTGAACAGAGCCGGATGACGTTGTCCGGCGGGGGCAGGCGCATGGCCGTCGACGGCAAGATGCTTGCCGAGGCGCCCGATCAGGAATATCGCGAGTTATACCGGCGGTTCGTTAAGCTCGCCGCTACCGGCGCGAGCGACGTCGACCTGTCGCCGCTTCGTCTCGTTGCCGACGCCTTCCTGCTCGGCAAGCGCACTCTGGTTGAACCCTTTGTGGACTGAACATGGCCGGCTCAAATATAGAAAAAGACGTCTTCGGAACGCTGCCGGATGGCCGCAACGTCGAGCGCATCGTGATGCGTGGGGAGGGTGGCTTCGAGGCGCGCATCATCACCCATGGCGCGGTACTGCAAGCATTGATCGCACCGGATGCGAAGGGAGGCTGCGACGATGTTGTGCTCGGCCATGACGCGTTCGCCGGCTATCTCGCCGAGCGAAAGTTCTTTGGCGCCACGGTCGGCCGCTACGCCAACCGCATCGCCAAGGGACAGTTTTTGCTCGACGGCGAGACGGTACAGCTTCCCGTCAACAATGGCCCGAATGCGCTGCACGGCGGGCTGGACGGATTCGACCGCAAGCTCTGGGAGATTGCCAGCATCGATGATAGCGCCGAGCCCGCCGTGACGCTGACCTATGTCAGTCCGCACGGCGAAGAGAATTATCCCGGCCGGCTCGATGTGCGCCTGACGTATCGCGTCACCGGCCCGACCGAGCTGTCGCTCACCATGGAGGCGCGGACTGACCGGCCGACCATCGTTAACCTGACCAATCATAGCTTCTTCAATCTGGAAGGCGCAACGTCAGGCACGCCCATTCTCGACCACCGCTTGATGGTCGCCGCCGAATATTTCCTCGCGATCGATCCGACCGCGATCCCGCTGCCGGAGCCGCCGCGCGCGGTGGCCGGTACGCCGTTCGATTTCCGCAACGCCCAGGCCGTTGGCGCGCGCATCCGCGAGAACGATCAGCAATTGCGCAACGGCAAGGGCTACGACCACACCTATTGCCTCGTCCGTGACGGCAAGCTTGCCCTCGCGGCGCGGCTGGAAGCGCCGCGCTCCGGGCGCATCATGGAGCTCTTCACCGATCAGCCGGGTCTTCAGGTCTATTCCGGCAACTATCTCGACGGCACGATTTCGGGGAAAGGAGGCAAGCTGTATCGCCAGTCGGACGCCATTTGCCTGGAGCCGCACATCTGGCCGAACTCGCCGAACCGGCCGGATTTTCCGAGCCCGCGCCTTGCGCCCGGTGAGGTTTATCGTCATCACACGGTCTATCGCTTTGCGGTGAGCTCGCCATGATGGAACAGGTGCTGACATCCGTTCTCTCACCGGAGCCTTGCCATCTCGGTGAAGGCCCGACCTATGACGTGACCACCGACACCGCCTGGTGGTTCGACATCCGCGAGGGACGGCTGTTCCAAGCGGATCTCGGCAGCGGCGCGATCCGGATCCACGCTCTCGGCCGGATGGCGAGCGCGCTCGGGCGCATCGATGCCGAACGCCAGTTGATCGTCGCCGAAGACGGTCTCTACGTCCGGACGCTCGCTGATGGCGCGATGACGTTGCTCAGTCCGCTCGAAGCCGACAATCCCACGACCCGCTCGAACGATGCCCGCGTGCATCAATCGGGCACGTTCTGGATCGGCACCATGGGACGCAACGCCGAGCCGGGGGCAGGCGCGATCTACGCGTTCCATCGCGGCAAGATCTCGATGCTGTTCCCTCGCATCAGCATTCCAAACTCGATCTGCTTCTCGCCGGACGGCGCTATTGGCTATTTCGCCGACACCGCGCGCGCGGTGCTCTACGCGGTGCCGCTCAATCCCGCGACCGGGTTGCCGCGCGGCGAGCCGGAGGTGCTGCTGCGTCACACCGGCGTCGGCGGTCTCGACGGCTCAGTGTGCGACGCCGACGGGCAAATCTGGAACGCGTGCTGGGGCGCGGGCCGTGTCGACGTCTACAGCCCGCAGGGCGAGCGCCTGCGCTCATTGAGCGTTCCGGCAAAGCAGGCGAGCTGCCCCGCTTTCGTCGGCCCTGATCTGTCGCGTCTCCTCGTCACCTCGGCATGGCAGGACATGGACGAAGCTGCGCGCGCCGCCGATCCGCAAGCCGGTCGCACTTTTCTGTTGGAGGCATCTGCGCGCGGTCGCGCGGAGCCTGACGTCAAGCTCGCATAGGAGATCCGAAGCAGCCTACGACTACCTTCTCGACGCAACGAAGAAAGAGTCTGAACCCAAAGGGAGTGAAACATGCTGAAACTGACGACGACCTTCCTCGCGTTGGCGCTGGCCGGCGCTGCGACGATGGCCGCAGGCGTAACTGCGTCCGCGCAGGACAAGCCGACCGTAGGCATTGCCATGCCGACCAAATCCTCGGCGCGCTGGATCGACGACGGCAACAACATGGTCAAGGTTCTGAAGGAGCGCGGCTACAACACCGACCTGCAATATGCCGAAGACGACATTCCGAACCAGCTCTCGCAGGTCGAGAACATGGTGACAAAGGGCGCGAAGGCGCTGGTGATTGCTGCGATCGACGGCACCACGCTCTCCGACGTGCTCAAGCAGGCCAAGGCCAAGGGCATCACCGTGATCGCCTACGACCGCCTGATCCGCGGCACGCCGAACGTCGACTATTACGCGACCTTCGACAATTTCCAGGTCGGCGTGCTCCAGGCGCAGTCGATCGAGAAGGGGCTCGGCCTGAAGGAGGGCAAGGGTCCCTTCAACATCGAGCTGTTCGGCGGCTCGCCCGACGACAACAACGCCTACTTCTTCTACAACGGCGCGATGAGCGTGCTGAAGCCCTACATCGACAGCGGCAAGCTCGTCGTCGCCTCGGGCCAGATGGGCATGGACAAGGTCGCGACCTTGCGCTGGGACGGCGCCACCGCCCAGGCCCGCATGGACAATCTGCTCAGCGCCTACTATGGCAACAAGAAGGTCAATGCCGTGCTGTCGCCCTATGACGGCCTGTCGATCGGCATCATCTCGTCGCTGAAGGGGGTCGGCTATGGCAGCGCCGACCAGCCGATGCCGATCATCTCGGGCCAGGATGCCGAGGTGCCCTCGATCAAGGCGATGCTGCGCGGCGATCAGTATTCGACCATCTTCAAGGACACCCGCGACCTCGCCAAGGTAACCGCCGACATGGTCGACGCGGCGCTCGCCGGCAAGCAGGTCACGGTCAACGACACCAAGACCTATGAGAACGGCGTCAAGATCGTGCCGTCCTATTTGCTCAAGCCGGTCGTGGTCTACAAGGACAATTGGGAGAAGGTCCTGGTCGACAGCGGCTACTACAAGAAGTCGCAATTCCAGTGAGGTGAGGCGACCGGTCCGGCAGGCGGGCGGCGCCTGCCGGACCACACTTTGTCAGAGTAGGACATGACGCCATGACCGCAATGCTGGAGATGCGCAACGTCAGCAAGAGCTTTGCAGGCGTACAGGCGCTGCGCGACGTCAATTTCTCGGTCGAGGCCGGGCAGATCCACGCTCTCGTCGGCGAGAACGGCGCCGGCAAGTCCACGCTGATGAAGGTGCTCAGCGGGGTCTATCCGCATGGCAGCTACGAAGGCACGATCGTCTTCGAGGGCGAGGAGCGGCGCTTCCGCGACATCAACGATTCCGAAGCACTCGGCATCATCATCATCCACCAGGAGCTGGCGCTGATCCCGCTGATGTCGATCGCGGAAAACATCTTCCTGTCGCATCCACCATCAAAACTCGGTGTGATCGACCGTGACAAGGTCTATCGGCGCACGCGGGAGCTCCTCGCGCAGGTCGGCCTGATGGAATCGCCGGATACGCTGATCACCGATCTCGGCGTCGGCAAGCAGCAACTGGTCGAGATCGCCAAGGCGCTCTCCAAGCGGGTGCGGATGTTGATCCTCGACGAGCCGACCGCGAGCCTGAACGAGGCCGACAGCGCGGCGCTGCTCGAACGCCTCATGGCGTTCCGCGAGCAGGGCATAGGCTCGATCCTGATCTCGCACAAGCTGAACGAGGTGGCGCGCGTTGCCGACCACATCACGGTGCTGCGCGACGGCCGTACCGTCGATAGTATCGATTGCCATGCCGAGCCGATCCAGGAAGACCGCATCATCCGCAGCATGGTCAATCGCGATCTCGCCCATCGTTTTCCCGAGCGTAGCGCGAACATCGGCGATCCCGTGCTCGAGGTCGCGAACTGGTCGGTCTATCATCCGATCCATCCCGAGCGGCAGGTGATCAAGAACGTCAATTTTGGCGTGAAGCGCGGCGAGGTCGTGGGCATTGCCGGCCTGATGGGCGCCGGCCGTACCGAGTTCGCCATGAGCCTGTTCGGCCGTTCCTGGGGCACCAATATCAGCGGCCGGATCCGGCTCGAGGGCCATGAGATCGTATTGCCGAGTGTCGCAGCCGCGATCGATGCCGGCCTTGCCTATGTCACCGAGGACCGCAAGCAGCTCGGGCTGATCCTTGCCGACGACGTCCGCAAGAACATCACGCTGGCGAGCCTCGACCAGGTCGCACCGGGGCGAGTGATCGACGACATCGCTGAGCTGAAGGTGGCCAGCGACTATCGCAACCGGATGCGCATCCGCTGCTCCGACGTCTACCAGGAGACCGGCCAGCTCTCGGGCGGCAACCAGCAAAAGGTGGTGCTGTCGAAATGGCTGATGACCGACCCCAAGGTACTGATCCTGGACGAGCCGACGCGGGGCATCGATGTCGGTGCCAAATACGAGATTTACTGTATCATTAACGAGCTTGCGGAGGCCGGCCGCGGCGTGGTGGTGATCTCCTCGGAGATGCCCGAACTGCTCGGCATCTGCGACCGCATCTGTGTCATGAACGACGGCGCCTTCGTCGGCGAGTTCCCGGGCGCGGAAGCGACACAGGAGAAGATCATGCGCGCCATCATGCGCAACGATAGAAACTTTGGGAGCGGCGCGCCCGAGGCCGCGGAGATGGGAGGATTGCAGCCATGACCGACAAGACGGTTTCGCTGCCCGAGGAGCGCCGGCACGGCAGCTTCATCAAGAACAATCTGCGCAACTACGGCATGCTGCTGTCGCTGATCGCGATCATGTTGTTCTTCCAGGTCATGACCGGTGGCACGCTGCTCCAGCCGCTCAACCTCACCAATCTGGTGCTGCAGAACAGCTATATCGTCATCATGGCGCTGGGCATGCTGCTGGTGATCGTGACTGGACACATCGATCTTTCGGTCGGCTCGGTCGCGGGCTTCGTCGGTGCCGTGGCTGCGTTGCTGATGGTGACGTACAAGGTCGACTACACGCTTGCTTTCATCGCCTGTCTCCTGGTGGGCGCGGCGATTGGCGCAGCGCAGGGCTATTGGGTTGCCTATTTCAAGATTCCGTCCTTCATCGTGACGCTGGCCGGTATGCTCGTGTTCAAGGGCCTTGCGCTCGCGGTGTTGCAGGGCCAGTCGCTTGGCCCGTTCCCGCCGACATTCCAGAAGTTGTCGTCGGGCTTCATTCCGGAGCTGCTGCCCGAGGCCGGAACGCTGCATCCGACGTCCATGCTGATCGGTGCCGTTCTCGCGCTCGGCCTGGTCTACGCCAGCGCCAAGAGCCGCACGCGCGAGCAGTCGCACGGCATCGAGGTCGAGCCTTTCGCATTCTTCCTCGGCAAGAGCATCGTGCTCGCCTGCGCGGTGCTTTACTTCACCTATCTGATTGCGACCTATCGGGGCCTGCCGAACGTGCTGGTGATCATGAGCGCCTTGATCGCACTCTATGGCTTCGTTACCCGCCGCACCGTGCTCGGCCGACAGATCTATGCCGTGGGCGGCAATGCGAAAGCAGCGAAACTGTCCGGCATCAAGACCGAGCGGCTGACCTTCCTCACCTTCGTCAACATGGGCGTGCTGGCTGCGCTCGCCGGCCTCGTCTTCGCCGCGCGCCTCAACACGGCGACGCCCAAGGCAGGTTTGGGCTTCGAGCTCGACGTCATCGCCGCCTGCTTCATCGGCGGCGCCTCAGCCTATGGCGGCGTCGGGCGCGTCGGCGGGGCCGTGGTCGGCGCCATGATCATGGGCGTGATGAACAACGGCATGTCCATCCTCGGTATCGGCATCGACTACCAGCAGGTCATCAAGGGCCTGGTGCTCCTCGGGGCCGTCTGCATCGACGTGTATAACCAGCGACGGTGAGGGGGTTCTCGTAGGGGTAAAGGCGCGTCGGCGCCGTGCCGGTTCCCCAAAAAATCTTCCGATCTACGCCTCCTGTCTTCGCACTTGGACTGTGTCTCGGCCTGAGACGCCATCGAACCGACATGTATTGTTGATCTAGATCAACCGGCAGCCAATCCCGTTGCAATTTCATGCAGTTGGCGCAAGGGATCACGGGGAGCTTGAGTGACGAGTACAGTGAGGTCATCGCCGGCTTCGGAGGTGATGCTGGTTTCGACATTGCCGGCGTTGCAACTGATCTACGATACCGCCCCGATCGGGCTGGCCTGTCTGTCGCCGGACTGCCGATACCTGCTGATCAACCAGCGTCTGACCGAAATCTGCGGCATATCCGTCGAGGGCCATCTCGGGCGTACAGTCAGGGACTGCGTGCCTGCCCTGGCGGATTCCGTCGAGCAAATTGTGCGCTCTATCGTCGCGACGGGCGAACCCGTGATCGGCATCGAGGTGGCGGGACAACGCGCCGATCAGCTCGAGGAGCGCTCCTGGGTCACCTATTGGCATCCGCTGCAAATGCCGGATGGTGAAATTTTCGCGGTCAACGTGGCGGCGGAGGAGATCACGGAACGCAAGCGCGCCGAGCGGGAGATCCGCAGTGCCAGGGATGCCGCCGAGACCGCGCTTCGCCATTTGCGTGATATCCAGGGTACTTTGATCGAGGTGGAAAAGCTGGCTGCGCTCGGGCGCATGGTTGCCGGTGTCGCGCACGAGATCAACACGCCGCTCGGCAGCAGCTTGACGGTCGCCTCGACGCTCCAGCGCAAGGCCGAGTTGTTCGCCGGGGAGGTCTCGCGGGGCAATCTCAAGCGTTCGACATTGATGGGATTTCTGGAGCTGGTTAGCGATGCTTCGGCGCAGCTGGTCACGAATCTCGACCGCGCCGCCGAACGGGTCCAGTCCTTCAAGCAGGTGGCGGCCGATCAGACCGAGTCACATCGGCGTAGCTTTGACGCAGGCGAGCTGACGGGCCAGGTTCTCTCGCAGTTCGAACGGCAGTTGCGAACGCGCGACATCGCGCTCAGTCTCCGCAGCGAACCTGATCTTGCCATGGACAGCTACCCCGGGCCTTTCGGTCAGGTGCTCACCAATCTTGCTGTCAATTCGATGACGCATGCGTTCTCCGGCGGCGAGACCGGGAATATCAACGTCTCGCTCCGTGCTGTCGACCATGGGCACGTGGAGCTGCTGTTTGCCGACGACGGCTGCGGCATGGCACCCGACGTGGAGCGGCGGGCCTTCGACCCATTCTTCACCACGCGCCGGCATGACGGCGCGAGCGGCCTCGGTCTGCATATCGTCCACAGCATCGTCGTCGATCGATTGGGCGGACAGCTCCGACTGGAGAGCAAGCCTGGCGCAGGCACGAGGCTTCAGCTCATCCTGCCAAGAATGGCGCCCGATCGGCGATCCAGCGATAGCTGATCGCATCCTCACCCGCGGTGTCCGGATTACTGCGTCGTGAACAGCACCGTTGCGATCGCGACGGAGAGGCTCGCCGCCGATACGGTTGCCACCGTCGACAATACTCCCATTCGCCTCAGCGCGATGGCGAACACGATGATGATGGGTGTCGCGGTCATCAGCCCTAGTTGTGCTTCGCTCATGTCATTGCTCGCCGCTCCGTGGATCCGCGGTCGAGGTGGTCCGTACCGCGATGCGGCCGGCCGGACGTTGCGTCGGCGCAAACAACTCCCCGCCGGTTGCTCTGTTTGTCCCTCAACAAACTCGGATCGAAGCGGGTGAGCTAAGGCTGGCCGGTGTCCTGATCCGGAAAAGCAGATGTCGGCGGCCGATTGCGAACAACAGGGAACCGGCTGGGGAATCTTGGAAGAGCTCCCCGGCGATCCCATGATCTGGGTGCTGATCTTCAGCGAGCTCGCCGCCTTCGGGCTGTTTCTCAGTGCCTTCACGGTTGCCCGCGCGATCCATCCTGCGGTGTTCGCGGCAGGGCAGGTGGAGCTTGACTCGCATCTCGCCGGGCTGAATACCGTCGTGCTGGTTACCAGCGGCTGGGCGACGGCACGAGCTACGAAGGCCGCGCGAGCAGGACTACAGCCGACGACGACACGGTATTGGCTTCTCGGAGCCATGGCGCTCGGCGGCCTGTTCATTGCGCTCAAGCTGGTCGAATATGCCGGAGAGATCGGACGCGGCATCGGGCTCGAAACCAGCCCGTTCTTCACGCTCTACTTCCTCCTGACCGGTTTCCATCTCCTGCATGTCTGCCTCGGCATCGTAATTCTCGCCGTCGTCTGCCGCCGCGCCGAGGCGTCCGGCGTCGAGACGGGAGCCGCGTTCTGGCACATGGTCGATCTGGTCTGGATCATCATGTTCCCGCTTCTCTATCTGGTGCGGTGAGAATGCCGAATCGTCTCGACGTCAGCTGGATCGCGCTGATCGGTCTTGCGCTCGCGACCATCCTCGTGCCGCCGCTCATGCCGGGACCGTTGCTCAGCAACGCTCTGCTGCTGGCCCTCGCCGCCATCAAGGGACGACGGATTGCGCTCGACTTCATGGACCTTCGCGCCGCGCCTTCGCTCTGGCGCGGCCTCGTGAGCGCATGGATCGTCATCGTCGTGTTGTTTGCCTGGCTCGTCTCCGCCGTTGTCGCTCTGATCTGACGAAGTCATTGCGCCCTGACAAAGAACCGGCCGGACCGATCGGCAATAAATCGCAGCATCGCTTTTCAAACGAAAGGATTGGCAATGGCTGAACGCCTGACCAAGTCGGCCGCTCGAAACGTCTTCTACGGCGGCTCGGCCTTTTTCTTCGCCATCTTCATAGGGCTGACGGCGCACAGCCATTACTACATGGCCACGACGTCGACGGACGCGGCGGCGCTGACATCGTCGGTCGCGCGCGGCAAGCATGTCTGGGAGAAGAACTCCTGCATCAATTGCCACACTTTGCTGGGCGAGGGCGCCTATTTCGCGCCTGAAGTCGGCAACGTCTGGGATCGCTGGGGCGGTAACGAGGATCCGGCCGGCGCGCGCGAGACGCTCAAGGCCTGGATGCAGTCGCAACCTTCGGGCGCGGAGGGCCGGCGGCAGATGCCGCAGTTCAACCTGAGCGACCAGGAGCTCAACGATCTCGCCGACTTCCTGCAATGGACCAGCAAGATCAAGCGCCAGGAGTGGCCGCCGAACAAGGCCGGCTGAGCGCTTTCCTCTTTCAAGACAGAGAGAACCCGAGATGAAATACCAAACTCAGAAAGTCGCGATGCTGTACTTCTACGGCGCGCTGACCCTGTTCCTGGCCCAGGTCGCCTTCGGCCTGCTCGCCGGGACTATCTATGTCCTGCCCAACACGCTGTCGGTGCTGCTGCCGTTCAACATCGTCAGGATGATCCACACCAACGCGCTGATCGTGTGGTCGCTGATCGGATTCATGGGCGCGACCTACTTCCTGCTGCCGGAAGAGACCGAGACCGAGCTGTACAGCCCGCTTCTCGCAAAAATCCAGTTCTGGATGTTCTTCGGCGCAGCGGGGGTGGCCGTGGTCGGCTATCTCTTCCACTATCACGAGGGCCGCGAGTTTCTCGAACAGCCTTTCATCATCAAGATCGGCATCGTCGTCGTCTGCCTGATGTTTCTGTTCAACGTGACGATGACAGCGCTCAAGGGTCGCAAAACCACGGTCATCAACATCCTGCTGTTTGGTCTGTGGGGCGTCGCGATCTTCTTCCTGTTCGCCTTCTACAATCCGGCCAACCTGGCCGTTGACAAGATGTACTGGTGGTATGTCGTCCACCTCTGGGTCGAGGGCGTCTGGGAGCTGATCATGGCCTCCGTGCTCGCCTACCTGATGATCAAGCTCAACGGCATCGACCGCGAGGTGGTTGAGAAGTGGCTCTACGTCATCATCGGCCTCGCCCTGTTCTCGGGCATCCTCGGCACCGGCCATCACTTCTACTGGATCGGCGCGCCCGGCTATTGGCAATGGATCGGTTCGCTGTTCTCCACGCTCGAGGTCGCGCCGTTCTTCACCATGGTGATCTTCACGGTGCAGATGACCTGGAAGGCCGGCCGCAAGCATCCGAACCGTGCCGCTCTGCTGTGGTCGGTCGGCTGCTCGGTGATGGCGTTCCTGGGAGCTGGCGTCTGGGGCTTCCTGCACACGCTGTCCTCGGTGAACTATTACACCCACGGCACGCAGGTCACCGCCGCGCACGGCCATCTCGCCTTCTTCGGCGCCTATGTGATGCTGAACCTGTCGGTGATGGCTTACGCGATCCCGCAGCTCAAGGGACGTGCGCCCTATAACCAGTGGCTGAGCATGACGAGCTTCTGGATCATGTGCACGGCCATGATGGTGATGACCTTCGCGCTGACCTTCGCAGGCGTGGTTCAGGTCCATCTCCAGCGCGTGCTCGGCCAGAGCTACATGGACGTACAGGACCAGCTCGCGATGTTCTACTGGGTGCGTCTCGGCTCGGGCGTGTTTGTCGCGATCTCTGCACTGATGTTCGTCTGGGCCGTGCTGGTTCCGGGTCGCGAGAAGCCGGCGACGATCCCAGGCGCGTTGCAACCCGCTGAATGAACGCAAAGGCGGCCGCGGAACGTCGCGGCCGCCTTTTCAAAATGATTTCCGGAGAAAGACCATGACAGCAGCACTTCACGCCTTGGCGTCGCCCGCGCCCGAGCTGCCGGCCTATGTTGCGAGCGGCAACGAATGCGCGCTGTTCGAGCACGCCTGGCGGGATCAACTCCCGGTTCTGCTGAAGGGGCCGACCGGTTGCGGCAAGACGCGCTTTGTCGCGCACATGGCGGCGCGGCTGGGATTGCTGCTCCACACCGTCGCCTGCCACGACGATCTCACCGCGGCGGATCTCACCGGCCGTTATTTGCTCAGGGGCGGCGACACCGTGTGGACCGACGGTCCGCTGACACGCGCCGTGCGCGAAGGCGGCATCTGCTATCTCGATGAAGTCGTGGAGGCGCGCAAGGATGTCACGGTGGTGCTGCATCCGCTGACCGACGACCGCCGCATCCTGCCGCTGGAACGCACCGGCGAGGAGCTCGTCGCGCCCAAGAGCTTCATGCTCGTGGTCTCCTATAATCCGGGTTACCAGACGCTGCTCAAGGCGCTGAAGCCGTCTACGCGGCAGCGCTTCGTCGCCATCGAGTTCGGCTTCCTGCCGCCCGAGCAGGAGATTGCGGTGGTCGCGGCCGAGAGCGGGCTCGCGCCTGACCATGTGCGGCCGCTGGTCGTGCTGGCGGGGCGTCTGCGGGCGCTGAAGGGCCACGATCTGGAGGAGGGCGTCTCGACCCGCCTCGTCGTCTATTGTGCGACGCTGATTGCTGCCGGAGCGTCGATTGCCGATGCCGTGCTGGCCGGCATGATCGAGCCGTTGACCGATGACGCGGACGTCAAGGCTGCGCTACTCGACGTCGCGCGTGCTGTAATTTCCTGAGGGGGCGGGCCCATGCTCGATTTCCTCGAGCTTGAAGAAACGGTTGGTCGGGCCTGGCATCGCCTGGTCGGCGGCACGGCTAGCTATCCGGTCCATGCGGAATACGCGGTGTCGCTTGCGGAGGTTCGCAGCCGGATCGCGATCATGTTCCGCGCGCTCGGCGGCGAGACGGGCGTTCAGATCGCGAGCGCCGGCGCCCGCCGGCTGGGACACCGACTCGGATGGCGGCAGCGGATCGGTCTTGGTGATGAGCGCCTCGAACAGCCGGGGCGCGACGCCGCGACGATCTTCCTGCCCGACAGCATCGCGATCTTCGCCGACCGCGAGCTCAACGCTGCGCTGTACCGTTGGCTGGCCGCGTGGTTCGCATTTGCGCCTGCCGATGCGATCGCGGAGGTCGATCCGCTGCGGCGCGATCTGCTGATGCTGCGGCGGACCAGCGAGATCGCGGTCCTGGTGCTGACGGAATGTCCCGGTCTTGCCGAAGACTACGCCCGGCTGGCGGCGGCAACGGCCATGGCGCGGCCGCACCGCCCGTTGCCGCGCATCGAGCAGGACGTGGAGCGCATCGTGCTCACTCTGCTCGGCGCCGATACGCCGCCCGCGGGCGAGCTGTGGCCGGCGATGATGGGGACCGGGCCGCTGCCGGACAAGGCGCCGCCCGGCTATCGTTCGGTCCTGCCGTGCCCGCTCTGGGGCGATTGCTGGACACGCGAGCTCTCGCCCGCACATAAGGGCGACGACGAGTGCGCGCCCACCGCGGCGCCCGCACCGCCAGACGATCGCAAGCGTTTCGCCGTCCGCGAGCGCGAAGACGGCACCAATCGCCGCGATCCCTTCGTGCTCAACCGCTTCGAAAAGATCCTCGCAATGGCCGAGATGGTCAATGTCGACCGCCCAGCCGACGACAGCGAAGATGAGGACGCGCAGAAGGCGGCCGACGATCTCGAGGAGATCACGCTCAGCCGCCGCAGCGGGAAACCCGCAAGCCGGCTCAAATTCGATCTCGACCTGCCGCCCGAAGCCCTCGATGCGTCGCGATTGAACGCGGACGTGACCTATCCCGAGTGGGACTATCGCAGCAGCTCCTATCTGCCCGATCATTGCCGCGTGCTCGCCGCCGCAGCCTCCGAGACCGGCGAGAGCTGGACGCCGGACGAAACCATGCGTCGGCACATCCGGCAGGTGCGCCGCCGTTTCGAGGCCTTGCGGCCGCGCCACGAATTGATGCGCGCCCAGGCTGACGGCTACGACCTCGATCTCGACGCGCTCGTGCGCGCGCGGTGCGATCTCCGCGCCGGCGGCAATGGCAGCGGTCTCGATCGCGTCCACCTGGCAATGCGGCCGCAAGGCCATGACCTTGCCGTGACCCTGCTGGTCGATGTCTCGCTTTCGACGGACGCCTGGGTCGACGGCTATCGGGTGCTCGACGTCGAGAAGGAAGCGCTGCTCGTGCTCGCCCATGGGCTTTCGGCCTGCGGCGATCACCACAGCATTCTGACCTTCACCTCGCGCCGACGCTCCTGGGTGCGGCTCGAGACCGTCAAGGCGTTCGGCGAGCCAATGAGCGGCGCGGTGGAGCGCCGCATCGGCGCACTCAAGCCGGGCTACTACACGCGGATCGGTACGGCGGTGCGCCACGCTTCCGCCGAGCTCGCGCGTCAGCCGCAGCGCAAGAAGCTGCTGCTCGTTCTGACCGACGGCAAGCCGAACGATGTCGATCATTATGAGGGGCGCTTTGCGGTCGAAGACACGCGGAAATCCGTGCAGGAGGCGCGACGGCTCGGCATTGCGGTCTTTGGCGTGACGGTCGATGCGACGGCGCAATCCTACTTTCCGACACTGTTCGGACGCAGCGGCTACGCCATCGTCGGAAACATCCGCCGGTTGCCCGCGGCATTGCCCGCGATCTATCGGCAGGTGGCTCATTGAACAAGGAAAATCCGCGGCGTCATGTTCGCGTGTGAGCTATTGCTCATGCGATGGGTATATGATCGAATGGTTGGATGGACCGAGGCCGGCAGAAACCCGATCTGATCATTTTCGACTGCGACGGCGTGCTCGTCGACAGCGAGCTGTTGAGCTGCCGCTGCCTGTCCGAGGTGCTGGCCGAGTTCGGGATCGCGCTGAGCCAAGAGCAGGCGCTCGAGCTCTTTCTCGGACGCAGCACGAAAGCGATCGAGCAGCATTATCGCGATCTCGGACAGACCGTGCCGGACGGCTTTCTGCCGCGATTGAAGTCACACGTCCTCGAGACCTTCGCGGCCTTACTCCAGCCGATCCCCGGCATCGCCGCCGTGATGCCTGAATTGCGGGCGCCGTTTTGCGTGGCTTCGTCCAGCGACATCGATCGCGTCTCGCTCTCCCTCGACGTCACCGGCCTTCGGGCGCATTTTGGCGATCGGCTCTACACCGCGCAAATGGTCAGGCACGGCAAGCCGGCACCCGATCTCTTTCTCCATGCGGCGGAGAAGATGAGGGTGCAACCTGCACGCACGCTCGTAATCGAGGACAGCGTCAGCGGCGTGCTGGCCGCGAAGGCCGCCGGCATGACCGTCTGGGGATTTGTCGGCGGCAGCCATTATCGGAGGCGCGACGGTCACGCTATATTGTCCGCCGCCGGGGCCGATCGCGTCTTCGCGCATATGAGCGATTTCTGGAAGGAGGCGTGACGCCTGCCATGGCCGCCGAGAACGAAAAATCGAGGCTCGATGATGCCGCGCGGGCCGGCTGGCTCTATTTCATTGCCGGCCACACCCAGGACGAGATCGCAAAGATGCTCCAGGTGTCGCGGGCCTCGGCGCAGCGGCTGGTGTCGCTGTGTCTCGCCGAGCGGCTGATCACCTTCCGGCTCGAACATCCCATTGCCGCCTGCATGGAATTGGCGGCGCGCTTGAAGGAGCGCTTTGATCTAGCCCATTGCGATGTGGTGCCGGCTGATCCTGCGGCACCGCAGGCCACCGCCGGCATCGCGGAACGCTGCGCCAACTTGCTCGACTCGACGCTCCGTTCGGAGACGCCCGTCATCGTCGCGCTCGGAACGGGGCGGGCGGTGCGCGCCGCAGTCGAGCGCGTCACGACGATCGACCGGCCCAATCACCAGATCGTCTCGCTGGTCGGCAACATCTCGGCCGACGGTTCGGCGAGCTTCTACGATACCGTCGGCCGGCTTGCCGACCGCACCGGTGCGCGGCACTATCCGATGCCTCTGCCGTTCCTGATGTCGTCCGAGGACGAGCGCAACAGGATGGTGCGGATCGAGCCGATCGCGAAGGTGAAGGCGGTTGCGGCCAAGGCCGATTTGCGCCTCGTTGGCATCGGCCAGATGGACCAGAAAGCGCAGATTCATGTCGACGGCTTCGTCACCCGCGACGAATTGTTCGAGATGATGCGGCAGGGCGCTATCGGCGAAATCACCGGTTGGGCCTATGATTCCAAGGGCCGCCTGCTCAAGGCCGGCACCAACAAGCGCCTGACCAGCATTCCGCCCGAAGTGCCGGCAAAGACCACGACGATCGGCGCCGCGGTCGGTGCTGCCAAGGTGCCGGCAATCGCGGCCGCGCTGAACGGACGCCTGATCAATGGCCTGATCACGGACGAGGCGACCGCGCAGGCGATTTTGGAGCGGTAGGGCGGCCGGTCTCGCCATTTGCGCCGCTGGCATCATCCGCGAAAGCGTATGATCCAGTACGCCGCGGCCCCACTTGGGGCAAACCAACTCACGCCACGGAGTACTGGATGCACCTTCGGTTCACGATGCAAGTGCAACACCTGCTAAGGTGTTGTTGCGATGGGACGATGTTATGGCCAGCTCAGCCTTGAAGAGCGCGTTGAGATATACCGCCTGCATGCGGGCGGTATATCTCAAAA
>JAEWFG010000009.1 GCA_023388935.1 Pseudomonadota bacterium | reverse complement strand
GCTCGTCGAAGTGCGGGATTCGGGTCCAGGTCTGAGCTCACTGGACCTCGAGCACATCTTTGACGCCTTCATTACATCAAAGCCCGGCGGCATGGGCATGGGGCTATCAATCTGCCGTTCGATTGTCGAAGCTCACGGGGGACGCATATGGGCCACCCCGAACGCCGGGCCAGGCATCACCGTGCAATTCACTGTGCCGATGAACGATCAAGCGACTGCATCCGCACGTCCGGCGGCGTGATCTTCCCTACTATTCAGAAATTCTCCCCCGCCGCCGGCGAGATTGCCTACCCGGTCGTGTGTAACAGGCGGAACATTTGTCATCGCCAATGAGGCCACTGCTTCCGATGTATGAGTTTGGGAGCAAGATAGTGCCGTGGGTTTGGTGGCCAGCACCGTGTTGTACGGATTGCCAAACACAAACACCTTCGACGTGCGCCAAATGATTCGCTCCAGTTCCACGAAAGTGCGCATCTTTAGTCGGTACTTCCACAACAGCATGTGTTGAATGAAGTTCCAGGTTACTCCCCAGGCCAAGAATGGTAGTCGCCGATAGTGGATTGGACTGAAGCCAAGTCGGCGCATCTTGTAGACGAGAAGATTGGCTCCGACAAAATTGTAGCGCCAGTTCTCGAAGAAGGCGGTGACACTCAGGTAATCCTTGGTACGGCGACAATGATCCAGCGACCCCGGCGAATGGATCAGCAACCGTCCTCCCGGCTTAAGCATCCGCCAGCACCTTGCTAGCCACGCGTCCAGGTCTTTGGTGTAGCCAATCGACTCGAGCGCATAAATGCCATCGAAGTAGTCATTCGGGAGATCGAGGTTGTCGAAGTCGATGACTATCACCTGTCCACGCCCGCCAAGTCTCGCAAATTTCCGCCGGCAGATCTCCGCCTGCACAGATGAATTGGTCACGCACACAATTTCGATATTGCTCCGTCCGGCGAGGTATTCGGCTGCCGCGCCGGAGCCGCATCCGAGATCCAGGAACCGCATCCCGTCTTTCGGCTTCAACAGTGCATATTCGGCCTCGTAGGGGTGCGAAAATGCCAATCTGGGAAACACACACGTGCTGTAGTTCGATTGGTCGTCGCGATACGTGCCGAACACGTCATCGTATGTGCGCTTTTCGTCGTCATGTTTGAGAAAGTCGTTCGGCTTTGGTGTCCACTCAATCAGTTGGCGCTGCTCGAATTCATTCAGTTGGTGGCCGATCTTGCTCGCGTCCTTCGGTCGGGTCACCAAAAGAAACAGTACGTAGTGAAACAAGTTGTATGCCACAAACAACGCACCGATGACGGCCGCTGCCAACTGAGATATTAGAACAATATTCACTGTTGCTCCTGTGATAGCTGCAACATTCTACGAACTCGCATTTCAGTTATCGAATCATAGCGATCAACGCACTTCCTGGAACAAAGCTGGATACGCCACGAGTAGTGGCGGACGAGACCAAACTTGCCATCACAAACTGCGCATCGCGCGGCTCTGTCAGATTTAAGACTCTCGGAGCAGTAGGGCATGGTAGCCTCCTCTTGGTATCACCCTCGACCTTTGTCGATCATCTTCATGGTAGCTTCTGTTCGTGTAGAAGACTATCCACCACCCGAGGAGAATGACCTTGCAACGCCGGTGAGGAAAATCACCTCTCGCCATAGAGTCGATAGAGGATCGTTATCCCCGCCGCGTCGCGTGATGCCGTAGCGAGGATTTCCACCCTAAGCTCGCCTGCCATCCTGTTTGCCGATCACGCAGCGCCATCCCGCCAGGCGTTCTACCGGATGCAGCTTCATCCACTCGGCGAGCTGCGGCGCGCCCATCAGGCAGGACTGCATCGAGACGTCGGCGAAGTCCGAGGTGGTGACGGTCTGCTCGTGGCAATTTGCCGGAGAGGAGAGATTGCAGAGCACGGCAATGATCTTGATCACGACTGGAGAGCCCCACCGCTGCGATGAGCATTTGCCCGGATGATCTTGATGGCCTTGGCCACCGTTCGCGGATTCAGGCCTAGCGCGTGTATCACTTCCTTCTTCTTGCAACCGAGATTGCACTCGAGGTAGCCGCGCACACGCTCGACGTTGAATGCCTCCAGCTCCTTTGAGCCGGGGCGCAGGTTCAGCGCTTCAATGGTACAGAATTCGCGGAACATGTTGAAGCTGCCCACCCGGTCATGCATGTCATTCGCGTTCAGCGCTAGGAGCAGATCGGGAGAATGCTTTGGCCGCATCAACGTGCGAAGCTATCTCAGCTCGCCGCTCGTAGTCGTCGGCAAGGGCTTTAAGCTGACCCGCAATCGCTGAGTCGGTCATGGTTTGGGCTGCGCGGAGCAAAGTCCGTGCCGTCTCTAAATATGCCTTGCCTCGTTGTGAGATCCTGATCATCACAAAGCCCTCGCGCGATTCTCTGGCAGCTGGTTGAAGATGATCTGGAGCCAGCCCACCCAATTGCGGTCACTTTCCCTGCGAGCTCTGAAGCGATCGACGCACTTCTTGGAACAAAGAGGCGTTCGCCACGAGTAGTGCCGGACGAGACCAAACTTGCCATCACAAATTGCGCATCGCGCGGCTCTGCCAGATTTAAGACTTTCGGAGCAGTTGGGCATTGGAGTCTCCTCTTGGCTTTATCGCAGCTATTCGTCGATCATCCTTTTGTTTCACAATCGCACTTCATGAGTTCGTGCGCTTTTCCAACGCATGCAGCCTAGGACGATCGCGATCAGCAACTCAATTGAACGTCAGTAGTCGTCCCGTCATCTAAATGGTGTCACGGAACGATACGAAGGTTTATGGCGCTCCCCTTAAAGCCGACCATTTCCGCAATGGGGTCAGTAGCCGACGTCGCCCGCAGGGCCTCTGATAATCCGCTGTGGGCCAAAGGCTCGGCGTAGCGCGTCCGGGTGAGCTCGGATCGAGTTGCGGGTCGGAGGAGTTGGCTTCGTGCCACCGCCAGACCTGAGTGTGCAAGAACAACTCGGTCGTCACCTGCGTAATGCAATTCCGTATTTCAATGTATTTGTAGGAGGTAGCGAATACAGATCGAAACATAGCGGCCACATCGGGGCCGTAGCCATCGGAAAACAACACGTCACCAATTGAAACGGCAAGGACTGGTGTCCCAAGCTTTTGTACGATGCCGTTAGCGATTGCATACAGTTGGCGAAGGATTGATCTCCCATCGGGTGACACTGTGATCGGATTGGGATCGCGGTCACGCAATCGCAAGCGTTGCGATGATTTGTCGCTTTGCGGTTCAAACCCTTGCCGCCCTGATGCGTAGTTGCTCGGTTCGGCATTCCGATCGCGGCCGCCAATCTTGGGCAGGAAGCGCGCCGACGATCTGTTCGCGCTCAAGGTGGACGATCGGTGAGAAAGGGCCCTCTCGTTCCCTCTTTGACCGGCCGTCAGCCGAACGGGAGACCGACTCGATTCTCCCTTGAAATGACTCGATTCAGATCTGCGGGCATAACAAGGGCGCCACTCGTCGGCATCTTGTTTCGCATAAGGTTCATTACGCGAAACTGCATCCTGTGAAGCCTAATTCGTCCTACATGCTACTTGGGCAACCCTCCTTCGTTTGCGCTGCGATCCGACGGCCCTTGAGATCCCCGGACAGATGGACATAGAACTTTAGGATCGACAACTGTCGATCACCATAGGGGCGTATTTTGGGGTATCGACTGGCGCACACAAACCCATGCAGCGATCATAGAAAGTTCACGCCCGGTTTTCTAAGCCCCCAGGAGCCGGGCTTCTGCCGTCCTCAACCGCGCAATCGTTGTGTGCGAAACGTTATAGGTCAGCGCGACCTCGCGCGTCGTCGCCTGCGCCCTGCCGCCCTTCTCCTTGCGGCCTGAAATCGAAGCAGAGATACGCCGGCAACCTCGTTTGATGGCACGCCGCCTCAGGGATTGCCGGCTCCGGAGCGGCTTGGGGGACCTGCACGATGATTGGCTCCTGAGGGCGAGATGCCGCGCGCTGTGCCGTAGCCATGTTCTCCTCAAAATCTCGTCGAGCTTTTTGTTGCTCCCCGTCAAGAACGGCTTGATCGGCCGCTATCTTCTTGCTGACGTCTATGCCGCAACTGTTCCAGCATCGATAGCCCAATGCGCAACATTCCCCGATCAGGCGGTTGCACAAAATGGCCATACCGAAAACTTGCGCTAGCCAGCATGCGGCGATGGAGGCGAAATCTGGTGTCGGTCGGCAGCCTAAAATGACCTGAGTTAGGAAAATCGGCGTTCGGCTCCCCCAAGAGTCATGCCACGCCTGCCATGACAGCCGTCTTGCCTGCTTTGAGTTTGGCCGCTGCCGCGGCATAACCTCCGTCGGCCCCATCAACGAAGTGGACGTGATCTGACCGGATGTTTGAAGGCACGTAACAGGTGAGATGCGCGCTCGTCTGACGATGTGTGCCCGCTACACAAACGCCAGAGAGCTGGGCCGAAACCAGTCGAGCCTCGATAGCATCTGCGATTTCCGGCGAACAGTCCACCGTCATTTTCAGGCCATCGTCGAACTTTCTGAAATCCGTATTCTTCGAAATCTCTCGTCGATATTTGAGGGGTCTGAATTGCCCCATGCGAATACCTGCAGAAAGAACGACCCGCATCTTGATGGCTCGTAGAGCATCTGCGATGGCCGTCAGAAGGTTCGCGTGTGGGGAGCGCTCACCAAGCAATCTCTGGATTTTGCCTCCGAGCCAGGCGGGCAACGGGCCGCCCTCCGGCAACGGATGTCCCGACCGACGCGAAGAAAATTCGATTAAGGCCAAAACATCCGCCACCAAGGCCGCGTACGACCTTTGCTCTTCGATCGGAAGGGCGATGATAGAGAGGATGGTGCCCTGCTCGGTAGGGATTGGCCCGAATCCGCAATAGAGCCCTGATAGATCGGGCTTGGCATTCAACGGTGCGCGGCGTATTTTGAATTCTCCCTTCTTAAGTTGTCCTTCTGCCCACGCCACACCGCCGCCGGTGAACATGGCGTACGAGACGTTCTCGGACGCAGCATATCGCGCGACACGAACATCGTGACCGGCTGCGCGGATTGCCGAAACGGGGACGATCGCGACTCGAAGCACAAGATCGAGAGTATCATCTGCCCATGCCGCAGTTCGCGCCATTGCATACTTCACTTCGTCAAGATACTTGCCGGGGATCGCTACGGTCGCTCCGTCGCCGCCGAAAACATAGGGAAAGCAGAGTTCGGGTAACGCGTTGGTTATAGCGACCAGCACCGCAGCGCCCACGGTGTTGACGGCTTTGTATCGGCCGGTCTTGATCGCTGTCGTCGATTGGACGACATCGGCGATTCCGATGAACCAATCGTCCGGCAAGGGGAGATAGCGGTCGAAATGCGTTAGTTGTGAGAAGTTATCGAACGGCTTCAAATCGGCGTAGAAATGCTCTGTAGTCGCGCTTTCCGTGTTCGTGCTTGAGAAGGCGAGTTCATGAGCTGATTTGCCCGTCAAGCTATCTTGGGGCGAAGTCATTTGCTCGCTCCTTTGTTGTTATCCCCAACCCTCCCAACGAGACCGATATGCGCGCGCGAGCTTACCAATAAGCCTGTTTCGCTCTTAGCTACCACATCGTCACCATGATGAGCTTCCGTTGGTTCTTTGCGATAGCCTCTTTGGACCACTCGGCCAGCTGAACAATCCCACATCGGTGAATAACCGGCACTGAGCTTGGTGAAATGCGCAAGGATAAGGCAGAAAACATTCGCTCGCGCTGAGTTCTTCTCAGTTTTCTTCAAGAGCGACGTGCGCACGGCCGAGGAACGCTAAAATCTCTCAAATACATGTTGGCTAGCGGCAGCTCGAGGAAGCCGCACGCTGCCGGGCTTTGACGTCACCACCAGCCGCCGTAGGTGTAGCCGGGATAAGAGTCGTTATAGGTCGGATAGCTCCAATATGAATTATTCGGATAGCCCCAATACGAACTATAGGCGGGATAGCCCCGGTACAAATTATAGGTGGGATAACCTCGCCGCACCCGATAGCGCACGTCCGTCGTCACGGTTGGTACCGCCGCCTTGATCGACGTGCCATTCATCGGAGCAGCAGAACGATTTGGCCGTGGCAGCCACCGCGATAGGACCAGCAATTGTGCGCTCAATCGCGAGGCTGCGGACTTGAAATCTTCATGGTAGCTCCTGTTCGTGTTAAAGATGACTATCCAGCACCCGACGAGAATGACCTTGCAACGCCGGCGAGGGAAATCACCTCTCGCCATAGAGTCGATAGAAGATCGTTATCGCCGCCGCGCCGCGTGATGCCGTTGCGAGGAATGCCACCAGCTGCACCTGGAGACTTCTAAACCCGTTGCCGCCATTGGACCAATCGAGGTTGCGCGTGCCAACGCGCGCGCGGGGGCCGTTGCAGGATAGGCTTATCGCCGAACTGACGGCGCTTGCCTTGCGCGATGCCTTGGCAGAAAATCCCGCGGTCACGTTCCAGGCGGTACTGCACAACTTCGTGCTTCTCCGCATCCCACCGCCGCAAGCAGCGATGCCAGTTGCGGGCGGCGCTGGGCGAGATTACAGACTGCACGGCCTTCAAGGTGGCATGGGCTGACACTCCCAACACTTGGCGAGGTCGCGCCCGGCGTGTATCAGAAGTACTCGCATGCTTCTTGATCAGCATTGGACCCGCTTTGACCCAAAGCCCTGCCATAAAACCCTTTATCGACGTCCTTTCCGGACATCGACAACCAGTTCCCCCAATCTGGATGTTGCGGCAGGCCGGCCGCTATTTGCCGGAATATCGGCAATTGCGCGCCAAGGCGGGAAGTTTTCTCGATCTCTGCTTCACGCCGGAATATGCCACTGAGGTTACGCTGCAGCCGATCCGCCGCTTCAATTTCGACGCCGCGATTATCTTTTCCGATATTCTAGTCATCCCCTACGCGCTCGGCCGCGAGGTGCGCTTCGAGGTGCGCGAAGGTCCACGGCTCGATCCCCTGGACACGCCGGAAAAGGCCCGCGCGCTTTCAACGCAAGTCGATTTTGTGAAACTCGAGCCGATCTATGAAGCGTTGCGGCGGGTGCGCCGCGAGCTCGATCCGACGACTGCGCTGATCGGTTTTTGCGGCGCACCGTGGACGGTTGCGACCTATATGGTGGCCGGACAGGGTACGCCCGACCAGGCGCCGGCGCGGATGATGGCCTATCAGCATCCGGATGCGTTCGCCCGCATCATCGACGTGCTGATCGAGAATTCGATCCAATATCTGCTCGGACAACTCGCGGCCGGCGCCGACGCTTTGCAGATTTTCGACACCTGGGCTGGCGTGCTGCCGCCTCGGGAATTCGAACGCTGGTCGATCGAACCGGCGCGCCGCATCGTTGCGGGCGTGCGGGCGAAGGCACCGGACGCCAAGATCATCGGATTTCCTCGCGGCGCCGGCGCATTGTTGCCCTCGTATGTCGAAGCAACCGGCGTCAACGCCGCCAGCATTGACTGGGCCGCGGAGCCTTCATTGATCCGTGAGCGCGTGCAGAACCGCGCCGCCATTCAGGGCAATCTCGATCCGCTGGTCCTGATCGCCGGCGGCGCGGCGCTCGATCGCGCGGTCGACGACGTGCTTTCCGATTATGCCAAGGGACGGCTGATCTTCAATCTCGGTCACGGGATCTTGCCGGAGACGCCGATCGCCCATGTCGAGCAGATGCTGAAACGGGTGCGGGCATACAAGAGCTGAGCTTCGCGACAATCAAACCGGCCGACTGCGCTCGATGATGTCGGCCGCGCCTTTTTGCAGCAGCTCAAGCCTGACGGCGCGGCCGAGCTCGCGCAGCCTGTCGGCAGGTCCGGAACGCGATGCTTCGATGAACACACCACCCGCATGATCGAGCACGGTCGCTGACATCCGCTCGCCCGCAACAGTGGAAAATCCGGCGACCGGCGAATTTGCAGTGACCATTGAGCACCCAGAGTACTTCGCGCTCGGCATTGGCGCATCGATGCGCCGTCTGATCGTCGATCAGCGCAAGAATCTGCCGCGTTGGTCAATCCCGCGCGACGCATTCGACCGCGCGACGATGCCATGCCCCACCGCGGGCTGCATCTCCTGAGGTGAAAACTCATAGGCGATGCGATCGGCGACGCTCTCGAGTTCCGAGCGCGCCACGATCAGTGCATCCGCAGGGCCGACCGCGCAACCGTCCGGCGGCCGCTGCCTTTCCAGATGATCGAGCTTGCAGATGCGGGTGTCGGCGGCGCCGCGAAAATGAGTCACCTCGATGTCGGGAAACAGCCTACGCGCGTAAGCCGCGCAGCGCACCGAGTTGGTGCCGACCTTGAACCCGTTGCCGTGGCTACGTTTGATCTCGTCAAGCGAAACGCGCGGCAGCAGCACCAGCACGTCTCCAGGCGGATCGCGCGACAAGGGCGCGCCGATCACGAGCCCAGGTGTGTCCTCATTGCCCGGCACGTCCTTGAGCGATTGCATCGCGGCCTGCAGCTCACCGGATAAAACCGCGCGGCGGATTTCAGCGACGAAGGCGCCGCCCTTGCCGTCATGTGGCAAGAGCTTGCCGAGCTGGTGCTATCACCCGTCGTCTCGAACTTGACGATCTCGACATCGAGACCGGGAGCAGCCGCGGGAAGCCGGCGGCCAATTTCCTCGGTCTGCACCAGCGCAATCGCGCCCTTGCGCGTGCCGAACCGGATAAGGTTTGCCGCCATCGAAGCTCCAAATGATGCGGCACCAGCCGCGGCTCCCCAACTCGCTTACAGCGGCCTCGAATTCAACTTCGCTCTGCAGCGCGCCAATGACATCTCGCAACTCGCTCACTATCATGGCAGACTCCCGATGTGATCATTGGTTGTACCGGGATGATGCTTGCTTTGCCGGGGCTCGCACGTTGAAGCATCACACATCATCGCGGACCAGGCGCGCCAAAGCTTGACAGGAATTACCGCTGCAACTTCCACTGCGGGCGGACGAAGTGGCAGGTGTAGCCGTTAGGATAGCGATCCAGGTAATCCTGGTGCTCGGGCTCGGCCTCCCAGAAATCGCCAGCGGGCGAGAGCTCGGTCACCACTTTGCCCGGCCACAGACCTGAGACCTCGACGTCGGCGATGGTATCTTGGGCGACGCGCCGCTGATCCTCGCTCGTGTAGAAAATCGCCGACCTGTAGCTTGTGCCTCGGTCATTTCCCTGCCGGTTGGGCGTTGTCGGGTCGTGGATCTGGAAGAAGAATTCCAGCAAGTCGCGGAAGCTCGTCTGACTCGGGTCGAACGTGATCTCGATCACTTCCGCGTGCGTGCCGTGGTTGCGATACGTGGCATTCTTGACGTCGCCGCCCGAGTAGCCGACCCGCGTTGAGACGACGCCGGGCAAGCGCCGCACCAGTTGCTGAATTCCCCAGAAGCAGCCCCCGGCCAGGATCGCGCGTTCTGTAGTCGCTGACATCGTCAGGTCTCCCTCGAGAAGAGCTTTGAGTACTCGCGTACCCCTCGCTCTCCAATTGGTCGCGGTGGATGAACCTCAAGGAGGCCGAGTTCATGCAGTACTTCAACCCGCCGTTGTCGCGCGACCGAGCCGGGAAGACGTAGCCAAGGTGGCTGTCGCCGTGCTTGGAGCGAACCTCGGTCCGTTCGACGACGTTTGCGGCCTCGAGGGGCCGCATGAAACTCGGCCATCCCGTCCCGCTGTCGAACTTGTCGAACGATGCGAAGAGCGGCTCGCCGGAAACGACGTCGACGTGGAGGCCAGGCTCCTTGTTGTCCCAGTATTCGTTGGTGAAGGGGAGCTCGGTCCCGTTAGTCTGCGTACGCGGTACTGCTCGGGAGTCAACTTCGAGACCGCTTCGGGGTTTTGCTGTAGGTCGGCATTTGCGGAGCTCCCTTTTGTCCTGCACTGAAGATAGGCACCGGTGGTCGATCGTCCAATCACCTCCGGCTATCGAAACGATGCCATGCAGATCGCGGCTCGAGGTGGTTCAATCTGCCGGGCCGATTCACTTGCCCAAAGGCGACGGGTCTGACATTTGCTGGAACAGGACTTTGAAACGGCTCGCCGCGATACCGAGCGGCTAAAGCGAAGGCGTGTACGAGGGGCTCCGATAAAGCGGACCAACCTGTTCGCGCGAGCGCTCGCGGGCGTCGCGAGACTTAGCCTTGAGAATTAGGGGCAGCTCCATTGACGAATTCGCGCGAACTGACGCCGAACGCGCACGCGAGTGGCGTTCGTGAAGATCGACAGCTCCTGATGAATGGTGTTCACTCTCGGAGAAGAGATCCGAGCGAGGTCTCCCGAGTGTGCCAATAACGACAGACACATTCATTGGTTCATAGGGAGAAACGAGATGTCCTTCGTCGCACGACGATTGGCGGCGTTTTCGACCGCCATCATAATGCTTGCTGCCAGCGGAGGCAGCGTACTTTCCCAGAAGAAATACGATGCCGGCGCAACCGACACCGAAATCAAGATCGGCAACATCATGCCCTACAGCGGGCCGGCGTCGGCTTACGGTACTACAGGCAGGACCGAGGCCGCCTACTTTCGCAAGATCAACGGCGAAGGCGGCATCAACGGCCGCAAAATCAACTTCATTTCCTATGACGACGGCTACAATCCATCAAAAGCGGTCGAGCAGGCGCGCAGACTGGTTGAGAGCGACGAAGTTTTCCTCATCTTCGGTTCGCTTGGCACGCCGTCCAACACCGCCATACAGAAATATATGAACGGGAAAAAGGTGCCGCAACTGTTCGTGCAGACCGGCGCGACCAAATGGAATGATCCGCAGAACTTCCCGTGGACTATAGGTTGGTCGCCCAACAATCAGAACGAGGCACGGATCTACGCGAGGTATATTTTGAAGGAAAGGCCGAACGCCAAGATCGCCGTCCTCTACCAGAACGACGACTACGGGAAGGACTATCTCAAAGGCCTGAAGGATGGCCTCGGCACCAAGGCTGCGTCGATGATCGTTGCCGAAGACGCATATGAGGTGGCCGAGCCGACCATCGACTCGCACGTCGTCAAGATGAAGTCGCTCAATGCCGACGCCTTCGTCGACATCACCACGCCAAAATTCACGGCGCAAGCCATCAGGAAGGCGGCCGAGATCGGCTGGAAGCCACTGCACGTCCTCAACAGCGTCAGCACCTCCATCGGAGCCGTCATCAAGCCCGCCGGTTTCGAAAACGCACAGGGCATCATTTCGGTGACCCATCTGATGGACGCGCTCGATCCGCAGTGGAAGGATGATCCCGGTATGAAGGCCTTCGACGACTTCCTCGCCGACGTTTTCCCCGAAGGCGATCGGGCCGATAGTCTGGTGATGACAGGCTTCAATATGGCCCAGACGCTGGTTCAGGTGCTCAAGCAGTGCGGCGATAACCTCACGCGCGAGAACGTGATGAAGCAGGCTGCAAACCTCAAGGACTTCAGGACCACCAACCTGCTGCCCGGCATCAAGATCAACACCAGCCCGATCGATTTCGCGCCGATCAAACAGGTGCAGCTCAGAAGGTTCAAGGGCGACAGATGGGAGCTGTTCGGGCCCACACTAGGCAGTGATATCGGAGGCTAGTGCGCTTTGCTGATCATATCGGCGGATGTCGATCCGGCGCGACGTCTCCGACCTTCAATGCGTGCGATGTCACGTCTGTATCGCGCAGCCAGCCCACGAGGTGGCTGCATGACTCCTAGTCCGCGGCGCTGAACGTCGTCAACAGCTCGGTGCGAATCTGAGCGAATATCTTGTCGATTCGGCATCAGTAAGGCGTCAGTCTGCGGATCGATTGGCTGGAGGCGGTTGCCCGCCGGCGTGCGTGTCGTGGTCACACCTCCGGGATCGTTGCGTGCGGCATGCCCCGGTGGGGACTTCGACCGACCAATCGCGAAGCCGCGCGACCTTGACGAAAGCGTCCAGCGCCGGCGAGTTGCGGCGCCCCTGCACAGCCAACAACCGCGCCTTCCGCGAAACCGGGTCGCCTTCGAGCGGAATGGTCTTGAGCGTCGGAAGCGTGGCATGTGCTCGGGCACCAGTATCACGCCGAAGCCAGCGGCGGC
Source organism: Pseudomonadota bacterium (assembly GCA_023388935.1). Classification (GTDB taxonomy): domain Bacteria; phylum Pseudomonadota; class Alphaproteobacteria; order Rhizobiales; family Xanthobacteraceae; genus Bradyrhizobium. Next base: position 8,315 of record JAEWFG010000009.1, on the reverse strand, counting down.
CATATACTGCAGGTGCAAGTCGTGACCGCTGAAGTAGCCGAGGTGGGGCAGTTTCTCGGGGAAATACGATTGCTGACTCTTCGGGGCGACGTCGCAGTCGGCGCGTTCCAGCAAGATGGTATCACGGAGATCGTCCATGCCGATCGAGGGACGGTTTGCGAGCCAGTGTGTCGGCGCGAGAACCGGGACGTAGCGCTCCTCGAACAGCGACCAGTCGTCGATGCGGACGGGCATGTCCTGCACATCCCCGACCATTGCGGCGTTGATCTCGCCCTCAAGCACGAGATCGACGAGCTTCTCCGCCGCGCCCTCACGCGGCTCGACGTGAAGTAGAGGGACGAACTTTGCGATCTCCGCGACCGGATCGAGGGCGAGCGACGCCGAGATGGAGGGGGTGAGGCCATCTTCAGTGGCGACTTCCTTGCGTTGGAACTTATGGGCCACCGCCTCTGCAGAGGCCAGTGCGCATGCCGGCATCGGAAGGACTTCCTTTCCAAGTTCGGCGAGCTGCGTCAGCTGGCGCTCGCGGTAGACCAACTGGTCGCCGAGTTCCAGCTCGCGCTTCTGCACCTCCTTGGTCGGGGCGAGCAAATCGCTCGCAATCGTCGCTAAACGAAGAAGGATCTGCGACCGCCGTACCCGGCAAGACAAAGGAAGGCTGGCATTTCTCGGGTGATGGAGTACGATTTTTCTAGGCTGGAGAGAGGCCGCGCGTGTGGCGCGCGAAGAGCTTGATCAGCCGACTTCAAGCCGAAGCCCTACGGCGGAGTTTGACGGATGGTGCAGCAGTCGCTGAACGTCTCGTACTCGGACGCCGGCTCTCAGGTGTTGTGGGAGGACGGCGAGCGCGTGTTCAGTCGCGGCTGGCGAGTGGACGACAATGGCAACCGGCTCGCCGTGCTGCTTGTTGCGCCTGCCGCTGACCACCCGTCCCGGGCGACACTCGATCGGCTCACGCACGAATACGAGCTGAAAGATGAACTCGACGGGGCATGGGCGGCGCGGCCGCTCGACCTCATGCGCGACGCCGGTCGGACCGTACTGGTGCTCGATGATCTGGGTGGCGGGCAGCCGCTCGATCGTTTGCTCGGTGGGCCCATGGAGGTAGGACGCTTCTTGCGCCTTGCTATCGCTGTTACCTCGGCCCTGGGCAAGCTTCATCAGCGCGGGCTCATCCACAAAGACATCAAGCCAGCTAATATTGTGGTGGACTGCGCGGATGGACAGGTGCGGCTCACTGGGTTTGGCATCGCATCGCGCCTGTCCCGCGAGCGGCAGGCGCCCGAGCCGCCGGAGACCATCGCTGGTACGCTTGCCTACATGGCACCCGAACAAACCGGGCGGATGAACCGCTCGATCGACGCCCGCAGCGATCTCTACGCCCTCGGCGTCACGCTGTACCAGATGCTCACGGGCGTTCTGCCCTTCACGGCGGCTGATCCGATGGAATGGGTGCACTGCCATATTGCCAGAAAACCAGTGCCGCCAGGGGAACGGCTAGAGAGTGTCCCAGCGCCCGTCTCGGCGATCATTATGAAGCTGCTCGCCAAGACCCCCGAGGATCGTTACCAGACCGCCGGCGGTGTCGAGCGCGATCTGCGACGCTGCCTGGCGGAATGGGAAGCGCGCCGCCGCATCGATGACTTCCCGCTCGGCCTGCAGGACACGCCGAACCGGCTGCTGATCCCCGAAAAGCTGTACGGACGAGATCGTGAGATCGCGACGTTGCTTTCCTGCTTCGATCGCATCATCAAGACCGGTGCGCCAGAGTTGGTTCTGGTCTCCGGATATTCCGGTATCGGCAAGTCCTCTGTCGTCAATGAGCTGCACAAGGTGCTTGTACCGCCCCGCGGCCTTTTTGCCTCGGGTAAGTTTGACCAATACAAACGCGACATCCCTTATGCCACATTCGCGCAGGCCTTCGGGAGCCTTGTCCGCCCGCTTCTCGGCAAGGAGGAAGAAGAGCTGAGCATCTGGCGCGATGCCTTTCGCCAGGCGTTGGGGCCAAACGCGGGGCTTATCATCGATCTTGTCCCGGAATTGAAGCTAATCATCGGAGAACAGCCTCCGGTTCCTATCCTTCCGCCATTGGATGCGCAACGCCGATTCCAATTGGTATTCCGGCGATTCATCGCCGTATTCGCGCGGCCGGAGCATCCGCTTGCGCTGTTCCTCGACGATTTGCAGTGGCTCGATGCAGCAACGCTCGATTTGCTCGAAGATCTTCTGAGCCGGCAGGACGTGCAGTACATGATGTTGATCTGCGCCTACCGAGACAACGAAGTGGACTCCGCCCATCCCCTGACGCGCAGGCTCGAATCAATCCGCGAAGCCGGCGCGATAGTGCAGGAGATCACCCTCGCGCCTCTGGCCCGTGAACACTTGGGACAATTGGTTGCGGATTCCCTTCACTGCGAGCCAGACCGCGCCACCTCGCTGGCGCAACTAGTTCAAGAGAAGACTGCTGGCAATCCATTCTTCGCTAATCAGTTTATTTATGCGCTTGCAGAGGAGGCGTTACTGATTTTTGACCACTGCAACGCGCGATGGTCTTGGGATTTGAATCGCATTCACGCAAAGGGTTACACCGATAACGTGGTGGACCTCATGGTTGGGAAGTTGACTCGGCTGCCCGTTCGAACTCAGAACGCACTGCAGCAGCTTGCCTGTTTAGGCAACAGCGCGGATTTCGCACTACTTGCGACGGTTTACGGAGACTCGAAAGATGTAGTGCATCGCGATCTCCTGGAAGCGGTCCGAGTTGGGCTCATTCTCCACTCAGAAAGCGCCTATAGTTTTCTGCATGATCGTGTCCAGGAAGCGGCTTATTCACTAATACCTGAAACGGCCCGCGCCGAAGCTCATATTCGAATTGGTCGCCTCCTCGCAGTCGGAATTCCGCCAACGCAGATCGAAGAGAAGATCTTCGATATCGTAAACCAGCTCAATCGTGGCTCTCATCTCATAACGTCAGATCGGGAGCGTGAGTGGGTCGCAGAATTGAATCTAATTGCAGGTAGACGCGCGAAGGTCTCAACGGCGTATACTTCAGCGCTTTCCTATCTCGCCGTTGGGCGGGCGTTTTTGACTGAGCAGATTTGGGACTACAACTACGAGCTGATCTTCGCCATCGAATATCTAACGGCCGAGTGCGAATTACTGACCGCGAGTAAGGTGGCAGCCGAAACTCGACTTTCGATGCTGGCGCGTCGTGCCAGAAGCGGCCTCGATACCGCCGCCGTCACACGTTTGCGGCTCACGCTTTATACCGCTTTGGACCAGAGCGATCGCGGCGTCGAGATATGCCTTGAATACCTCCAGCGCGGAGGCATTGATTGGTCACTTCATCCGACTAGTATCGACGTACACCGCGAATACGATCGAATCTGGTCCCAGCTTGGAAGTCGACAAATCGAGGAACTCGTCGACTTGCCTTTGATGAGCGATCCGGACTTACTCGCCACTCTAGATATATTAGCCGAGTTTCCGGCAATGCATATCGAGGAGAACTTATCTTCGCTCGTTGTTTGTCGAATGGTGAATCTGAGCCTCGAGTATGGCAACAGCGATGGGTCATGCTTCGCTTATGTATGGTTCGCCCAGATCGCTGGACCTCGCTTCAGCAACTATCAGGACGGTTTTCGTTTCGGCCGGCTTGGCTATGAACTGGTAGAAAAGCGCGGCTTAAAGCGCTATCAAGCTCGAACGTACATGTCCTTTGGGAACATTGTCATGCCGTGGGCAAGACATGTCTTAGAGGGACGTGATCTGGTACGTCGCGCCTTTGCTACTGCCGACCGCACAGGGGACATTGCGTTTGCGGGTTATAGCTGCAATCACTTGATAACCAACTTTTTGGCAGCGGGAGACCCGCTTGCTGAGGTGGAACGGGAAGCCGAGAGGGGTTTCGAGTATGCGCAGAAGGTTCGGTTCGGTTTCGTCATTGACAATCTCACCATGCAGCTCGCATTTATTCGGACGCTTAGCGGACTGACTCCGAAGTTTGGCTCCTTCAACCACGATGGATTCGATGAGCTTCGATTCGAGCGTCACCTAGCGAGTAATCCGGTCTTGAAGCTGCTCGAGTTTAGATATTGGGTCCGCAAGTTACAAGCCCGGTTCTTCGCTGCGGATTATGCTTCCGCCATGGATGCGTCATTGAGAGCGCAACAGCTAATTTGGACCTCACCATCACATTTTGAAACGGCGGAGTATTGCTTCTATAGTGCGCTCGGCCACGCGGCAGCATGGAATTCTACATCGCCGGACGAGAAACAGCAACATTTTGAGGCTCTTGTGGTCCACCACAAACAACTCGAAGTATGGGCGGCGCGCTGTGCGGAAAACTTCGAGAACCGCGCTGCCTTGGTGGGTGCGGAGATCGCCCGCATTGAGGGCCGCGTACTGAACGCTCAGGAGCTGTACGACAAGGCCATCCGCGAAGCTCACAAACACGGGTTCGTGCACAACCAGGCGATTGCCAACGAGATTGCCGGGCGTTTCTACGCAGAGCGCGGTCACGAAAAGATCGCGGCGACCTATTTGCGGGCCGCGCGGGCCTGCTACCTGCGCTGGGGAGCCGACGGAAAGGCTCGCCAACTCGAGCAGCTTTATCCGCATCTCAAAGTGGACAAGTCGATCCCGGATTCCACGGCGACGATAGTGACACCCATCGAGCAGCTCGATTTAGCTACCGTCATCAGAGTCTCGGAAGCAGTGTCAGGCGAGATCGTTTTCGAGAAGTTAATCAACACGCTCATGAGTTTGGCAATTGAACATGCGGGCGCCGATCGAGGTCTCTTGATTCTTCCCCGAGGCGACGAATATCTAATAGAAGCAGAGGCCACAACCAGCAGTGACAACGCGAACGTGGTCCTGAAACAGGCACCCGTCACGGCCGCAGATCTACCGAAGTCTGTGTTTCACTACGTCCTTCGGACAAAAGAAAGCGTTCTCCTGCACGATGCGTCCAGTCAGAACTCGTTTTCAGCGGATGGCTATATTCGCGACCACCGCTCACGGTCAGTGCTCTGCCTGCCGATACTTAAGCAGACCAGATTGATCGGGATGCTGTACTTGGAGAACAACCTTACGACTGGCGCGTTTACTCCAGCTCGAATGGTGGTCCTCACACTGCTCGCTTCCCAGGCGGCTATCTCAATAGAGAACGCCAGCCTGTACCGCGACCTAGCTGAGCGGGAGGCCAGGATCCGACGGCTAGTGGATGCCAACATCATCGGCATCTTCGTCTGGGATCTTGACGGTCGGATCATCGATGCCAACGAAGCTTTTCTCCGCATCGTCGGATACAGCCGCGACGATCTCGTCTCCGGTCAACTGCGCTGGCGGGATCTGACGCCCACCGAATGGCGCGATGCTGACGACCGACGTGTGGCGGATCTGGAGGCGACCGGAATCACGCAACCCTATGAGAAGGAGTACTTCCTGAAAAGCGGCGGCCGCGTGCCGGTGCTGGTCGGGGCAGCGACGTTCGGCGGACGTCACGACCAGGGCGTGGCCTTCGTGGTCGACTTAACCGAGCGCAAGCGGGCGGAGGAGGAAATTCGCGAAAGCGAGCGGCGTTACAGCGAGGTGCAGATGGAGCTCGTGCACGCGAATCGAGTCGCAACACTGGGGCAGCTCTCGGCTTCGATTGCCCATGAAGTCAACCAGCCGATCGGGGCGACGCTCAACAACGCCTCTGCGGCGTTGCACTGGCTGAGCAAAGACCCGGCAGATCTGGAGAAAGCTCGAACGGCTCTCAACCGGATCTTTGCAAACGGCAATCGCGTCAGCGAGGTCATCGACCGCATGCGCGCGCTATTCAAAAAAGCACCTCTCCGGAAAGAAGACGTGGACATCAACGGAGCAATCCTCGAGGTCATCGCCCTGACCCGTGGCGAAGTCGTGAAGAATGGCATTTCGGTGCGGTCACACCTCGTGGAGGGCTTGCCGCTCATTCAAGGAGATCGGGTCCAGGTGCAACAGGTGATCATGAACCTGATCGTCAACGCGGTCGAAGCGCTGAGCTCGGTCTGCGAGAGGTCACGAGAACTAGTGATCACCACCGCTAAAGGTGAGCCGGACGGCGTGCTCGTCGAAGTGCGGGATTCGGGTCCAGGTCTGAGCTCACTGGACCTCGAGCACATCTTTGACGCCTTCATTACATCAAAGCCCGGCGGCATGGGCATGGGGCTATCAATCTGCCGCTCCATCATTGAAGCGCATGGAGGACAACTGCGGGCCACCGCCGACCAACCTCAGGGCACAACTTTTCAATTCACGCTGCCCGCACAGTCAAATCAGGCGGCGTGAATTGAACATTCTGCAGATGGCGCCGTCAGCGGATTCAAGCGTGGCATATTGTGATGCGCTAAGATGGCCAATACGCCAGGCCGGATCGGATCGCCTTTAAAGGACTATTCCTTCAGGAAGAACATCTGGGGCTGATCCCCACTGGATTTCAAGCTCGGCGCCACCTTCGCGCTATTCATCGTCGGGGACATCGCCATGCTCGTGGCTTGTTCCTTGGAACCACTTATAGCCATCTCCTTCCATGTTCGGCGCAGCTGACGGGAATGAAGAGTCCGAGCGCTCAGATCGCGGCGACTTCGGGTTGGTCATGGCGTTGTAGCTAACTAACTCATCGACCGCCGAGGGCGTCTCAGTATTTGCTGCGGCGTGATCGAGGATGCCAAATGGCGCGTTCCCCCTCACCGCTTCCCGTGCATCCATGTGTGAGTTCAGATGCAGTAGCGCCGCGACGGTGCACAAGATCAAGCGACCGTTGTCCGTGATGATAAGGAATGCCGATCCCGCCGTGCCCTGGCTTGATCGTTCGATGCCCGACATCGACAAAGCAAAGGCGCGGGAGCGGTGATCGAAAAGCATTCGAACGAAGTTCAAGAGCGACGCGCGAGCAGGCTAAGACTGACTACCGTCACCTTTCCCAATCTCGTCGTATGGTGATTGCGCTCGTTACGAGCCGGTCAACGCGTGGAGCCGCAGGTCAACTTGGCGAGCGACGAGTGCAAACTACGCTCCTTGAATACAAACTAGCGTGTCGGCACCCCAGCGAAACCCGTCGTAAAGGATCACTCGCGCAGTCCGAATTAGCGGAACCGATCCCTAGATCACGGCACATTCTTCGAGTCCACTTGGTGGACCCGGCGGTCCAGACCACTGAGGTGTTGGACACGCTACAGACGCAAGCGCCATGAAATACTCACCCAACAAACCCGCAAGAATGAGAACGCTGCAACAAGAACTGCGCTTAACGCCGCGATCAATCCGCTCTATCTCTAGTCCGGAAGAACATCAGGCACAGCACGTCACGGAGAACAAGGATGCGCGCCATATTCCCAGCGTTAACTGCATCGCCTAGTGGCGCCGATGTGACCGTCAAGGACACCAAGCGTTATGCCGACACCCATGGGTGCTACAACAATTTTAAAGCTCAAACCGCCAAGGTTAGAGCAAAGGAGGAAATGCACCGACTGCGATATTGCCAGTGCCAAGAAGGACATTCGGATCCTCTTCTATCCTCTACTGGACAAGTGACTCCGCTTGATCGGACGCCGTGTTTCCCACTCTCGGATTGAGCTGATGTCTTGGTCCGCGACGTTAATAGGAAACAGCGTCAGTGAGAAAACTTTCCGCAAGGCGCAGGTCGACAATTCCGAGCCGGCGCACAATACCTCTTTTCTCGGAACGTCGGCGACAAACCGCTTGACCATCGCCCCTGCCCACCATGGCAACGAACTGGAACGGTCCGCACCACGGCAAATCTTTCGAGATGAGTATGCAGCTACAGTTTCATCAGGTACGATATTTCTTGGCCCTAGCAAGAACGCTCAATTTTACGCGGGCTGCGGAGCAATGCAATGTGACCCAGCCGGCGCTGACAAAGGCGGTACACAAGCTGGAGCAAGAACTCGGTGGCGCGTTGATTCACCGTGAACGTCACCTCACCCAGCTCACCGAGCTGGGCAAGATGATTTTGCCCACGCTTGAGGAGATATTTGCCGCCGCGGAGGCGGTATGGCTTCAGGCGCGAAGCTATAAAAAGAAGACCATCGCCCCGCTCAAGATCGGGCTGGTGCCGTCAGTCTCCGCCGCGCTCATTACGGAATTGCTCGTGGAGCTCGCCAGGATCATCCCTGACCTTCGAGTTGATCTGCGCGAGACCGATGCCAACGGGCTCGTTGCGAAGCTTTTGGATGGCGATATCAACGCCGCACTCGTCGGCGACGTCGTGGAGCTACCTGAACGTATCGACCGCTGGCCGCTCTTCGAGGAGCGGTGCGTGCTCGTCC
>JAEWFG010000399.1 GCA_023388935.1 Pseudomonadota bacterium | reverse complement strand
GCTTCTGGCCGCCCGAGAGTTCGGACGGATAGCGGTCGTGTTTGTCGGCGATACCGACCAGCGCAAGCAGTTCGGCGACGCGCGTCTTGATATCGGCCTTGGCCCAGCCGGCGATCTCGAGCGGCAGCGCGATGTTGGCGGCCGCCGTCCGCGACGACAGCAGGTTGAAGTGCTGGAAGATCATCCCGATCGAGCGCTGCACCAGCCGCAAGTCTGAGCCCGCCAGCGCCGAGATCTCGCGGTCGTCGACGATGACACGGCCCGTGGTCGGCTTCTCCAGCCCGTTGATCAGCCGGACCAGAGTCGACTTGCCGGCGCCGGAGCGGCCGATCACGCCGGTGATGGAGCCGCGCGGTATGGCGAAGTCGATGTTTTGGAGCGCGTTGACGCCGGGTTTGCCGCGATAGGCCGGATAGGTCTTCGAAATGCCGGCGAAACGGACCATCGCGTCCGGTTCGGCCACGGCAGACGAAATCGCTTCAAACGTTTCGACCGACTGTCCGATCGCGAGCGATTGGTGGGCGTTCATGGAGGCGGCCTTCATTCACAATAGTTCGCTTCGCCGCACGCCCTTGAAGGCGTACGGCAACCAAGTCGCAGCGTGCGACGGGGGGCTGAAACAGCGGCTGAGCGCTCGGGTGAAGCGCGCTGCACTGCAGCACGCACCATCGCCTGATCCAGTCCTTGTTGCAATTTCAGATATTTGCGGGGAGTTGGACGAAGTTTTTCAAAACTCTCCCCGGCGAAGAAAATTCATCTGCCAGGCGTATCAGCCTCCGGCCGGGCTCATCGAAGCTGCAACCAGGGAAGCACGATCAGCAGGAGTCCTGCGAAATAGAGCAGCCCGAAGATCAGCCCAAAGCCCCAGAACTGACCCTTCCCGATATAGCCGCTGCCGAAATACATCGGCGCGGGCCCCGTCGCGTAAGGCGAGATCACGCCCATCAGGCCGAGCGAATACATGCAGAGCATGGCGAGCGTCGTGACCGGCAGGCCGGCGATGCCGGATCCGACCGCGAGCACCACCGGCAGCACGGCGGCCGCGTGCGAGGTGATGCTCGAGAAGAAATAGTGGATCCAAAAGAACAGCGCGACCAGCAGGATCACAGCGGTCGATGGAGACAGCCCCGCGAGCGGCTTGGCGTATTCCGTCGCGAACCATTTGATGAAGCCGATCTCGTTGAGGCCCGAGGCCAGCGTCAACAATGAGGTGAAATAGAAGAACACCTCCCAGGCGCTCTTCTCGCCGACGATGTCGGCAAACTCGATCACGCCGGTGACCAGCATCAGCGAGATCACGATGAAGACGACGGTGGTGGCGTTGACGAAGTTCGAGCCGAGAACCGGCACGTGGATGTCCGGGCTCGAACCCGCGATCCAGAGGAACATCGCAAGCAGGATCAGGGCCAGCATGATCCACTCGTTGCGCGACATCGGGCCCATCGCGCTGAGCTCCTTCGCCGCCCATTCGGAGATTTCCGGGCTGCGTTTCACCTCCGGCCGACATACGAGATAGCTGAGCAAGGGCACCAGCAGCATCAGGAGGATGCCGAGCGGCGCAAAGCCCGTGAACCACTGCGCCCAGCTCACCTCGACCCCGACGGTCTTCTTGGCGATCGCCAGCGCCGCCGCATTGGGCGCAAGCGCGGTGAAGAACAGCGAACTGGTGACCGCAGTCGCCGCGAATGCCGTCCACATCACATAGGTGCCGATCTTGCCGGCGGTCGGCCCCGGCTCGGACCCGTAGATGCGCGGAATGTTGCTGATGATGGGATAGACGATGCCGCCGCTGCGCGCAGTGTTGGACGGCGTCGCCGGCGCGAGCAGGAAGTCCGACATCGCGACCGCATAGCCGAGGCCGAGCGTGTTGCTGCCGAGCCGCTGCACCAGGACCAGCGCGATGCGCCGGCCAAGCTGGCTCTTCCGATAGCCGATCGAGAACACGAAGGCGCCGACGATCAGCCAGACCGTGCTCTCGGCGAAGCCCGCCAGCATCCAGCGCAGCGACTTGTTGGGATCGGCATCGATATAGCCGCCGACGCCGGCGACCGTGAGCCCGATCAGCCCGACCGCGCCGACCGGCATCGATTCCAGAATGAGGCCGGTGATGACCGCCGCGAACACGGCAAAATAATGCCACTGGTTGACGTTCAGTCCTGTCGGCACCGGCCACAGATAGATCGCCAGCCACACCACGAGCGGCGCGATCAGTTTCCAGCGAAACCCTTTCGCTTCAGGCGCCTGCGAACTGGCCGTCATGGCCCCTCCCCCTCGATTGTCGTGACGCGATCAATCGTGGTGCTACCGTCCCTTGAAGCGCGGCTTGCGGCGGGCCAGGAACGCCTCCACACCTTCCTTGTGGTCCTCGCTGAGGCTCGCCAGCGCGAACTGGTCGACGTCCATGTGGCTGGCGAGATCGTCCAGCGCATGCGCGAGCCGGTTGACGGTGAGCTTCGTCATGGCCACCGAGAGCGGCGGCTTTGCGGCGACCTTCCGCGCGAGATCCATCGCAGCATCGAATGCCTTGCCGGGTTCGACGACCTGCTCGACCAGGCCCCATTCGTAGGCTTCCTCCGCGCTGATGCGCTGGTCCGCCAAAATCACCGCCTGCTTGGTGCGGGCTGGCCCGATCAGGTGCAGCATGCGCGGGATGCTCTGCCAGCTCATGTTCATGCCGAGCCCGATCTCGGGCACGCGCAGATGCGCATCGCGGCCCATGACGCGGAAGTCGAGCGCAACGGCGAGCGCAACGCCGCCACCGACGCAGAAGCCCTCGATCGCCGCGATCGTGATCTGCTCCATCTCCTGCCAGGCATGGGTGAGACGCGGGCCGAGCTTGAGATGCCGCCGCAGCGTGCCGATATCCATGTCCTTGCGGGAGCGCCCTTCGGCATCCTTCAGGTCGAAGCCGGCGCTGAATACGCCCGCGCTGCCGGTCAGCACTACGACCGATGTCGCCGCATCGTCCTCGAAACTGCGCGCGGCCGCGGTGAGCTGACGCAAGGCTTCGGGCGAGAGTGCATTGATGCCGTCGCCGCGGTCGAATCGCACCACCGCAATCCGTCCCTCGGGGCCGAGGCCCTTCTCGATTTTCACGTAGTTCGTCACCGGCATCTCCCAGTCTGCTTCGCGGCGATGCTAGCCTACATCCGGTCTCACGAATATGGGACCCGGTTCGCCTCAACGTGTACTCGACAGGCAGGGAACATTGCGCCTATCTTTCGCCTCATGAGCCATGATCACGATCACCATCACCACCACGATCAAGACCATTCGGAGCTGTCCGAGACCGAGCTGCGGGTGCGCGCGCTCGAGACGATTTTGACCGAGAAGGGCTATGTCGAGCCAGCTGCGCTCGATGCCATCATCCAGGCCTATGAGACCAAGATCGGCCCGCATAACGGCGCCCGCGTCGTCGCCAAGGCCTGGACCGATCCGGCGTTCAGGACGGCGCTGCTGGAGGACGGCAGCAAGGCGATCGGCACGCTAGGCCATGTCAGCCGCGTCGGCGATCATCTCGTCGTGGTCGAGAACACGCCGCAGCGGCACAACATGGTCGTATGCACGCTGTGCTCCTGCTACCCCTGGGAAATGCTCGGTCTTCCACCGGTCTGGTACAAGGCCGCGCCCTACCGTTCCCGCGCTGTGAAGGACCCGCGCGGCGTGCTCGCCGATTTCGACGTCACGCTGCCGAAGGACATGGAAATCCGGGTGTGGGACTCGACCGCCGAGACGCGTTTTCTGGTGCTGCCGATGCGGCCCGGAGGCACCGAAGGCTGGAGCGAGGAGCAACTCGCCGAGCTCGTCACCCGTGACTCCATGATCGGCACCGGATTTCCCAGGAAGCCGGGAGCGCCGTCATGAACGGCGTGCACGACATGGGCGGCATGGACGGATTCGGAAAGGTCGAGCCAGAGCCGAACGAGCCGATGTTTCACGCGGACTGGGAAGCGCGCGTTCTTGCGATGGTCCGTGCCATGGGAGCCGCCGGCGCCTACAACATCGACACCTCGCGCTTCTACCGGGAGACGCTTCCTCCGCACGTCTATCTGTCGAGCTCCTACTACAAGAAATGGTTCCTCGGGCTCGAGGAGATGCTGATCGCGAAGGGCTACCTCACCAGGGAGGAGGTTGCCGCCGGCCACGCAGCTCAGCCGGCGAAGGCGCTGAAGCACGGCAAGTTCGATCTCGACGACGTCCAGCGCGTGATGGTGCGCGGCAAGTTCGCCCGGCCCGCCCCGGCGCCCGCCAGGTTCAACATTGCCGACCGCGTGCGTGCGAAGAACATTCATCCGGCGACGCACACAAGACTGCCACGCTATGTGCGCGGCCATGTTGGCATCGTCGAGCTGAAACACGGCTGCCACGTGTTTCCGGATTCCGCGGCGATGGAGCTCGGCGAGAACCCGCAATGGCTCTACACGGTGGTGTTCGAGGGCAGCGACCTCTGGGGCGCGGACGGCGATCCGACCTCGAAGGTCTCGATCGACGCGTTCGAGCCCTATCTGGACCCGGCGTAATGAGCAGCACCCTTGCTGCCGCCGCTGCGGCGGCGATCCCGAGCATTCCCCGCGATGACGACGGCCCGGTGTTCCGCGCGCCCTGGGAGGCGCATGCCTTCGCCATGGCGTTGACGCTGCACGAGCGCGGTGTGTTCACTTGGCCGGAATGGGCCGCAGCGCTCGCCGACGAGATCAAGCGCGCGCAGGCCGCCGGCGATCCCGATACGGGCGAGACCTACTATCTGCACTGGCTCGCCACGCTGGAAGGACTGGTTGCGCGCAAGGGCGTGGCGTCGACGGAAACACTGCACCGCTACCGCGACGCCTGGGACCACGCGGCGGATCGCACCCCGCACGGCAAGCCGATCGAGCTGCAGCCGGAGGATTTCGCGTGGTAGTCGGTCCGCTTGCGGCGTGGGCACAACGATCACCCCAAACGCCGCTGTCATTCCCCGCGAAAGCGGGGAATCCAGTACGCCGCGACGTCTCGGCTCAAGCACCGTCTCTGGGATACTGGATCACCCGCTTTCGCGGGTGATGACACTGAGTGCATGGCGTCAGCGTGCCGCCACATACTCCGCCCATCCCTTCGCCCGCAGGCTGCACGCCGGGCACTCCCCGCAGCCATAGCCCCAGTCATGCTGCGCACCGCGTTCGCCGAGATAGCAGGTGTGCGATTGCTCGCGGATGAGGTCGACGAGCCCGTCGCCGCCGAGGTTATGCGCGAGCTTCCAGGTCGCGGCCTTGTCGATCCACATCAACGGCGTATGCAGCTCGAATTTCCTGGCCATGCCGAGCGACAGCGCGGCCTGCATGGCGCGGATGGTGTCGTCGCGGCAATCAGGATAGCCGGAATAGTCGGTCTCGCACATGCCGCCGACGATGTGGGTGATACCGCGCCGGTAGGCCAGCGCAGCGGCAAAGGTCAGGAACACCAGATTGCGCCCCGGAACGAAGGTGTTCGGCAGGCCGTCGGCACCCATTGCGATCGCGACATCGCGCGTCAATGCCGTCTCGGAGACGGCGGCCAGCGTCGGGATCGACAGCGTGTGACTCTCGCCGAGCCTGGAAGCCCAGTCCGCGCGGAGGCCCTTGATGCCGTCGAACAAGCGGTCGCGGCAGGCAAGCTCGATGGCGTGACGCTGGCCGTAGTCGAAGCCCAGCGTCTCCACGCGCGCGAAGCGGCTCAGGGCCCACGCCAGGCAAGTGGTGGAGTCCTGCCCGCCGGAGAACAGCACCAGCGCGGTTTCGGATGAAAATGCGTCGCTCATGGCCGGGCTTTAGCACTGCCGGGCCGGCCCGCCAATCGGTGGAAATCGGCCTGTTCCACTGCGCTCCGCTGGGAACGGCGGCCTGCTTTTGGCATAAGGCTTGAGAGCCAGGAGACGCCCCCGCGATGACCCCTTCCCGCGACATTTCCCGCCTGATCGAGATCATGGCGGCGCTGCGCACGCCGGTGACCGGCTGCCCCTGGGACCTCGAGCAGAATTTTGCGACGATCGCGCCATACACGATCGAGGAAGCCTACGAGGTGGTCGACGCCATCAGCCGCGGCGATCTCGATGATCTTCGCGAGGAGCTTGGCGACCTGCTGCTGCAGGTCGTGTTCCACGCCCAGATGGCTTCGGAGCAGAACGCGTTCGCCTTCGGCGACGTCGTCGAGGCCATCACCCGCAAGATGATCCGGCGCCATCCCCATGTCTTCGCCGACAAGGACGGCAATCTCGCCTCCTCCCACGTCAAGGAAGTCTGGGACCGCATCAAGACCGAGGAGAAAGCCGAGCGCGCCGCGCGCCGGCCGCGGGAGGCAGCGCCGTCGCACAAATCGCTGCTATCGGGCGTCAAGGCCGGCCAGCCCGCGCTGACGCGCGCCATGGAGCTTCAGCGCAAGGCCTCCACCGTCGGCTTCGACTGGAACGATCCGCGCGCGGTGCTGGCAAAAATCCGCGAGGAAGCCGACGAGATCGAGGCCGCGCTCGACCGCAACGACAAGCAGGGGCTGGCGGAAGAGACCGGCGACCTGATGTTCGCGCTGGTCAACCTCGCCCGCCATGTCGACGCCGATCCGGAAGCCGCACTGCGTGCGACGAATGCAAAGTTCGAGCGGCGATTTGCCCATATCGAACGCGCGCTTGAGGCGCAGGGGCGGACGCTGGAGCAGGCGTCGCTCGCGGAAATGGATGCGTTGTGGAATGAAGCGAAGGGCAGCGATCCAGCCAACCTAACCAGATCTGACAGGACCGCCTCGTCACGGTGACATTGGGCTGAACACGGCCACTCGCCTTCCCGTAAAGCTTCCGACCCAAATGGTGTTGTCGACCGCTAATGCGCCCGTGGCTCCGCCGAAACCGCAGCCCGCGGCCGCAGTCTCGTCGAATGTGATCAAGGGCTCCACTTCAAGGCTCGCGGGATCGAGCCGGACCACCTTGAAGGCCAACGGGCAGCGGTCCCCGCGCGATTCGCAACCAAAGACGGCCTCGGGCCGGTCAGACTGCCCCGCCAGGAGCAGATGACCTTCGCCGGTCCAGCGCAGATTATCGGGCAGAAAGTCGGTCTCGACGCTTCCGAGAGGCTGGCCGCGTTCGTCGAGCCGCCATATGCGCCGTGCGGCCCACTCACACGCAACGACTGTATGTCCATCGTCCGACGCCGCGATACCGTTGGCACCAGACATACGCAGCTCTCCGAAGCGGCTCCAGCCATGCAATGGCGACCAGCGCCACACTTGCCCGGTCTCTTCGGCCCGCGCAAAGCGCGACAGCGTGTCGGGGGCGCCGGGATCGAACATGCTTGTCATCACGAAGCCGCCGTCTGGAAGGTAGGCGACCGCATTGGCCGAGGTTTTTGGAGGCTGCTCCAGCCTGTCTGCCCGAACAACGACTGGCCCCTCCTCGCGCAGTTCGAGAACCAACCGATCGATCGCTTCGCCGCCACCATGATCCACCACCAGCAGCTCGAAGGCTTCGTCGGCGAGCCGCCGGGCGGCGATCCCATGGGGATTGAAAACATCAGGATCGGGCCGGCCTCTTTCGGAGGCCTCGTCCCAGTGCAGCTCACTGGCCCCTGCGAGCCTGGATCGATCGACCCAGAAGAGACGACCGGGGCGATACGCAGATCGCATGCAGCTCACGATGATCCATGGCGTACCCGGCAGCGCGACGAGATCTTCTGGATTCCAGAGGCCCTCGACAAATCCGGTGAGATCGTAGCTCGCAAGATCAGCGTATTTGGTCGTCGTCATGATTCACACTCCAGTCGTCTCGTTGAAGTCGAGACTAGAGGTGCGGTGACGTGCGATCATCGGGCTGAAATTCGCGACATTGGCGAACAAAATTCGTTAATCTGTGCCCATGCAAAGCCTTCAGCCACTTGAGACGTTTGTAGCGGTCGCCGAGACATTGAGTTTCGCAGTAGCGGCACGAAAGCTGGGGTTGTCGCCCTCGGCGACAGGAAAAGCCATCGGCGCACTCGAGTCCCAGCTCGGCGTGCGCCTGTTCAACCGCACCACCCGCCGCGTGAGCCTCACCGCCGAAGGCGAACTGTTGCTCGGCCGGGCGCGGCGCTTGCAGGAAGATTGGCGCGAGACGGTCGACTTGCTCTCGGAATCGGCTGGTGTGCCGCAGGGATTGCTCCGAATAAGCCTTCCTGCGATCGGCTATCGTTTCCTGGCGCCGCATCTGGCGGATTTCGCGAAGGCCTATCCGCAGATCCGTCTCGACCTCGACTTCGACGATCGCCTCAAGGACCTCGTCGCGGAAGGATTTGATCTGGCGATCCGGAGCGGCTTTCTGCCGGACTCGGGCCTCAAGTCTCGCAAGCTTGGCTCGTTCCGGTTCGTCCTCTGCGGAGCCCCCTCCTATCTCGCCCGGCATGGCGAGCCCGCTGATCTCGCCGGGCTGCAGGGCCAGCGGCTGATCCGCTTCCGTTATCCGAACTCCGATGCGCGACAGCCATGGCGGTTCGCAAGCGGTGAACAGCCGGCCATCGAAGGGACCAGCCCTTTCATCGCCTGCACCAATATGGAAGCGGTACGTGCAGCCGCCATTGCCGGGCTCGGGCTCGCCTGGGCTCCTGACTTCCTCATTCAGGATGCGCTGGATGCGGATCAGTTGCGGATCGTGTTGCCTGCGCAAGCTGTCGAAGGCATCTTCTGGCTGTTGTGGCCAGCCGGAAGGTTCAGCTCGCCGCGTTTGCGCGCCTTTCTCGATTTCGCGGCAGGACGATTGCTGGCGACGCGCGAACGGATTACGCCGTCCGTTGCGAAGAAGCCCGCGCCGACTCGCCGAGGCAAATAGCCTATGGCCGAGTCAGAGAAGACCATACCCAGTGAAATTGCAGTAAGGACATACGTTGGAAATCAGGCAGGACGATCCGAAGGCGCCCTATGTCGCCGATCTATTGGCGCATCATCTTGCGGAGCTGCAGAGCGTGATGGGCGAACATGCGCAGGCCCTCGACGCCAGCGGTCTTTCGGACCCGGCCGTGACGTTCTGGACCGTCTGGCAGGACGATCTGCTGGTTGGATTTGGCGCCCTCAAGCAATTGGATGACATGCATGCGGAGGTGAAGTCGATGCGCGCCGCGCCTGCCGCACGCGGCACCGGCGTCGGCCGTGCCATCCTGCATCACATCATCGCTGAGGCTCGTAAGCGAGGCTATGCGCGTCTCAGCCTGGAGACCGGGACCACGCCGCTGCATGTTCCGGCCGTCGCGCTCTACCGCAGCGCTGGCTTTGCAAGCTGTGAGCCGTTCGCCGATTATGAGGCGAGCCCCCACAACCAGTTCATGAGCCTCGATCTGTCCAAATGATTCGCTACAAACTCCGGCGTCGTCCTGGCGAAAGCCAGGACCCGACTACGGGGCCGACAGATGCGGCACGGCGTCGAAGCGATTCACCACGATGTCCCGCTTGGTCTCGTCCACCCGCACGGTCATGTCGAAGCGGCCGTCGTGCAGCTCCTTCGCCAGCACCTCGGCATTGCGGTGCAGCCAGCTGATGCCGGCGCCGTCGGCCGCATCGATCGAGAGATCGAGCGTGGCGCGCTTGGCAGCTAACCTCTCCTCGATGGCGGCGAGCAGTGCGTCGACCCCCTCGCCTGATGCGGCCGAGACCAGCATCGCCGGATGATCCTCCGGCCGGCGTGCCGCGATGTTCAGGAGCTCTTCGCGCTGTTCGACATCGAAACGGTCGATCTTGTTCCAGACCTCGATGATGCGGCCGGAGTCGTCGGGATTGATTCCGAGCTGGCGCAGCACGGCATCGACGTCGCTCTGCTGCGCCTCGGCATCCTCATGCGCGATGTCACGCACATGCAGGATGACGTCGGCCTCCAGCACCTCCTCCAGCGTCGCGCGGAAGGCAGCGATGAGCTGCGTCGGCAGATTGGAGATGAAGCCGACGGTGTCCGAGAGCATCGCCTTGCCGCCATGCGGCAGGCTGAGCGCGCGCAGGGTCGGATCGAGCGTCGCGAACAGCATGTCGGCGGCCTGCACGTCCGCGCGGGTCAGGCGGTTGAACAGCGTCGACTTGCCGGCGTTGGTGTAGCCCACGAGCGCGACCACGCGATACGGTACGCGTTGGCGGCCGGCGCGATGCAGGCGCCGCGTCGCCTGCACTTTCCTGAGTTCGCTCTCGAGCTTGGCGATGCGCTCCGAGATCAGGCGGCGGTCCGCTTCGATCTGCGTCTCGCCGGGACCGCCCATGAATCCGAAACCGCCGCGCTGGCGTTCGAGGTGGGTCCAGGACCGCACCAGGCGCGAGCGCTGGTAATTGAGATGCGCGAGCTCGACCTGGAGCGAGCCTTCCCTGGTCTTGGCGCGACGGCCGAAGATTTCAAGGATCAGGCCGGTGCGGTCGAGCACTTTTGCGTGCCATTCCTTCTCGAGGTTGCGCTGCTGGATCGGCGACAACGCGCAATCCATCACCACGAGCTCGACCTCCAGGCCCTTGACCAGCCCGGTGATCTCCTCGACCTTGCCCTTGCCGATATAGGTCGCCGGCCTGATCTGGTTGATCGGCGCGATCAGCGCATCCGCAATGACGAGGTCGATCGCACGCGCAAGCCCGGCGGCTTCGTCGAGCCGGGCCTCGGCGTCACGCAGGACATAACCTTCCGACTGCGCGTCGGTACCTCCCGCGCGCACTCGCAAGTAGGGGCCGACGACAAGCACCCGCCCCGTCTGTTTAGCCCCTGCCGACCGCGGACGGTCGGTGTCCCCGTCGAAATTCCGGGGTTCCAATCAGATCACTCTCAAGCCGGCTGGTCCTCGCCGCCTTCGAACAGCTGGATCGGAGCGCCGGGCATGATGGTCGAGATCGCATGCTTGTAGACGAGCTGCGAGTGACCGTCGCGCCGAAGCAGCAAACAGAAATTGTCGAACCAGGTCACGATGCCCTGGAGCTTCACTCCGTTGACCAGAAAGATCGTCAGTGGCGTTTTGGTTTTGCGAACGTGATTAAGGAAGGTGTCCTGAAGGTTTTGTGCGCGGTCTGCCGCCATTGTTTTTTTCTCGCTTTGAGTTTCTTTTTATTGCGCCGGTTGCGGCCCTCTTCTGCAAATTTTGGGGCCTCTTCCGGTTGCCGTCCCTCATGAGATCCCCCTCGAAGGGAACAGCGCTGCGATTAGAAGGCAGGTCGGGGTATTAGGCAAGCCGCTTCACGCGGCCGAGCCCACCCGATTGCTCCGAAAAACTACACAAATCAATGATTTTCCTCGGTTATCCCTTAGCTTTGGCCGCAACGTGGCGGTGTCACCCGACACCGAGCGCCTTCAACTTCCGGTGTAGCGCCGAGCGTTCCATGCCAACGAACTCGGCTGTGCGAGAAATATTTCCTGAAAAGCGGCTGATCTGCGCAATCAAATAGTCGCGCTCGAACACCTCGCGGGCCTCGCGGAGCGGCAGGCCCATGATGTGCTCGCCATTGTTGCTGGTCGGCATCGCCGGCACCATCGAGCCGACGTCCTGCGGCAGCATATCGGCGGTGATGATCGCCTCCGGTCCGCCGGCGGCCAGAATCATGACTCTCTCAACGTTATTGCGCAGCTGGCGCACATTCCCCGGCCAGACATGCGACTGCAGCACCGCCATCGCATCCTGTCCGATCTGCCGCCTGGGCAGACCGCTTCCGGCCGAGATCTGCTCCATGAAGTAGTCGATCAGCTCCGGAATGTCCTCACGCCGCTCCGAGAGCGCGGGCACGCGAATCGGCACCACCGAGAGCCGATGATAGAGATCCTCGCGGAAATGGCCGGCCGCGATTTCCTCTTCCAGGTTGCGCGCGGTGGAGGAGATGATGCGGACGTCGACCTGCACCTTGGCGGTGCCGCCGACGCGCTGGAACGATTGGTCGACCAGCACGCGCAGGATCTTGTTCTGGGTCTCGCGCGGCATGTCCGCGATCTCGTCGATGAACAGCGTGCCGCCATGCGCCTCCTCGAGCGCACCCGACTTGCGCGGCTGCTCGCCGTTGGACTGCTCGATGCCGAACAGCTCATGCTCCATCCGCTCGGGCGTGATCGCGGCGGCGTTGATAACGACGAAGGGACCGTCGGCGCGGCCCGAGGCCGTATGCAGGGTGCGCGCGGTCAGCTCCTTGCCGGCGCCGGCGGGACCGACGATCAGGATGCGGCTGTTGGCTTTCGCCGCGCGCTCGATGGTCTGGCGCAACTGGTTCATGCTGGGCGAGCGGCCGACGAGCTGGCTTGCGCTCGGCGCGAGCTGCTTCAGCTCCTTGACTTCGCGCTTGAGCCGCGAGTTCTCCAGCGCACGGTTCGCGACCAGGATGAGGCGGTCGGCCTTGAACGGCTTCTCGATGAAGTCATAGGCGCCGCGCTTGATCGCGGCGACCGCGGTCTCGATGTTGCCGTGGCCGGAGATCATCACGACTGGCAGATCGGCGTTGTCCTTCTTGACCTGCTCCAGCAGCTGCAGGCCGTCGAGCTTGGAGCCCTGCAACCAGATGTCGAGGAACACCAGATGCGGCCTGCGGTTGGCGATCTCGGCGAGCGCCGTATCGCTATCGCGTGCGGTCCGGGTGACGAACCCCTCGTCCTCGAGAATGCCTGCGACGAGATCCCGAATATCGGCCTCATCATCGACAATCAGAATTTCACTAGCCATGGGTCGCGCCTGTCTTGTCAGCTGCCTGTAGAGGCTTCGATTTTCGTTGAGTCATTAGTCTTTTCAGCCGGCTCTTTGGTTTGGGCGGCTGGCTCTTTTGTTTCCCGGACCTGATCCTTGACCGGGACGCTGGCCTGCTCGCCGGGCGTTTCCCTGGCCGTCGGGACCGTTTCGGTTGTCTCGGACTTCGCTGGATGGCCTGATATCGCAAAGCGCATCCGCATCCAGGCACCGCGCTGGCCTTCGCGGAAATCGGAGGCGTCCTTCAACTCGATGCGCCCGCCATGGTCTTCCAGCACGCGGCCGACGATCGCCAGACCAAGGCCGGTGCCCTTGGCTCGTGTCGTGACGTACGGCTCGAGCAGGCGCGAGCGCGCGACCTTGGGCAGGCCGATTCCGTTGTCGATGACGTCGATCAGCACGTCCTCGCCCTCGCGCGACACCACGACGTCGATACGCCCCTTGCCAAGTTCTTCCTGCGGGACTTGCTCGATCGCCTCGGTGGCGTTCTTGACGATGTTGGTGACCGCCTGGGAGATCAGCCGCCGGTCGAACTGGGCGCGGAGCGGATCCTCCTTGAACTCGGCCTCGATATCGATCTCGGGATGGGCGACCTTCATCAGGAACACAGCCTGCCGCACCGCATCGGCGACGTCCTCGCCCTCCATCACCGGCTTGGGCATCCGCGCGAAACGCGAGAACTCGTCGACCATGCGGCGAATGTCGTCGACCTGGCGCACGATGGTGTCGGTGCACTGCTCGAAGATCTGCTTGTCCTTGGCCTCGGTGATGGTTTTGCCGAACTTGCGGCGGATGCGCTCGGCCGAGAGCTGGATGGGCGTCAGCGGATTCTTGATCTCGTGGGCGATGCGGCGCGCCACGTCGCCCCAGGCCGAGGTGCGCTGCGCCGACACGAGCTCGGTGATGTCGTCGAGTGTGATGATGTAGCTATCGCGCGGCTGGCTGGTCTTTTCGGCGCTGACCCGGACCGAGAGATTGCGCTCGGTGCCGTCACGGGTGATCGTGATCTGGCCTTGCACCAGGCGTTGGGTACCCTCCCGCGCCGCCTTCATCATCTCGTCGAGTTCGGGCAGCACGTCGGAGAGCGGGTGGCCGAGCGTTTCCGCTTCGGAGTGCCCGATCAGCTTCTCGGCGGAGCGATTCAGGATGCCGACGCTGCCCGACGTATCGGCGCCGATGATGCCGGCACTCGCCGAGGACAGCACGGCCTCGATGAAGCGTCGGCGGCTGTCGATGAGATCGCTGGCGTTGACGAGTTCGTCGCGCTGGCTGCGCAATTCCTGCGTCATCTTGTTGAAGGTCTCACCCAACTGCGCGAGGTCGCCTTCCGACTGATGCACCGGCACCTTCACATGGAGATCACCCGTGGAGACCGTATGGGCCGCGTTCATCAGCCGCCGGATCGGCGCCACCAGCGAGTTGGCGAAGTTCAGGCCGATCAGCACCGAGGCCATCAGGATGGTCAGCGCGATCACCGCGAACATCAGCGCAAACGCAACCTGGATGCCGAGCCGCCGCGACTCGATCTGGGCGTACTCGGCGACGCTGACCTCGGTCTGCTTGAGCTGGTTGACGACGTTCGGATCGAGCGGGCGCGCGACATACAGGAACGTGTCGCTGAAGGCGCGCAGGCGGATCACCGCGGCGACGAAGTTCGCATCCGGCAGCACCGCGATCTCGGGCTCGGACTCGTTGACGTTGCTGAGGAAGTCCGGGGCCGGCGGCGAATAGGCCAACCGCATGCCGGTCTCGGCCGATTCCAGGATGTTCGTATTCTTGTCGATGATCATCGCGCCCGGCAAATTGCGGGAGGAGGCGCTGGCCGTCAGCAGCTCGCGGAACGAGCGGCGATCCTGGTCGTAGAGCGGTCGGGCGTGCGCGATGTCGTTGGCCATGCCGATGATGTCGCCGCGGATCAATTGCGCATGGTCCTGCATATAGGCCCGCGCAATCGTCAGCGAGTTCTGGATCACTTCCTTGGTCGGCCCGGAGAACAACCGGTCGAGGCCGCGCTCGATGGTGACGTTGGCAACGATGGCGACCAGCACTGCTGGCAGCACCGCCACGATCGAGAACAGGCTGACGATCTGGACATGAAGTCGCGCCGCCGCCCTTCCCCGCCTGCGGGCCAGGATCAGCTGCCAGAGCTCGCGGACGATGATCCCGACCAGGAGCAAGATCGTGCCCGCATTGATCAGATAGAACGAGCGAACAACCTCGGGCGTCGGCTCGATGTTCGTGAGGCCGGTCAGCACCAGAAAGGTCAGGAGGGCCGACAGCAGCGCCAGCGCCACGGCAAAGGGCGCCAGCCAGCGTCGCGCCGACCAACGCCGGGGCTCTTCCGCTGGGGCCGTGTCGAAGTGTGCGGCCGAGGTATCTGCGCTGGTCATTCCGGCAATGGTGATGCTGAAAACGGGGGTTGATGTATTCGTACCACATTGTTGCCGAGACGCGACAGTATGAAGTCGTCAAATAATTTCAGCCACTTATCCATTTCAACTTCTTCTTTTGGCCACGTTTTACCAGTGCGCGGTGCAGGATTCGATGGCCCTCCGTACGGCCGGTCCGCCGCGACCAGCGTCGCAATTGCCGCTCGTCCCGACAGCTCGATCGTATCCTCGGCGATGATGACGCGAGTGAGGACTGAGGTACCTTTCGTTAAACAGAGGTGGTGGAACTGCTGTTCCATCTCCTGGGACGACGCGTTCGGGACAGGGGCGCGGGTGATGCTTCGCGGCCGCACGAAACGCCGAAGGGCGAACCCGCGCCACGTTGCCCCCCGGGATCGGACTTCGCCCAGTTCGACCCGGGTTGAGACGAGTCTCGTGTCCCTCGCCTTCTATGGCCGCCGGCCGCGTTTCAGCTCTTCTGGCCGAAAATGCCGCTCGCGGCCTTCATCGCGGACTCGCCCATGCTTCGGGCCTGGTCGGTCAGCGCCCGCATCTGGTCCTGGAAGAATTCGCCCTGAAGCTTGAGCGCGTCCTGCACGTCCTTGGCATGGATCAGCTTGTCGCCGAGATCGAAGGTCGCGGAGACGTTGCGCTCCATGAAGCTGCAGAACTCCTTGGCCTGGTTCGCGATCGGCAGCGACGATGAACTGAGCCCCTTTTCCAACAACTGGAAATATTCCGCATTGGCCTTGCGCAGGCGGCCGAGCGTCTCGGTCAACGTCGCGCGCACGCTCTCAACGGACGGGTTGGTCTCTGCCATGACATGTCTCCCTTCAAAGGTTTGGCGGTTACGCTGAAAGCCCTCCGAACCAGGCGCCGAAATACCCGGCATAGAGCGCCGGTCGTTCGAGATTCATCGAATGTCCGACGCCGGGCACGGTCACGAGGCGACAATCCGGCATCGCCGCGGCCATAATGCGCAGATCACCGAACGGAATCCAGCCGTCCCATTCGCCCCATAGAACCAGACGCGGATGCTTCAGTTCCGGCATGCGCCGCTCCAATTCGCGGCTTTCCTTCTCCCGCGTGAGGTTCACCGGGGTCCCGATCCAGATGCCCTCGGAGACACCAAAGGTCTGTTCGATGATGCGATCAAACAGCGCCTGAATCTCGCCCAGCCCCTCGCGGAACCGCGGAACGGTGTCCGGCGCCATACTCTCCGGCACGAACAGCGAGGATGCCGCGGTCGCCATGATCGTCCGCGTCAGCTCCTTGCTCGCCATCATCGCGCGGAAAAGGCCGATCTGGTCGGCGTTGAAGGCCATGCCGAGGGGCGTCACCGGATCGAGCGCGAACACCCGCCCGAAGCGCTCGGGCTGCATCAGGAGCATCCGCGCGGCGATGATCCCCCCGGTCGAGTGCGTCGCAAGATGGCAATAGCGGACATCAAGCGTATCGAGCGCCGCCAGCATATCCTCTGCATGCTGCTGCATCGAATAGTTGGCGTACTCGGGTGCAGGCTTCGGCCGGTCGCTGTCGCCACAACCGCGCCAGTCGAGGCCGATGACGCGGAGGCCCGACGGAAACAAGGGCGCAGCGAGCTCGATCCAGTCCTTGCTGGCGAGGTTGCCGTGGATGAAGACGACGGTGACGTCACCGCGTCCCCACTCCCGCCAGCCGAGCTGGACCTCACCCGCCTGCACCCTTGGTACACTCCTTGGCACGCTCCCTGGCATGTGCGGCCCTATTTGTTGAGGCCGGCCGTGGGTGCCGCACCCGGCGGCGTCGGCGCCACCGGCAGGGCCGAGACCACGGCCCCCCTGATCATGCGGTCGATGCCGAGCGGCGTTGACGTGTCGACGTTCCCCCTTGTCACGAAATCCACGACGTCGACCGGGTACTCGACCGGATTGTCGGTGTGGATGAAGTGCCCGGTCTCCGGATAGATCTTCAGGATCGGCCGGTTGCCTGCATTCGTCATGCGCGTCATGAACGGCGTGATGACGTCGCGGCCGAGATCCGTCAACCCGTTGAACGCGGGCGTCGGGATGAAGGGCTCCTTGTCGCCGAACGCAAGGAAGATCGGCGCCTTGATCTGGGTGAGCCGCTCATAAAGGTTCTTCGGATCGTCCTGCTGAACCTCAGCGCCGATGGTGTAGATGTCGTAGATGAAGACGTTGCACCATTGCTCGAGCTCTTTGGGATTGCCCTTGGTCAGCCCGACGCGCTGCTCGGTGTGGAAGCGGGCGTATTCGCTGTCGCTGAAGAAGTAGCCGCTCTTGGCCGCCGAGACCGCCCCCGTCACGGGATCACGCTTCTTGAAGAAGAAGAAATCGCGAATGTTCTGCTCGTCGCGGGCCTTCTCCGCGGCAAGGATGCCGGTCTGGTCCCAGGTCGCCCTCCACTTGTCAAAGTCATGGTCGAAGGCCGGGTCGAACAACCGCGCCTTCTTGTCCTTGGCGATGGTGATGTCGCGCGGATATTCCTCGAGGCCTGACGGCGCTTCCAGTGCGAGCCCCTGTACCGCGTCCGGCCAGGTCAGCGCATAACCCATCACGAACTGCCCGCCGAGCGAATGGCCGAGATAATAGGCCTTCTTCACACCGAGCTGGTTGACGACGAGGTCGTAGATGACCTCGCGCATGTCCTGCATGGTACGCGCCGGGCTCTTGTCGAGATTGCCGGGCCCGGACATGCCGTAATGCGGCAGGTCGGGCACGATCACGCGAAGCCCGCTGCGCAGCGCATACTGCATGATGTTGCCGTAGTGCCCGCCGAATGCACCCTTGCCGTGGATGATGACGAGCACCTTCGGATCCTTGTCGGTGCCGGCATATTCATCCATGTAGCCGATCTGCCAGGAATTGCCGCTCTTGTCCTTCGCGTTGGCGAACTTGACCGGATAGGGATAGGTCACGAAATCCTTCCAGAACGACTTCTTTGCATCGATGTTCTCGGCCACGCCAGGGACACGGAAGTTCTTGTCGACGAACTTATTCGCGCGGTCGAGGCTTGCGACGTCATCCATGAAGGTGACGAACTTCGGATCGTTCTTGCGATTGTTGATGAGCGGGAACACGCCGTAATGGGCAACCGGGCTTTCCTCGGCGATGAGGTCTGCGCCGGGCACACGATCGACGGCCTGCTGGGCCAGCTTGAAGTTCAGCCAGAGGTCGTTGGTGATGTGCATCACCAGCGTGCGCGCCCGGATGCGGCCAAGATAGGGATTGATGTTGTGGATCTCGCCGACCCGGTTGCGCCAGACGAGGTCGACCGCGTCATAGAGCTTGGCGCGGTTGGTGACGTTCAACCCGGCCTTCTCGTTCGGCGGATCCCAGTAGAAAATTTCGGGCTGGACTGCGGCGAAATTCTGGGTCGTGCGATAGCCGAAATCGTATCCGGTCAAGCCGAGGATGGACCAACCGAATGCAACGCCCGGCACGGGGTGCTTCTCCTTTGGCATCTTGTAGTAATCGCCGTTCGTGGCCTGCCACACGGGGTCGGATTCGATCGCGGCCGTCATCATCTGGAAGGTCCAGTTGCCGACGGGATCTCCGGCATCCGACTGCGTCGTTCCGCCGATCGGCATCAGCGCGTTGATGAACTCCGGATGCATCACGCCCCAGACATAGGTCTGCGTGCCGCCCATCGAGACGCCGGTGACCAGCGCGACGCGCGCGACTTTCAGCTCGTCGCGCAGCAGGCGGTAGTTCGCCTGCACCATGTCGAAGTAGCTGTACTGCGGAAACTTGATGCCGAGACCGTCGGACGGCTTGCTCGCGCCCCACGTGCCGAGTGGATCGACCATGATGACGTAGTAGCGATTGGTGTCGATCGGCCGTCCCGGGCCGATGATGGGAACGCCGCCTGACAGGGGCGCGCCTTTGACCCACTGCTCATACATGTCGGTGGAATCGCCGGAATAGTAGGAATTGATCACGATCGCATTGGTGATTTCCCCGGCAGCATTGCGTCGCGCGTTGCCGATCGCAATGTACGCGGTACGCAGCTTGCCCGCCCCCAGCGATTCCAGCGTTACACCGCCCTCGCCGCCGTTCTCCCATTTGGACGGGTCGGACAGATCGTATTTCCCGCCGATGCGGAAATTCGCGATCTCATAGGTTTTCTTGAGACCGTCATGCTGCATCTGCGATGATCGGCGCGTGAATGGCTGCGCGACCGCGAGCGCCGTGCCGACCAGCAACAAGATCAGGCTGACGAAGCAATGCTTCAGCACGTTTCCCCCGGTCATTGCGGGCTCCTCCTGGCGGTGTTTTGCGCGAACGCTAGTGAGAGTGCGTTGGGGAGGTTTGATTTAGCTCAATGGAATCCTCACGCACGCGTCGAGGATCGCGGCCATCATCACGCTGGCCGGTCCCCGCAATGCCCTTCCTCAGTCATGGCTCATACCGAATCCGCTATGAGCTCGACGGGCCGGCCGATGCGCCCGCCTATGTGCTGGTCAACGGACTGACACAATATTCCGAACTCTGGGGCGCCTATCGAGATGCGCTGGTCGCACGGCGCTTTCGGGTTGCGACATTCGACCTGCTTGGCCAGGGCGTCTCCGACAAGCCTGCATTGTTCATCAATCAGGACGACCATATTGCGGTGCTGCATCGCCTGATCGGCGAACTCGGCGACGGTCCGGTCTTTCTCAGCGGCATCAGCTTCGGCGGGCTGATCGCGCTGCGCTATGCCATCGAGCACGGCGCGCGGCTGTCGGGTCTCGTGCCGATGAGCTGTTTTGCGGAGCTTTCGCCGCAGCTGCTTCTGATCGGCAATGCCTTGCGCACAGGTCTCATCCTCGGCGGCACCGGCTATCTCCAGGATCTGCTGCTGCCGATGAACCTGTCCGACCAATGGCTGAAGCCGCTCCTGGACAAGCTCGACAGCGTCAAGCGGCAGGGCTGGCTGGTCAATGACGTCTACGCACTTCAGAACCTGATGGAGTCCTTCCTGGACTTCAAGCCGCTGACACCGCTCCTCTCTTCGATCACTGTTCCGACCATGATCCTGAACGGCGAGTTCGACTTCCTGACGCCGCGGGCACTGCACGAGACCCTGCGTGTGGAGATTCCCAATAGTGCGCTCGTCATCATCCCAAGGGCCTACCACGCCTTCACGCTCGAGAAGGCTGCGCTGACCGCCGACCTGCTGGCGCGCTTCGCCGAGGACGTGATGGCCGGTCGCTGGCAGGGCAACAAGGCGGTGTGGATCGCGCCGGAAGATGCCGGCGGAGAATTTTCGCCGTTTCCCGCCGGCTATGATCATCTGCGCGCGATCCCGGTGCAGAGGGCGGCGACATGAGCGCGTTCTTCGGCCCGCTGGAGGCTGACGGTCGCGTTCCGCCGCACCAGCAGACGCGGGTCGCCGCGTTCCTGATCTCTGCCCACGGCGCGCTGGCGCGGCAATTCGCATTCGCCCTGCCCGTGAACCTCGACGCCGCCTGGCAGACCGAGCTGAATGCGCAGTTCTATCGCGAGAGCGAGATCGTTTCGCTTCTCATGCGCGCGACCGCGTGGGTTCCGGATCTCGCGCTGGGGCCCATGGCCGTCTCCTGGGAGATGGCCTGGCTGCCGGCGCCGATCGAAGGCATCGCCGATCACGCCCGCGGACAGGCCATTCACCTCGCGACACTGGCTCACGCGATCCACGCTGGAATCCGACCTGCAGCGTTACTGCCGACGGAAGCAAACGCGAACGATCCTTTCGTGATGGCTCTCCGCCGCATCGAGTTCGAGAGCGGCCGGCTGTTACAGGCGCAAATCCTGTTCCTGAAAGGACCTGACCTCCAGCCGTTCCGCGATGCCGTCAGCGCGGCGCTCGAGCGGCGGCATGCCGAGGTGCGCCGCCTCTGGAATGAAACCCTGGACAGCATCGGCGTGGCCCCAAGCGAATGATCGTCGCATTCGCAAGTCGCAGACCTCGCGTGCGGGAACGGTTTTCCGCCGCCGCGGCTTGACCGGGATGGACAAGTTCTTCCTCGCGATCATGGTGTCGGCCGTGCTGCTGCTCATCGTAGCCGCTGACCTCCTGATCAGCGGCCCCGGAATGCTGGAACCCGCAGCAAACGTCGCCAAGGTCGTGCCGGTCCCAGGCCGACTTTTCAGATGAGTGCGACGTCGCACGCTGCGGCGGAACGACCCATTGGTAGGTTACCGCGGAACAATTCGGCCCGATTCGGACTTCTGCTCACCGCGTCAGCCAAAACGGCCAGCGCGATCCGGACAGGCTCAGCTCCGCTTTGGTAGGGGGAGCTGAGCCACCGTTCCGGGGGTCTAGCCCCCGCTCCGATAGACCTGGATGTCGAGATCCCGGATCTTCTTGCGCAGCGTGTTGCGGTTGAGGCCGAGCAGGTCGGCGGCGCGGATCTGATTGCCGCGGGTGGCGGCGAGCGCGGCCGTGAGCAGCGGCACCTCGATCTCCTTGAGGATACGGTGATAGAGGCCGGGAGGCGGCACGCCGTTCGGAAAGCCCTGGAAGTGCGAGGACAGATACGCCTCCACCGCGCCGCCGAGATTGTCGACGCCCTGCTGGACCGCAGCACCCGGGCTGACCGAGGGCGGCGCAAGCTCGCCGTCGATGACTGAGGCCGTGATCACGTCCTGCGGATAAAGTGCAGCGAGACGTCGTGCGAGGTTTTCGAGTTCGCGCACGTTGCCGGGCCAGCGGTGCTGCTTCAGCCGCTCGAGCGCCAGCGCATCGAGCTTCTTCGGTGGCAGGCCGTCCTTTTCGGCCAGCGTAAAGAAGTGACGGACGAGATCGGGCAGGTCCTCGATGCGCTCGCGCAAGGGAGGCAGCCGCAGCGGCACGACGTTGAGGCGGAAGAACAGATCTTCGCGGAACAGGCCCTGCTGAATCAGGACGCGCAGATCCTTGTTGGAGGCCGCGACGATCCGCACGTCGGTCTTGATCGGGGTGCGGCCGCCGACGGTGGTGTATTCGCCCTGCTGGAGCACGCGCAGCAAGCGGGTCTGCGCCTCCATCGGCATGTCGCCGATCTCATCGAGGAACAGCGTGCCGCCCTCGGCCTGCTCGAACCGGCCGGAGGCGCGGGTGTTGGCACCGGTGAAGGCGCCGCGTTCATGGCCGAACAGTTCTGATTCAATCAGGTCGCGCGGGATAGCTGCCATGTTGACGGCGACGAACGGGCCGTTGCGGCGCTTGCCGTAATCATGCAGCGCGCGCGCCACCAGCTCCTTGCCGGTGCCGGACTCGCCAGTGATCATCACGGTGAGATCGGTCTGCATCAGGCGCGCAAGCACCCGATAGATTTCCTGCATCGCCGGCGAGCGGCCGACCAGCGGGATCGCCTCCATCTCGGCGTCGTCGTCCGGCGTCGAGGGCCGCTCCTTTGGCTCGGCCAGCGCGCGGCCGACGATGGCGATCAGTTCCTTCAGGTCGAAGGGTTTTGGCAGATATTCGTACGCCCCGCGTTCGGAGGCGCGGATCGCCGTCATGAACGTGTTCTGCGCGCTCATGACGATGACCGGCAAATTCGGCCGCATCTTCTTGATCCGCGGCAACAGGTCGAACGCGTTCTCGTCGGGCATCACCACGTCGGTGATCACGAGATCGCCCTCCCCCTGGCTGACCCAACGCCACAGCGTCGCGGCGTTGCCGGTCAGCCTGACCTCGTAGCCGGCGCGGGATAGTGCCTGATTGAGAACAGTGCGGATGGCTGTGTCGTCATCAGCGACGAGAATGCTACCTGCGGGCATCGCTAATCCTCATTTTGCCCTCCTGTGACGCAGACGACGGCTTCCCGGCAGAGCCGTCGCGACTGCTATGATCGGCATGTTTGACCGATGTCGAATACATCGGCATCAGCACGCGGAAGGTGGTCTTGCGCGGCTGAGATTCGCATTCGATGATGCCCCCGTGATCGCCCACGATCTTTGCGACCAGCGCGAGGCCCAGACCTGAGCCGGTCTGCTTTGTGGTCACGAAGGGATCGAACAGGTTGGACAGAAGATCGTCCGGCACGCCTGGTCCGTTATCTCTCACGCAGAACTCGAGCGGCAGGGATACCCGGGATTTTTGACCGGGAACTGACAGGCGCACGCCGGGGCGGAACGCGGTGGTGAGCTGGATCTCGGCGTCAGGAACGTCGATCACGGCTTCGGCGGCGTTCTTCACGAGATTGAGGAACACCTGGATGAGCTGGTCCTGGTTCGCCAGCACCGGCGGCAGCGACGGGTCGTAATCTTCGACGAAGCGGATGTTGCGGGCAAAGCCGGACTGCGCCAGCCGCTTCACGTGGTCGAGCACCGAATGGATGTTGACCGGACCGCGCACCACGGGCCGCTCGTCGCCGAACACCTCCATGCGGTCGACCAGGGTCACGATGCGGTCGGCCTCGTCGCAGATCAGGCGCGTCAGCATGCGGTCCTCGGACGAGGCCTGCTGCTCCAGAAGCTGTGCCGCGCCGCGGATGCCGGAGAGCGGGTTCTTGATCTCGTGCGCCAGCATGGCCGCCAGTGCGATCACCGAGCGCGCGGCGCTGCGATGGGTGAGTTGGCGGTCCATCTTGTCGGCGATGGTGCGCTCCTGGAGCATCACCACGATATGGCCCGGCCGCTCCGTGAGCGGGGCGACATGCAGATCGACCTGACGATCGCCGCCTATGCGCGGCGTGCCCAGATCGACCTTGTATTCGTTGACCGGCGAGTTAGACGAACGCACCTGGTCGATCAGCGCCAGCAAGGGGCTGCCAAACGGCACCAGCTCTTTCAGAGACTGCCGCTTCAGGAACTGCGTCGAGATATCGAAGAAGGCTTCGGTTGCGATGTTGGCGGCGACGATCTTGCCGTCCGGTCCGATCATGAGCACGGGATTGGGCAAGGCATCCAGGATCGCGTCGCTGTCGGACAGTGGCAGCCGACGATGGTCAGCGGCTGAGCTCATGCAGCAGCGCTCCATGCGAAGTCGTCGAAGGCATCTTGTAGCGATTGGTGGACGAGCCGCGGATCCTCCGAGGTGAGGATCTTCTGGCGCCAGCCCTTCAGTTTCTCGACCGGCGCGCCACTCGCATCCGCTGCGACGTCGAGCGCCCAGCCGAGATGCTTGCGCGCGTGCTTGAGGCCAATGCGCAGGCCGTAGAGCGCGCAGACGCCCTCGTAGAGCGTGCGGACATAATGCAGCTGCGTCGCGAGCGATGGCGTATCCTCGGCGGCCCCGCCCTTCAGGCGGCGGCCGATCTGGCCGGGCAGCCAGGGCTGCCCTTGCGCGCCGCGGCCGATCATCACGGCATCGGCGCCGGACGCCTCGAGCGCCGCGAGCGCTTTTTCATGAGACGTGATGTCGCCATTGACGACGAGCGGAATGGAGATCGCCTCGCGCACCGTACGGATCGCGTCCCAATCGGCGTCGCCCTTGTAGAACTGACAGCGGGTGCGGCCATGCACGGTGACGAGCTTGATGCCGGCGGCTTCAGCGCGGCGCGCCAACTCCGGCGCGTTGCGGGTGCGATCGTCCCAGCCGAGCCGCATCTTCAGCGTCACCGGCACCTTCACCGCAGCGATCGTCGCATCGATCAGGCTGACGGCATGATCGAGATCCCGCATCAGGGCCGAGCCGGACTGGCCGCCGGTGACGTGGCGGGCCGGACAGCCCATGTTGATATCGATGATGTCGGCGCCCTCGGCTTCGGCGATCCGGGCGCCTTCAGCCATCCAGTGCGTCTCGCAACCGGCCAGCTGGACCACGTGCGGGCCGATCCCCGTCGCTTCGCAGCGCAACCGCGACATCCGATGGCCGTTGGCGAGCTCATCACTTGCGGTCATTTCGGACACGACCAAACCGGCCCCGAGCTCGGCAGCCAGGCGCCGGACGGGCGAGTCAGTGACCCCCGACATCGGCGCCAGGAAAACCGGGGTGGCGACATTAATATCGCCAATTTTCAACGCTTTAGAGCCTGATACTACCGAGCCGGTCACAGGGGTCTCGTTGGCTGGACAGGGCCTCATGCGCCTGCCACGACCTATCTTGCGCACAATTCTTGTGCAGTCAAGCGTCATGCCTACACTTTAGACAGTTCTGCAGATCTTTCAAGTGCAGTGCAGCAAAATGCTGTTTCCCACAATCCAGGGAAACCCCCTTTTTTTGCGGGCCTGCCGTGCTAGAGGCATGCCGGCAATCACCCACTCCCCGACTCCCCACTAGCAACTGAGTATTTGAGTCCCATGGCGAAATCAGAGCGCACCGCAGTCGTTCTCGTTGCGGCAGGTCGCGGCCTGCGCGCCGGCGCCGGCGGGCCGAAGCAATATCGCTCGATCGGCGGCCAGCCTGTGATCTTTCGTGCCATGGAAGCCTTCAGCCGCCACCCCGACGTGTTCGTGGTGCAACCGGTGGTCAACCCCGACGACAGCGCCATGTTCACGGCAGCGGTCGCCGGTCTCAAGCATGAGCCGCCGACCAATGGCGGCGCCACCCGTCAGGCTTCGGTGCTCGCCGGCCTCGAGGCGCTCTCAAAGCACAAGCCGGACATCGTTCTGATCCACGACGCCGCGCGGCCCTTCGTCTCGCAGGGCCTGATCTCGCGCGCGATCGAGGCGGCGAGCCGTACCGGGGCCGCGATCCCCGCCATCCCGGTCACGGACACGATCAAGCTTACCGGTGAGAGCGGCAATGTCGAGGACACGCCGGACCGCGCCCGGTTGCGAATCGCGCAGACGCCGCAATCATTTCGTTTCGACGTCATCCTGGAGGCGCATCGTCGCGCGGCGAAGGACGGGCGCAGCGATTTCACCGACGATGCCGCGATCGCCGAATGGGCGGGATTGACGGTTGCAACCTTTGAAGGCGATGTTGCCAATATGAAGCTCACCACCCCCGAGGATTTCGTGCGCGAGGAAGCGCGCCTCGCCAGCCTGCTCGGCGACATCAGGACCGGCACGGGCTACGACGTGCACGCTTTCGGCGAAGGCGACCATCTCATGATCTGCGGCGTGCGCGTGCCGCACAGCAAGGGCTTCCTGGCGCATTCCGACGGCGATGTCGGCCTGCATGCGCTGGTCGACGCCATCCTCGGTGCGCTCGCTGACGGTGACATCGGCTCGCACTTCCCGCCGAGCGACGCGAAGTGGAAGGGGGCCTCGTCCGACCAGTTCCTGAAATACGCCATCGATCGCGTCGCACAGCGCGGGGGCCGCGTCGCCAACCTTGAAGTCACGCTGATCTGCGAGCGGCCGAAGATCGGCCCCTTGCGCGACGCCATGCGCGCGCGGATCGCGGAGATCTCCGGCGTCGACATTTCCCGCATCGCGGTGAAGGCGACGACCAGCGAGCGGCTCGGCTTCACCGGCCGCGAGGAAGGCATCGCTGCCACCGCGAGCGCCACCATCCGCCTGCCCTGGAGCATCTAGGTCATGGGCGGCAGCGACGCACGCGCCCTCTCCCGCTCGCTGCTCGACCTGTGCCGGATGCGCAAGCTGACGATCGCGACCGCTGAGTCCTGCACCGGCGGCCTCGTCGCGGGCGCGCTCACCGACATCCCCGGCTCGTCCGACGTGATCGATCGCGGCTTCGTCACCTATTCCAATGACGCCAAGCGCGCGATGCTCGGCGTCGAGGCCGGCACGCTCGCGAACTTCGGCGCCGTCAGCAAGGAGACCGCGACCGCGATGGCGGTCGGCGCGCTGGAACGTGCCGACGTCGATCTCGCGGTTGCCATCACCGGCATTGCGGGCCCGGGCGGCGCCACGCCGGGCAAGCCGGTCGGTCTCGTGCATTTCGCCGCCGCCGCGCGCGACGGCCGCATCATCCACCGCGAGCATCGCTTCGGCGCAATCGGCCGAACCGCCGTGCGTCAGCGCTCGGTGGTCGAGGCGTTGCGCATGCTGATGGACCTCGCCCGCGGCCCGCAGGCCCAGGTCAAGCCACGCCGCACCGCCGCAAGCCGCCTGCGTCCGCGCGTGACACGCTCGCCGCGCCGCCATGCGGTGAAGCGAAGGCCGCCACGGTCGCCGCGCGGCTAAACACTGCCGTAGCCCGGAATTCGCTTCGCTCCATCCGGGCCACAACCCCTTGCGTTGCGCGACCGGCAAAACACCCAACCTGCGGGTCAATCGGCGCGCGCGAAAATATTCCACTTTACCGAATTTCTGATTTATCGCATTGTGCTGCCACCTCATCCCGGTCAGAGGGGCGTATCGCGATCGTCACGACACGCGGGATGAGCTGTGGTGGACGTCGACAGCACCGGCGCGAAGGGCATCGCAGGGCGGGAGACCGTGAGCGAGAGCCGCGCGCATACGACCGGTGCGGTCGGCGTACGGCAAAACCGTGTCGTCCTGGCGCCCGGAGCCTGTGCGCCAAGTCTTGCGGTGATGCGTGCGGGCCGACCGGGCCCGCGCGTCAGCCATCCGCAAGGCGACGGGGGCAATAGTGCATCGCTCCCCGGGGAGAGCACGGCATAAGCCGTCAAACCACTGCGCAGGGAAGGCCGGGTTGTTTCCGGCACCACCTGTATGCCGCTGTGCAGTCTTCGTAGCGCAACTTTCGCACAGTGGACCGCGGGTGCCCCGCCGGCACCCGGTCTTCCCTGCGCCCTCTGACAAGGAGGGCGACACGATGGAACAAAGCTCGGGCGAGCCGCGTCGCGAGGCAGCAGTGTCATGTTTGCTTTTCAAATTGCACGCAAATTTGTCGAAATCGACCACGATCGCAAATGCAAACAGGGTCACTGCACGTCATCATTGCGGTGCGGGCTTGCGCGGAAAAATATTGGCGCAATAATGCCGCTCTACGTTGTGGCCAGGACTCAACCCGGTTCAGCTTTCTGGAGGGCGACCCAGTGTTCGCTCGCTACACTGCTCTGGCAATCGCCATTGCCACCTTGGCCGCCTTTGATGGTGCGGCCGCACAAACGGCCAATCAGCCGCCGGATACGATGGCGGCGCGGGTGGAAGCCTGCACGCCCTGTCACGGAAACAAGGGCGAAGGCACCAGCGACGTCTATTTCCCACGGCTCGGCGGCAAGCCCGCCGGATATCTCTACAACCAGCTCCTCGCCTTCCGCAGCGGCCGGCGCAAATATCCGCCGATGAACTATCTGCTGGAGTTTCTGCCTGACCCGTATCTGGAGGCGATGGCGGAGTATTTTGCCAACGAACATCCGCCAGTGCCGCCGCCGGCGCCGAGTGAGGTCAGCAAGGAAGTCCTTGCTCATGGCGAGTTGCTTGCAACCCACGGCGATGCGGGGCGCAACATTCCGGCCTGCGTCAGCTGCCATGGCCCGGGACTCACGGGTATGCAACCCGGCATCCCCGGCCTGCTCGGCCTGCGCGCCAATTACATCAGCGCCCAGCTCGGTGCCTGGCGTTACGGCACCCGCACCGCAAAATCGCCCGACTGCATGCAGGAAGTCGCGGGCCATCTGACCGAGTCTGACGTCACCGCCGTTGCGGCCTGGCTCGCGACGCGGACGGCGCCGGCCAACCCGGCGCCCGTGCCGAAAGGCACCTACGCGCTGCCCTTCGGCTGCGGCAGCCAGCCCAACTGACGAGGCGGATGATGGGCTCGAAACTGTCGATCGCACTCCTCGCACTCACCGCGTTCACCACGGCCGCGCAGGCGCAGGACAAAACCAGTGACCTCATCGCGCGCGGCGAATATCTCGCCCGTGCCGGCGACTGCACCGCCTGCCACACCGCGCCGGAGGGGCGCCTGTTCGCCGGCGGCCGCGCCATGCCGACCCCGTTCGGCACGCTCTACACTTCCAACATCACGCCGGACCCGGAAACCGGGATCGGCAAGTGGAGCGCCGACGACTTCTACAAGGCCATGCACAGCGGCCGCTTTCCGGACGGCGGACTGATCTATCCGGCCATGCCGTTCGCGTCCTACACGAAGGTCACGCGCGCCGACAGCGACGCGATCTTCGCCTATCTCAGATCAATCGCGCCGGTGAACCAGAGGAACCGGCCGCATGAGCTACGTTTCCCCTATGACAACCGCCAGCTCATCCTCGGCTGGCGCACGCTGTTCTTCAGCGAGGGCGAGTTCAAGCCGGATCCGAAGCAATCGGCGGAATGGAATCGCGGCGCCTATCTGGTCGAGGGCCTCGGCCATTGCGGCATGTGCCATTCGCCGATCAACGCGCTCGGCGGCACCTCGCCGTCCGACGCATTCAAGGGCGGCCTGATCCCGATGCAGAACTGGTACGCGCCCTCGCTCACCTCGAACCGCGAGGCGGGACTCGGCGACTGGAGCATCCAGGACATCACTGATCTGCTCCAGACCGGCGTTTCGGCGCGCGGCGTCGTATACGGCCCGATGGCCGAAGTCGTGCACAACAGCCTGCAATATCTGAGCGACGAGGACATCAGGGCGATGGCGGTCTACCTGAAGGGCATCTCGGAGCCCTCGCCGCCTCCAGCGGCCAGTTCGGCGCTGCCGACCACCGAAAGCAGCCTGCTGATCAGCCTCGGCAAGACCGTCTACGACAAGCACTGCGCGACCTGTCACGGCACCCAGGGTGAAGGCAAGCCGCCGCACTGGCCGCCGCTCGCCAACAACCAGTCGATCGAGATGCAGTCGGCAGTCAATCCGATCCGCATGGTGCTCAATGGCGGCTATCCGCCGGGCACCAAGGGCAATCCGATGCCCTACGGCATGCCGCCGTTTGCAGGACTCCTGTCCGACAACGAGGTCGCCGCCGTCGTCTCCTACATCCGCACCGCCTGGGGCAATCGCGGCACGCCGGTCTCGGCGCGCGAGGCCAACGAGCTGCGCTCCGCACCGCTGAACTGAGATCCGCCATGTTCAATTCCGATCCGCCGACCAGCCCAGCCGCCGCCGATCAGGCCGTCAACGAGGTCGTCGCACGAGGCCCGTCCGGCGCGATCGTCCTCGCGGGCATCGCCACGGCCTGCGTGGTCGCGATATGGTTCGCGTTCTATCTGTTCGTCTTCCTTCCGCGCGGGTCGCTGCAATGAGTGCAGAGGGAACCCATCACGGTGCTGACATTGCGGCCCGCGTCGAGCGGCGCTGGGCCATCATTGCCGTCGTAATAGTCCTGATGATGGCCGTACTGGCGGCGTTCGCAGGCATCCATCGTGCGACCATGCCGCAGCCGCGCGTCGAGACCACCGATCCCTCGCGGCTGCATCTGTCCGGCGAGTTCGTCGAGAGCAATCTCGGCAGCGTGCTGGAAGCCAATGGCGCCGTGACCGTGCGCGCGATCGGCCAGCAATATTCCTTCACGCCGGCCTGCATCCTGGTGCCGTCCGATACGCCGATCACACTGCGCGCCACCAGCGCCGACGTCGTGCACGGCATCCTGATCCAGGGCACCAACATCAACACCATGCTGGTGCCGGGCTACGTCTCCGAGCAGCTCATGCGCTTTACCAGGAACGGCGACTATCTGATGCCCTGCCAGGAGTTTTGCAGCTTCGGCCACGAGGGCATGTGGGGCAAGGTCAGGGTGATCGACAAGACCGAATTCGCGAACCGCGCGAAGGCTGGCGGGAGGTTGAGCTGTGTTGGTCAATAGGAAGCTCATTCTCGCCCATTTCTGGTTTGCTTTCATCGTGTTCGGCGTCGCGCTCACGCTCGGCGCGTGGCAGATGTTCATCCGCAGCCCGATCGGGACATGGCTGTCCAATCCCGAGCTCTATTACCGTTCGCTGACCGCGCACGGGACGGTGATGGGCTACGTTTTCCCGACCCTCGTCGCGATGGCCTTCGGCTATGCCATCAGCGAGTCCGCACTGGAGCAACGTCTGGTCGGCGTGCGCTGGGCCTGGGCCGGCTTCTGGCTGATCGTCGCCGGCAGCATCATGGCGGTGATCCCGATCGCGCTTGGCCGTGCCTCAGTGCTCTACACCTTCTATCCGCCGCTGATCGGCAACCTTTTCTACTATCTCGGCGTCGTGCTGGTCGTGGTCGGCTCCTGGATCTGGGTCGCGCTGATGTCGATCAATCTACGCGTCTGGCGAAAGGCCCATCCCGGTGCGGCGGTGCCGCTGGCGATGTTCGCCAATGTGGCGGGCTCGTATCTGTGGGCCTGGACCGCGGTCGGCGCCGCGCTCGAGCTCTTGCTCCAGATTATTCCCGTTGCGGCGGGGCTGAAAGCCACCATCGACGCCGGACTTGCCCGCGTGTTCTTCTCCTGGACGCTGCACGCCATCGTCTATTTCTGGCTGATGCCGACCTACATCGCCTATTACACCATCGTGCCACGCGCGATTGGCGGCCGCGTCTACTCCGACAATATGGCGCGGATTGCGTTCATCCTGTTCCTGGTCGTGGCGATGCCGATCGGCATACATCACACCTTCGCCGACCCGCAGGTCGGTGCCGGCTTCAAGTTCATCCATTCCACCTTCACGGCGCTGGTCGCGCTGCCGACGCTGCTCACCGTCTTCACGATCTGCGCATCCGTCGAGATCGCCGCGCGCCTGCGCGGCGGACGCGGCATGTTCGGCTGGACCAGGGCGTTGCCCTGGGACAACCCGATGATGCTGGCGCTCGCGTTCTCCTTCGTCATGCTCGGCTTCGGCGGCGCCGGCGGGCTCATCAACATGAGCTACCAGCTCGATTCGTCGATCCACAACACGCAATGGATCACCGGCCACTTCCACCTGATCTTCGGCGGCGCCATCGTGATCATGTATTTCGCGATCGCCTATGACCTCTGGCCGCATCTGACCGGACGCGAGCTGAACGATCTCCGCCTGATCCGCACCCAGCTCTGGCTGTGGTTCATCGGCATGATCGTCACCACCTTCCCCTGGCACTGGGTCGGTATTCTGGGCATGCCGCGCCGCATGGCCTATTTCGATTTCAGCGATCCCGCGATCGCGCCGCAGGCGCTGTCGGTGACCTTCTCCGCGATCGGCGGCTTCATTCTGCTGACGTCAGGCATCCTGTTCCTGATCGTTCTGGCCCGCGGCATGCGCGCGCCTCAGGCTGACGCCGGCGCCTATCGCTTTGCGCTTGCCGTGCATCAGTCGACGACCGTTCCGCTCGCGCTCAACACGCACGCGCTGTGGGTGGCGCTGATGATCGCCCTCACCCTCACCAATTACGGCTATCCGATCCTCACCTTGGCGAGGACCGAGGGCACGTCGGTGCCGGCGGTCTATGTGGGAGCGCAGTGATGAGTGCGCGCGACCTCTTCACCTTCCGCAATCCTCATTTCACGCGAGGTGTCGGCATCACCGCCGCGATCCTGATCGTGACGGCGATTGTCGGCTTCATCGTGCTGCCTTTCGCGCAGCCCTGGGTCCAGTTCGCAAATGTCTGGGATGCGATCTGCAGCGCCGCCGGTGTGCCGCAGCGCGTGGCAGGCGTCGCGGCCCCTGAGGAGAGCAAGCGCCTGTCGGAGGTCGTGCTGACCTCCCACACCCTGTCGCGTCCGAGCCAGGAGGCAATTGGCCGCGGCGCAACGCTGGCGCAGCGCTGCGCGATCTGCCACGGCCCGATCGGCCTCAGCCGCGCGGACTCCCCCAATCTCGCGGGCCAGTATGCGGCGGTCATCTACAAGGAGCTGCATGACTTCCGCTCCGGCGCGCGCACCAATGCGGTGATGTCGCCGTTCGCGGTCAACCTGACGGACCAGGAGATCGCCGATCTCTCCAACTATTACGCCTATCTGCCGCGGCTGCCGGCCTATCACCCGACGCCGCAACTGCCCAAGCCCAGCATTGTCATTTTCGGCGCGCCGATGCGTGGCATCGCGCCCTGCGGCTCCTGCCACGGCAGCCTCGACAACAAGACCGGCAGCCCCTGGCTCGAGGGACAGTCGGAGGCTTACTTGAAGGCGCAACTCCAGGCCTTCGCCGCCGGCGAGCGGAGCAACGACATCAGCCAGCAGATGCGCAACATCGCGCGCGCGATGACGCCGCAGGAGATCGAGCGGGCCGCCGCCTACTACGCCTCGCAACCGCCGGATATCGTGAAAGCGGTGGATTGAGGAAATTCAGGAGCGCGTTGCGGCAAACTTCAGACCTCGCGTTCCCGTCGCCCGCAATGGTTCAGCCGGATATGGTCAGCGCCGGACTGCATGCGCTAGGAGGGCTAGCTGAGCCCGCAACCGTCGCTCATGGTCTTTGGCGGGCAGATCGCCCACGAACAGCGCATGGGTCCCGAATACAAGACAATCCATGATTGCCTGGGCGGTTATCACAGTATCAAGTGCCCGGAATTCCTTTGTCGCAACACCCTGCTCAAGACTCTGCATGACATTGGCAACCAGGAAATTATCAAAATTTTCGACGAACCTCGGCCTCTTTTCCCGGCTTGCGACCACCATCTCAAGAAGATGAGTCTCGTTCCCAAGTTCCTGGCGTAGCATCCCATGGTATTTCAAAACCATCAGTTCGATTTTGGGCCATGCGGGTCCCTTCGAGCGGGCAACTTTGGTGATGTCGATCCTCAGCTTTGCGAAGGCACGTTCGCCAACGACCTCTATCAGATCGTCCTTCGATGAAAAGAACTTGTAAACGTTTGCAGTCGACATGCCTGACATCTGAGCGATGTCGGCCACAGTGGTTTTCAGTCGCCCGTATTTGCGGAACAGGAT
Source organism: Pseudomonadota bacterium (assembly GCA_023388935.1). Classification (GTDB taxonomy): domain Bacteria; phylum Pseudomonadota; class Alphaproteobacteria; order Rhizobiales; family Xanthobacteraceae; genus Bradyrhizobium. The sequence continues at coordinate 7,042 of JAEWFG010000399.1, read as the reverse complement.
TTCCGTATTCTCGATAATGCGTTCCCGGGTCGCTAGGCCGGCCGCGGTATGGGGAGCATTTCTCATGGTGATGAGTATCTTAAGTCGTCACCATGAATATGACAACAGATTGGCGTCTGTAAGCGATGAGCCTCAGCCGTCGCGCGCCTTCAGGAACTGGAAAACTCCGTATTTTCCCTAGAACTGTTCGGCCAATGAGTGATTCCCGGCTGCGCATGTCTCCCATGCGCGCCAGCAGCCCGAATGAGTACTATATGGGGTGATGATAATCATAATTCGTCACCCGACAACATATAGGCGGTTTCGGTTTAGGAGGCCTCATGTCAACTTGCGCTGCAGCGCGCAGCACGTTTCTTCTTTCCAGCGCGGCCCTCATCTGCTCGCTCACGTCTTGCGCACCGGCGGTTCAGCCTAGCAATCCCAAGGCGGCAGAAGTCACAGTCAGTCGTGTCCAGCCCCAGTCCGTTGACGTCCTCGCGGAAGTGCCGGGCCGGACGACGGCTTATCGCGTGGCGGAGGTCAGGCCGCAGGTCAGCGGCGTGATCCTGAAGCGGATGTTCGAGGAGGGCTCTGATGTCGCGGTGGGGCAGCAGCTCTATCAGATCGATCCGGCTCCTTATGAGGCTGCCTATGGCAAGGCCGAAGGCGCCCTGCTCCGTGATCAGGCTACCTTGGTTGACGCCAACGCCCATGCCGCCCGTTACGCCACCCTCGCACGCGACAGCTGGGTCAGCAGGGAGAACAACGACCACGCCATTGCCGCGGCGGGCGAGGCTGCGGCAAATGTCAAAGTCGACCAGGCCGCACTGAGGGACGCCTCGATCAATCTGACCTATACCAAGATGCTCTCACCGATCGCCGGCCGGATTGGCCGCTCCGCTGTGACCGAGGGAGCGCTCGTGACGGCGAACCAGGGCGGGGCCCTCGCCACGGTGACGCAGCTTGACCCGATCTACGTCGACGTCACGCAATCGAGTGCCGAGCTCCTCCCACTGCGCCGCAGGCTGCAAGCCAAGAATCTGACGGTGGGCAGCAACGATGGGGCGGCCGTCGACCTCACCCTGGAGGACGGGAAACCGTACGGACGGCAGGGGAAGCTCGCGTTCTCGGAAGTCAGCGTCGACGAAGGCACCGGCACGATGACGCTTCGCGCCGTCTTCCCCAACCCCGATCACCTGCTGCTGCCAGGTATGTACGTGCATGCCACCCTGCACCAGGGAACCGACCAGAACGCCTACCTCGTTCCGCAGAACGCGGTGGGACGCAACATTCATGCCGACCCGTATGTCTACATCGTGAATGACAAGGACCAGGTCGAGCAACGTCTGGTCGAGCTCGACGGGACCAGGGGCGATTCCTGGGTGGTGACGAAGGGCCTCAGCCCGGGCGAGCGGATCATCACCGAAGGGCTCCAGCGCGTAACCCCCGGGGCGCAGGTGCACCCGACCGAAGTCGCCCCGCGGCCCACGGCGAACTGACTGAAAAGGGCGCAGACATGTCTCGGTTCTTTATAGACCGTCCAATCTTTGCTTGGGTGATCGCGCTCATTATCATGATGGTTGGCGTCATCGCGGTTCAGTCGCTGCCGATCGGCCAGTATCCCAGCATCGCACCGCCGCCGATCACGATCAACGTGACCTATCCCGGCGCTTCGGCCGAGACTGTGCGCGACACCGTCATCCAGCCGATCGAGCAGCAGATGTATGGCCTGGACGGCCTCGAATACATGGCGGCAAACAGCCAGTCCGACGGCTCGATGCAGATCATACTGACATTCCGCCAAGGCACCGACCCGAATATCGCGCAGGTTCAGGTAGAACAAACTGGCGCTTGCCCAGCCCATGCTGCCGCCCGAAGTGCTGGCGCAAGGTCTGTCGGTGACGAAAGCCACCAAAAATTTCATGATGATCGTCGGCTTCGTGTCCAAAGATCACTCGATGGACAGACAGGCGATCGCCGACTACATCGCCTCAAATGTCGTCAACCCGCTCGCGCGTATCGCTGGCGTTGGTGACTACACGCTGTTCGGCTCCGAGTATGCGATGCGCATCTGGCTCGATCCCGCCAGGCTCGACAGCTTCGCCCTGACCATCTCCGATGTGAGCCAGGCAATCACCAGCCAGAACGTGCAGGTCTCGAGCGGCGAAGTCGGCGCGGTTCCGTCGACGCAGGGGCAACGTCTCGATGCGACGATCATCGGGCCAACCCGATTTACGACGCCGGAGCAGTTCAAGGAAATCCTGCTGAAGGTGAATCCGGACGGCTCGCAGGTGCGCCTGAAAGATGTGGCCAAGGTTGAACTCGGAAGCCAGAACTATCAGCCGCGCGGTCTGTTCAATGGGGAGGAATCCGCTGCGATCGCCATCAATCTGGCGCCTGGCGCGAACCAGTTGCAGGTCGCTGCCGCCATCAAAGCCGAGCTGAAGGCTTTGCAGCCCTATTTCCCGCATGGCCTGGAAACGGTCTTTCCTTACGACACAGCCCCCGTCGTCGTCCTCTCCCTTCAGGAAGTCGTGGAGACGCTGTTCATCTCGATCGCGCTGGTCGTCGTGGTGATGTTTATCTTCCTCCAGAATATCCGCGCGACCCTTATCCCCACCATTGCCGTTCCGGTGGTTCTGCTTGGTACCTTCGCCGTTCTCGGGATAATGGGGTACACGATCAACACGCTGAGCATGTTGGCGATGGTTCTTGCCATCGGCTTGCTGGTGGACGACGCCATCGTGGTGGTCGAGAATGTCGAGCGCCTGATGGCGGAGGAAGGCCTCTCCCCCAAGGAGGCGACCCGCGTTTCGATGGACCAGATCACCGGTGCGCTGGTTGGTATCGCCCTGGTGATCTCAACGGTGTTCCTCCCGATGGCATTCTTCGGCGGCTCGGCCGGCGTGGTCTATCGGCAGTTCTCGGTGACGATCATTGCCGCGATGCTGCTCTCGGCGCTGATGGCCGTGATCTTCACGCCCGCGCTGTGCGCGACCATGCTCAAGGCGCCGGCTCATGGAGGGCATGGCAAAACCCGGGGCTTTTTCGGCTGGTTCAACCGGACATTCGACAAAGCGAACACGGGCTACGCAAACGGCGTGGCGAAGATAGTCCGCCATGTCCGCCCGGCGGTGCTCGTCTATGTCGGCCTCGTGGCGCTGACCGGCTATCTTTTTGACCTCATTCCGGCCGGCTTCATGCCGGATGAGGACCAGAAGACGATCTTCGTTCAGGTGCAACTTCCCCCCGGAGCGACCGCGGAGATGACGGAGAAGGTCAACGACGACGTTCGACGTTATTTCCAAACCGAGGAGAAGGATAATGTCGACTCGGTTTTGACGGTCATGGGCTTCAATTTCGGCGGCCGTGCCCAGGATGCCGGGATCGTGGTCCTGAGCCTCAAGGATTTCGACCAGCGGCCGAAACCGGATCAAACCGCCCAGGCGGTGACGCGACGCGCATTTGAGCATTTCCACGCCTACAGGGGGGCGATCGTCACGCCGTTCATGCCGCCGGCGGTGATGGAGCTGGGGAATGCAACGGGCTTTGACTTCGAACTGGAGGACCGCGGCCATCTCGGCCACTCGGCGCTGGTAGCCGCGCGAAACCAGCTTCTCAAGCTTGCGTCCAAGGACGCCCGCCTCGTCGCCGTGCGTCCGAACGGCCTTGAAGACGCACCGCAGGTGACGCTGGAGATCGATCGCGAGAAGGCTAATGCGATGGGCGTGAGCATGGCGGATATCAATACCACAGTGCAGGGATCCTTCGGGTCGCTTTACGTGAACCAGTTCACACGTAGCGGCAGGACGAAGCGTGTGTTCATCCAGGGCGAAGCGGCTTCCCGGATGCAGACCAAGGACCTGAGCAAGTGGTTCGTGCGGAACAACAAGGGCGCGATGGTGCCTCTGTCGAGCTTCGTTCGCGCCACCTGGCACATCGGAGCGCAGAAGCTCGAGCGCTATAATGGCGTCGAGGCGATCGAAATCCTGGGCCAGCCGGCCCCCGGCGTGAGTTCGGGGCAGGCAATGGCGATCATGGAGCAATACGCCGCCACCCTGCCACAAGGCGTCGGTCATGAATGGACCTCCGTGTCATTCGAGCAGCAGGAATCGGCCGGCCAGGCCGGAAAGCTCTACCTCGTCTCGATCATCGCGGTTCTCCTGTGCCTTGCGGCTCTCTATGAGAGCTGGGCGATCCCGATGGCGGTGATCCTCGCCGTGCCGTTCGGGGTTCTCGGGGCCGTTGCCGCGACGCTGGGGAAAGGCCTCGAGAACGACATCTACTTCCAAGTGGGTCTGCTGACCACGGTCGGACTCGCGACCAAGAATGCCATCCTGATCGTGGAATTTGCGCGGGAAGGCTTCGACAAGGGAAGTACTCTCGCTGAGGCTGCGGTCCATGCCTCTAAGGAACGTCTGCGTCCGATCCTGATGACATCCTTCGCGTTCATCTTCGGAACGATTCCCCTGGCGGTGGCGACGGGCGCCGGCGCCGGCGCCCATGTCGCCCTCGGCGTGGCGGTTGTCGGCGGCATGTTCGGTGCCACGATCCTCGTGATCTATTTCGTCCCGATGTTCTTCGTCGTGGTCCTTGGCCTGTTCCGCGTCAAACCCAAGTCGAACGCGGCCCCGGCGCCTGCCGAGCCGCCGCTGATCGCGGCCGCCCCCCAGTCAGGAGACTAGTAGTAGTTGCTATCGGCCAAGCGCGTCCATGACCCGCGTCATTGCCGGGTGTGACGGGCTTACCTCGGGCTACGTGTCCCTACGACGATGCCAGCTTCGGCCGGCCGTAGATCGCATCCGCCCGCTTTTCGAACGCGGTTGAAAAGCGCGCGAACGCGGCGTCGAACATCGAGCCCATGAGCATCGCCAGCATGCGGCTCTTGAACTCGTAGGCGAGGAAGAAGCCGACGTCGCAAACGCCCTCGCCTTTGGGCTCGAAGCTCCAGCGGTTTTCGAGATTGCGGAACGGGCCCTGTAGATATTCGACGAGGATTTTCAGGTTGGCACGGTCGAGTGTCACACGGCTGGTGAAGGATTCCTTGACCAGCTTGAACGACACCGTCATGTCGGCGACCAGCACCTCGGTGCCGTCGGGTTTCGCGATCCGCTGGCGCACCTTCAGCGCGCTGCACAGCGGCACGAATTCCGGGTAGCGCTCGACATCGGCGACCAGATCAAACATTTCGGACGCGCTGTGGGTGACGCGGTGCTTGCTCGAAACTCGATGCATTCGATGTCAGCGGGCGTGAGCGGCCCGCGCTGCCTTCAGTCTTGCGAAATCCTCGCCGGCATGATGCGACGAACGGGTAAGCGGGCTCGCCGAGACCATCAGGAATCCCTTGGTGTAGGCGACCTTTTCGTAGGACGAAAACTCGTCCGGCGGCACATAGCGCATCACCGCATGGTGCTTGCGGGTCGGCTGGAGATATTGCCCGATGGTCAGGAAGTCGACGTCGGCGGAGCGCAGATCGTCCATCACCTGCTGCACCTCATGCCGCTCCTCGCCGAGGCCGACCATGATGCCGGACTTGGTGAAGATGGTGGGATCGAGCTCCTTGACTCGCTGCAACAGCCGGACCGAATGAAAATAGCGCGCGCCCGGCCGCACCGTGAGATAGCGCGACGGCACGGTCTCGAGGTTGTGGTTGAAGACGTCGGGCCTCGCGGCGACGACGACTTCCAGCGCGCCCTCCTTGCGCAGGAAGTCCGGCGTCAGGATCTCGATCGTGGTCGAGGGGCATGCGGCCCGGATCGCACGGATGGTCTGGGCAAAGTGGTCGGCGCCGCCGTCGACCAGATCGTCGCGGTCGACGGAGGTGATGACGACGTGGGCCAGCCCCAGTTTGGCCACGGCCTCGGCGACGTTCTGCGGCTCGACCGCATCCAATGCATTCGGCAGGCCGGTCTTGACGTTGCAGAAGGCACAGGCCCGGGTGCAGGTGTCACCCATGATCATGAAGGTCGCGTGCTTCTTGTCCCAGCACTCGCCGATATTCGGGCAGCCTGCCTCCTCGCACACCGTGTGCAGGCCGTTGGCGCGCACGATGTTGCGGGTGTCGGCATAGCCGCGGGTGTTGGGTGCGCGCACGCGAATCCAGTCCGGCTTCGGCGGCGAAGCGGAATCGGGGCGGTTCACCTTTTCGGGGTGACGCGGGCGCAGCGGGTTCGAGATAGTGTCGACGATAACGACCATGGGATGTCCGGTCTGTTCAGGTCCTACCTAGTCGGTCTGGTTGCCTGCCGCAACCCGGCTCGCGCGGCTTCAGGGAACATGGCAGATATGAGCAATATCTTGCTCTGTTCTCTGGCGATTCTCACCTCGAATGGCTCCAACCTCGAAGGCCTCACCACCGCGGCTCGGCAAGCCGCTGAAGCGTGCCTTTTTCGGGCGCAGCGTCCATCAGGTTGCGCCCGACCTGATCGGAGCAACCATGCTGGTCGATGGCGTCGGCGGCATCATCGTCGAGGTCGAGGCCTATCATCATACCGAACCGGCGGCACATTCCTACAACGGCCCGACGCCGCGGAACCAGGTGATGTTCGGCCCGCCCGGCTTTGCCTATGTCTACCGTTCCTACGGCATCCACTGGTGTGTGAATTTCGTCTGCGAGGAGGAAGGCTCGGCCGGCGCCGTGCTGATCCGTGCGCTGGAGCCGACACACGGCATCGCCACCATGCGCCGGCGCCGCCATCTCCAGGACGTGCATGCGCTGTGCTCGGGCCCGGGCAAGCTGACCGAGGCGCTCGGCATCACCATCGCGCACAACGCCCTGCCGCTGGACCGGCCACCGATCGCACTGCATGCGCGGACGAAGGACGTCGAGGTCGCAACAGGCATCCGGATCGGCATCACCAAGGCCGTCGAGTTGCCCTGGCGCTATGGCGTCAGGGGCTCGAAATTCCTCAGCAAGCCGTTTCCGAAGTAGGCCTAGCTAGGGTCTGTTGGGATTCAGGATTCTCATTCTGGCTTGGCTGTGATTCAAGCTTGGGATGGACCGATTCGTTTTGACTGACGCCCAATGGGCGAAGATGGAGCCGCTATGTCTTGGCAAACCGAG
>JAEWFG010000379.1 GCA_023388935.1 Pseudomonadota bacterium | reverse complement strand
GGCTGAGCGCGCCTATCAACACTCTCTCAGCAATGTTCCGGACCAGAAGCCGGTCGATCCGTGGGGAACTGCCCGCGGCGATGATGCGTCGAAGAGGTCGGCCGCGCCGGCCAAGCCGACGGTGAAGAAGTCGTCCAAGGCCAAGAGCGGCAGCCCCGCCAATTAGCAAAGATACACACAGAAGTGGACCGGCCACTACCTCGGTCCATGCGCAGATACCGTAGAATGGCCCGCCAGCGTGAACCGGCGGGCCCTGAACCGCGGGACCTCCACTTCAGACTAATAAGGGCGCCCGTCAGAACCGGGCCCGTTTTAATGTCGCCTTTTCCGTCGTCGATGGAGAAGCCACAATGCCCAGACAGATTGCGATTACTCTCTGTTCATTGGCTGCTGCGTGCATATTCGCATTCAGCGTGGCGGCACTCGTTTCTCACCACTAGCCAACAAAGAAACCCCGCCGACCTTGTCAGCCGGCGGGAGTTTGACTGAGATTGCGACCGGAGCTACCGATCACGGGCGGGTTGTAGCACAAAGGCCCGCCAGCGTAACCCGGCGGGCCTTCCAGATCTCTAGGCCTGAGGGTTGCCGCCCATCTGCTGAAGGTCGAATAGCAGCGACTTCGTGATCGGGGTATCAACGTGATCGAGTTCGCCGTTGATCTCGATACCGCGTAGCTTTGCCTGGAGGCCGGATAGAGTAGTCGCCGGCTCCATGCAGCACGATGGCAAGCGCGGGACGCCCGGTCTCTCTCTTTAGTTGCCTTTACGACACCACGCCTGCGAGGCTGATTGTGCCAGTCACTGTATGCCGCGCAGATCTCAGCGCCGCGAGCCTTCAACTCGTCTGAGGCTGGAATCCGCCGCGACGTAATCGAGAAAATATCAGTCGTCTCCTGCTTCTCGGTTTGCCGACGGCAATGAAATGCGGCTGGTCCAGATAGCGCTCGGCCCGCATAATAAACGTTTGGTTGCGAGGCGATTGCAATGGACTTTCGGTTGTGAGGCGTTTACGATAGACTTGATGTGATGAAGTGCTCACGGGTCACGGAAATTCTAGCCTTGCCGTAATCGGCGCTGTGACAACCCGCGATGCGAACGACGCGTTACAAGGGTCGTCGCTGTGAGGAGATACTTTAGCTCGAGGCCAGGCAACGTCCTGTTCACAGCGGATGCCTTCCATTTGATTGTCCCAAGAACTCAAGAGATCAGTTAGACGATCTCATCAGTTCTACGATCATAGTGTCGCAGCGCACCCAGGGGCGGAGGATGCGTATCGCATTCTTTTGCTATCCGGCAACGAACAACGTGTGGTCGGCGAAGTCGGTCGAGACCGGCATCGGCGGCAGCGAAGAGGCGGTCATCCATATGGCGGCGCTGCTGGCCGCCCGTGGACACGAGATCACCGTCTACAATTCGCTTTCTGCCGCCCCGCTGCGGATCGACGACGTGACCTACGAGGGCTACGGTCGTCCGAGCGCCGAACGTCCCTTTGGCATCGCGGTGGTCTGGCGGCGACCTGGCCTGCTTTCATTGGTAAACAACCTGCAGTGCCGGCGAATCTATCTTTGGTTGCATGACCTGCTGGACTTCGAGCGTATCGCTCCGCGGCTCAAGCCGTTCTATAAAGTGATCGTGCTGTCGCGTTTCCACCGCAGCCGCTATCCGCAACTTCAGTCCGACCGACTGTTCGTCACTGCGAACGGCATCGTGCCTGAGCAATTTCAAGATTTCAGCGAACGCGACCCGAGGCTGATGGTCTATGGGTCGAGCTACAATCGCGGATTACGCACATTGCTCGAAAACTGGCGCCTCATCCGCGCGGCGGTTCCGGATGCGCGCTTGCGTATCTTCTACGGCTGGGATGTCTGGCAGCAGTGCAACCCGGTTCGCTGCGCGCGCCTGCGTCCCTATTTTGAACGCCTGATGCTTCAGGAGGGGATCACGCATCTCGGCCGCATCGGCCATTGCGAGGTCGCGCGGGAATATTCGCGCGCCGGCCTGTGGGCCTATCCGTGCTGTTTTCCGGAAACGAGCTGCATCTCGGCCATGAAGGCGCAGGCCGGCGGCGCGGTGCCGGTCGTCATTCCAACCGGCGCGCTCGCGGAAACGGTGCGGCACGGTTTCAAGACCATGCGCAGCTATACGGATTTCCTGGGAATGGAGTTCCCGCGGCGCATCATTGACGAATGGCTGGACGGACTCGTTGATCTGCTCCGCTCACCGGACAAGCAGGAACGAATTCGCCAGACGATGATCCCGGACAGCCGACGGCGATTCGCCTGGTCCGGGATCGTGGAAGCATGGGAGCAAGAGTTCGCATCTGCCTAGCTCCAAGCAAGATTGTCGGGAGCAAGTTTCATTCATGGTTTTGGATCGCGTCGCTCAATTGGTCGACAAAATCGCGCGGGACGGTGCGGTAGCGAAGATTCTGCGCATCGATCCGGCAAGGCTACGCGACGAACTTGGTTTGAGCGACGCCGAGCTCGAGGCCTTGCGCAGCGCGGACGCTTTTTTCGAGACCGAAAAATCGATTCTAGAAGGTGAGCCTAAGCACAACGCGCAACTGCAGCGTCATTCAAAGGCCGCCGCGCGCCCGGGTGCGGCCGCCGGCTTCACTCCGCCACCGGTCGCACCCGGACTGCCTCTGTCGATCGTCGCGGCAGGCCCGCTCACCGCCTCGTCCGACACCGGCACGCTGTTGCCGGGCCCGAACACGGGACTCCTGACCGACAGCGCCGGCTCGGCGAGCACATCGACCATCACAGGAGTGCCGAGCCCTCCGGCGCCACCGCCTGCTCCCGGATCGCCGCAGCGGCCGCCTGCACCGTGGCCCGGTTTGCCACCCACGCCACCGCTTGGTCCGGCGCCCCTGGCGCCTCCACCCTATCCACCGGCCGGTCCCGGAATTCCGGGGCAGCCGCAGGCGCCGCGGCCAAATCAGCCGCCCTGCCCGCCGATGTTACCGTGGACTTGTCCGCCGTCATTTGCCCCGAGCGTTCCGCCCAACGTTTGCCCGTGCGTCGGGTGCAACGCCGCCATATTGGGAATGGTGGCCTCGGTCTCGAACACCGCGCTGACTGCCATCGCAGCTATCAGCGCCATCGCGAAGAGCAAGACCCACTCATGAGCACCCCCGGCTCCGAAACCGGGGGCCTATTGTAACGAGGGAAGGGTACATCCGATGAAACGCACAAGACGTGAGACACGAAGTGCTGTCGGCCGTTCTCAGCGGCTGGAGGCAGACACGTCTAGCTCGGGGACATCGACCCCGTCGACGTCGACCTCGACGCCTTCCACGACGACCTCGACGCCTTCCACGTCGACTTCGACGCCTTCCACGTCGACCTCAACGCCCTCCACGTCGACCTCGACGCCCTCAACATCGACCAGCACGCACGACTCGGGAAGCACGCTGACCTTCATGACTGGCAGCACGATCACTGCGTCGATCAGCCATTCAGCCAGCGGTTCGTCGACGGGCTCCGGCACACAATCCGGAACGCAGTCGGGAACGCAATCGGGAACGCAGTCTGGAACGCAGCATCCGCCAGGTCCCGGACCATCGCCCAGACCGCCCGCGCCAGGTCCGGGACCATCGCCGAAACCGCCCGCGCCGGGTCCGGGACCATCTCCGAGACCGCCCGCGCCGGGACCGGGACCATCCCCGAGACCGCCCGCGCCAGGTCCGGGACCATCGCCGAGACCGCCCGCACCAGGTCCAGGCCCGTCACCGCATCCTCCATCGCCATCGCCGCAACCGGGACCGCGACCTCCGTCACCATCGCCGCAACCGGGGCCGACGCCGCCATCGCCCGCACCTCAGATGCCGGCGCCGTACGCACCTCCGGGCTACCCCCCGCTTCCCGGCCCCGCGCCGATGTGGCCAACCCCGCAAATTGGACCGATGCCGGTTTATCCGCAGCAGCCAGCGCCCCAGCCACAGCCCGGTCCGGCGCCGTTCGTCCCCCAACCAGGGCCGATTCCATGCCCAGGACAACCCGGCATGCCAAGCATGATGATGCAAGGCGGGTGTTGTTGCTGCTGCTGCACTTCGATCGTCGGAATCGTCTCCCTGGTTTCGACCACCGCCACCACGGCAATCACGGCCATCACAGCCATCGCCGGAATGCCTTCACATAAGGGATAAAGCGCGAGTCACCGCATGACGCCGGACATCAGCATCATCATACCCGCGCGCAACGAAGGCCTTCGACTGGCTGAGACCATCCGGGGCATCGCGCGCGCGCGGGCGACGAAGGCGCGACTAGAATTCGTGATCGCGGACGATCAATCCAGCGACGATACCGAAGGACATCTGCGGCGAGCCGCGGCCGAGCTTCTGCGCGAGCCGCGAATCGACATCAAGGTGAGCCGGCTCGACGAGCGTCTAGGCGTTCCCGGGAGTCGCAACCGCGCCGCCGCGTTGGCTTCGGCCGAGATTTTGTTCATCACTGACGCGCATGTGCGTTTCGTGGAAGGCTGGGATCGGGCGGTCCTCGATCTCATCAAGCCCGACTGCATCCTTGCTGGCGCCATCACGGAGGAGAACACGAAGTTCGTCGGTTATGGCTGCCGTCTGGTCGTGCCGTTCATGGGCACGTACTGGAACCGTGCACCGATGGAGAAGCCGGCGGAGGTGCAGATTGCCGCTTGTCCGGCCACCGTGCTGCAACGTGCGCTGTTCCAAAAGCTCGGCGGCTACGATCCAGGCATGTGCCTTTACGGTGCCGCCGAACCCGAATTCAGCGTGCGCGCCTGGCTGCACGGCGCGAAGATCTTAGCGATCCCGCAGCTCAAGGTTCAGCATCGCTTCAAACCCAAGGCCGAACGGCAAGCATTCATTGGTGAGGTGCGTCCATTCATGGTGCACAACAGCATTCGCTTCGGCCTCCTGTATCTGAGCGAGTTCGGATCGCTGCAGATGCTTCGCTACTACGCACGCAAATTTCCCAATCTGTTCGAGCCCGCGATGAAGATGGTGGCGGCCAGCGACGTCTGGCAAAGGCGGGCCGCACTCGAGCGGCAGCACAAGCATCCGTTCACTTGGTTTGTGCGGCATTTCGGACTGAAAAACTCGATCGGTGGTGAGGTCCTATGAAGAACGGCAGCAATATCATGGGCCACGGCAAGCGCGTGCTAGTGCTCGGCGGCGACGGGTATTGCGGCTGGCCGACCGCACTCCATCTCGCCGCACGCGGTTGGGACGTCGGAATCGCCGACAGCTTCGCCCGTCGCCGCTGGGATCGTCAGCTCGGCATCGCCACTCTGACACCAATCCGTTCGCTTGAGGAGAGGCTGGCGGCTTGGGGGCGGTTGACCGGCGCCACGATCACGTCCTTCGTCGGCGACTTGACCGACTACGATTTCGCTGCCGCGCTGGTGGGCGATTTTGCGCCGGAGGTGATTGTTCACTTCGCTGAGCAACGCTCCGCTCCGTTCTCGATGATCGACCGGCATCACGCTGTCTTCACCCAGACAAACAACGTGGTCGGCACCTTGAATGTGCTCTTTGCCATCAAGGAGCGCGCGCCTTCCTGCCACCTGGTCAAGCTCGGGACGATGGGCGAGTACGGCACACCGAACATCGATATCGAAGAAGGCTTTATCGAGATCGAGCATCGCGGCCGCAAGGATGTGCTGCCGTTCCCCAAGCAGCCCGGCTCGTTCTATCACCTGTCCAAGGTCCACGATAGCCACAACATCAGCTTCTGCTGCAAGGTGTGGGGCTTGCGTGCGACCGACCTCAACCAAGGCGTCGTCTACGGCGCCATCACCGACGAGACCTCCCTCGACGAGCGGCTGGTCAATCGGCTCGACTACGACGAGATTTTCGGCACCGCGCTCAATCGGTTTTGTGTCGAAGCCGCGTGCGGACTGCCCCTTACGGTTTACGGGTGCGGTGGCCAGACGCGCGGGTTTATCGATATCAGGGATACAGTTCGATGTGTCGAGCTCGCCTGCACGCATCCGCCGGCGGCCGGCGAATATCGCGTGTTCAATCAGTTCACCGAGCAATTCTCGGTACTGCAATTGGCCAACATGGTGGTCGCGACGGCGGCGCGATTGGGCCTGATCGCGACCATCGAGCATCTGCCTGATCCGCGCGTCGAAGCTGAGGAGCACTATTACAACGCGCGCCACAGCAAGCTCATCGAGCTCGGCCTGAAGCCGCACCTTCTGAACGACGGCTCCCTGCAATCGATCCTGTCGGTGGCGGTACGCTACCTCGATCGCTTCGATCCGAATGTGCTGCAGCCGCAGATCGACTGGCGCAAAGCTTGCAATCCGCGCCGTTCGGCGACGGTAACGCTGGCGCGCGGCGCGGCGGGCCGGTTCGACGCGGTGCTGCCGAGCGATCCGACGCAGACCGGAGATTCCGATGCCGCTCTCAATTGACCTGCTTCGGCCCGATGATTTGCTCGCGCTGCACATCGACGCGATCAATCTCAGGCTCGATGTGTCGCGGCCTCGCCGGCCCAAGCTGGTACTTGAGCAAAGAAACAATCCTGCCTTCCTGGTCGTCCGTTTTCCGCCGCAAAGCATCATCGAGCAGGCCTATTTCCAGGCGACTCCGCCGCTACCGCCGCCGCCAGCCTTCAACCCGCCACCGGATCCGCCGCTGCCGCTGATTGACGATCCGCTCGATCCGCCCGGCAGTGTCGGCGAGCGGATGACGGGAGACAGCCGGCTGGTCTTCCGGCTTCCCGCCGCGATCGCGGAAATCCCCTACACGCTCGAAGGCTTGCTCGACTGGTCGAAACTCGAGCTGGTTCTGCCACCGGCTGCGCGCATTCCGCCGAGCGCGGCGGTGAGCAGCCCTCCGGCGATAACCGAGCCGGGCCCACTCGAAACTGCAATCGAGATACCGTATCGGCTGCTCATCGCGCCCACGCTCATGCGCAAGCAGGCGCGTCCGGGATGGATTCATGCGCGTCAACCGGTGATGCACGGCGGTCGCGCGGAGCTCTGGCATACGCGCTTGGCGCGCGTCACGCCGGGACCGGGCGGCAGCACTTCGGCCGCCGAGGCCAACGACCGCAATCTCGTTCCTCTGCGCGCGGTGTGGTCACCGGATTTCGTCGGCGACGGCCCGCTGCCGAGCCATGCCGAAGACAACGTACCGTTCCGCGCCGCCATGTCGGCGCGCGATCGCGATCAGATCGTGATCCTCACTTCGGGGTTCAAAGGGTACACGCTCACCGACGCCGGCGGAGCGGAGACGACCTATGTGCCCGAGCCGGTAAACGCGAGCCGGCTTTTTCTGTCGGCGCTCGGCGGCTGGCTCACCTCGCGCGGCGACTGGAAAAGCCCGGTCAGCTATCGGTTCTTCCGTCCCCTGCCAGGCCCACTCCCGGTGATCCGCGATCACCGCGAGATACTGCCGGTCTCCGTTCAACCGCTCGACCTCGTCGAGTGGTGCCACATCGCGGCGCAAGGCCGCGACCAGTATGTCCGCATCGTCTACGACGGATTTCTATACCCGTTCGGCCATCGCGCATCCTTGATCAAGGTGACCGAGCGCAAGGTGAAAGCCCCGGACGGAGCGATCTCCGCCTCACCGGTCGCCTACCTGCGTCAGCGCATGTATGTCGTGGTGCGCGAGCAGGAAAAAACCTATGTCGGTGCGCCCTACACCTTCGCTGGGCGTGAGATGCCGTTTGCCCGGCGCGTTCGCATTAACACCCATGTGACACCCGACATCGACCCGCCGGCGTTCATCGACGGCGGCGCCTCGTTCTGGGTGGATACCACTGGGAAGCATTTTCAATTCCACGTGACAGCCCAGGACTTGAGCGGAAGCAATGTCGATTTCCTCGCGCCGCTGGTGTTTGTCAGTCTGAGCGAGACGCAGCTTGCGAGAGTCCGCACGGCCTATCTGGCGGACGATGCCCGTCGTTGCGCCGTACCCGGCCGGAATGTCGCCTATGCCGACCCTGCGGCCGGCGACACCGTGATCAAAACCAGGACGCTCTATTTCGACTCGCAGATCACCCAGCCAGCGCCGCCGTTCCCGGTGGCGCCCTTCATTCCGACCTTGGATCGCGCATCGGTCACCATTCCGGCGATTGCGCAATTGCTAGGCCAGCAGGTGGCGGTGATCATCGGGCTTTACCGCCCATATCTGCAAAACAACCTCGATGCGAAAGCCGGCGTCTTTGCAGAGATCCTAGGCACTGCACCGGGGGTCAAGTTCAGCGCCGACAAAGCAGGCGGCTTCGCCACACCAAACATCGCGCTGACGGCACTATCCGCGCGCAAGGGCCTGGTGTCCGGATCAGCCGATGACGCTGCGGCCGGCGTCATCGATCCGGCTGCGTATTTCGGCGACATCGACGCCAGGCTGTTCGGTACCATCGATCTCGGCCAACTGATCCCCATCGATGCGGTGACCCGGCGCGCGAACGCTGACCAGAACGCGCCCGAGATCCGCACCCGCGCGCTACCGAACCGGAAAAATCCCACCCAGCTGGTGACCAACATCGCGTGGGAGCCGCAGCTCCAGGATTACTCGCGTACGCCGGTGAGCATCACCTTCAACCAGGACGGGCCGTCAGCGCTGAAACTGCATGTCCGGATCGAGCGCAATCTCGATGGCACTCCGCCGGTCTTCAAGGCCACCGGCCAGCTCACCAATTTTCGCCTCGACTTGCTGGGGGTGGTTGCGCTGAAGTTCGCCGCAATCAACTTCACCTCGCAGAATGGCGAGAAGGCCAACGTCGCGGCCCATCTGGCCAAAAATCCAATCGCGTTTGACGGACCGTTGGCATTCGTCCAAACCCTCGCGTCGATCCTGCCGTCCGGCCTTTTCGGCGGCGCGGGTCCTTCCATCCAGGCGACGGCGACGGCGCTGCGCGTAACCTACACGCTCGGATTCCCGCCCGTCACCACCGGCGTTTTTTCGCTGCAGCACATCGCCATCATGACTGGGCTCGACCTGCCCTATCTGGACGGCAAGCCTGCCTTCGAATTCGCCTTCGCCAGCCGAAATCGTCCATTCCTGGTGACCGTGGAGATTTTCGGCGGCGGAGGCTTCGTGCATGTCGTGCTCGACACTGACGGCGTACAGATGGTCGAGGGCGCCATCGAGTTCGGCGGCAACTTTGCGCTCGACATCGGGGTTGCAACCGGCGCCGTCCATGCCCTGGCCGGCATCTATTTCCAGCTCAAGGGCTCGTCTTCGGATCTCACCGGTTTCGTCGATGTGGGCGGCGAGGTCACGGTTCTCGGCATCATCTCGATCTCCATCGACCTGAACCTCAGCCTGAGTTGGCAGAGTTCGCCCCAAGGAAATGTCATTCAGGGCCGCGCCACGCTCACGGTCTCCGTCCATGTCCTGTTCTTCAGCGCCTCGGTGGCGCTGTCCGTCGAGCGCAGCTTCAGCGCCGGAAGCGGCGATCCCAAGGTGTTTCAACTTGTCGACGCGAGCCAGTGGTCGCAATACGCCGCGGCATTTGCGTGAGAGGAGACTCGAGGCGTGGGAGCTAGCCAGACGTTCGTCATCGTCGCGCTGCCCAACGGGATCGATCCCAACGGCGCCCTGCGCGCTTCGCTGTATGTTGCGCCGCGTCTGGATGGCTCCGCGCAGCTTGCGGACTTTCCAGATCTGCTGGACTGGCCCGACCTGATCCAGCGACACGGGCTGAAGATCGAGCTGGTTTGTGGTCCGCGCACGGCCACCGTCGCGGTCGATCGAACGTCGCTGCGCCCGGACGTCTGGCGCGAGATTTTCAAGCCGCGAAGCCTGGTCTCGCCCTATCCGCGCCCGGACTTCGAGCAGCGGCTGCTGGTGTCCTATCCGGTGCGCGACGCGTTCGCCTACCTCAAATGGGCCTATCAATTCATGGCCGTCCAGACGGCGGGGCCGCGCGAACAGAGACTGCTCGCAACCGTGCTGCAGGACCTTTCGTTTCGCGACGATCGCGGATCCACTCTCGATGAGACGCTCAGCCATCTGCGCGTGGAGATGTGGGACCGGCAGCAGCGAACCGGGCTCGCGCCGGCGCGGCTGGCCTCGGCACGCCGCCTCGCGCCGGTCGATGGCGCCGCGACCTCGCTCACCCGGCCGGGCGGGGTGCGGCCGATGGCCGAGCAGTTTGCGCTCTATCACCGCATACCACCGGCACCGAACCGGCCGCCTTTGCCGACCTCCAGCGTCGATTTCGCGGACACGCTGGATTTCCACAAGGCGCTCTCCGCGCTCAGTGCCTTTCCGAAGCTGAT
>JAEWFG010000367.1 GCA_023388935.1 Pseudomonadota bacterium | reverse complement strand
GGTCACTGATGGTCACGGCAGTCGTCATCGTTCATCTCCGATCGTCGCGCGCGTCATAGCCAATTCATTTGGTATCCCGCGCCCGACATAGTTAAGTGCCAACATAGGCAGAATCAAATGGATAGAGACTAAATTCGCCGTGTCCGTCGGAATGGCAGCCCCCCGCGCGCCCTTTGCCTGCGACCCCGATCGCAGCCGCGGCCGGCTGGTCGCGGAGCCGCCGAGCCGGACCCGCAGCCCGTTCCGGCGGGATTGCGACCGGGTCATCCATTCGACCGCGTTCCGCCGCCTGAAGTACAAGACCCAGGTGTTCGTGTTCCATGAGGGCGACCACTACCGCACCCGCCTGACCCATTCGCTGGAGGTGGCGCAGATCGCCCGTGCGCTGGCCCGGCAGCTCGGGCTCGACGAGGACCTCACGGAAACGCTGGCGCTCGCCCACGATCTCGGCCATCCGCCCTTCGGCCACGCCGGTGAACGCGCGCTGGATGCCTGCCTGAAGGAATTTCGCGGTTTCGATCACAATGCCCAGACGCTTCGCGTCGTCACCGCGCTGGAGCACCGCTATCCTGAGTTTGATGGCCTCAATCTCACCTGGGAGTCGCTGGAGGGGATCGTCAAGCACAACGGCCCCCTGACGGATCGCAGCGGCGCGCCGGTCGGGCGCTATAGCAAGCATGGCGTTCCCGTCGGGATCGCCGACTACATCAAGACCTATGATCTCGAATTGTGGAGCTTCGCCTCGCTGGAGGCGCAGGTCGCCGCGATCGCCGACGACATCGCCTATGACGCCCACGACATCGACGACGGCCTGCGCGCCGGCCTGTTCCAACTCGACGATCTCAAGGTGATGCCGCTGACCGCGGAGATCATCGCCGGGATCGCTACGCATTACCCAGATCTCGATGACGTTAGGCGCGGCGCCGAGCTGGTACGCGAGTTGATCTCGCACCTGATCGGCGCTGTGTTTGCAGAGGCGCAGAAGAACCTCGCCGCGGTGAAGCCGCAATCGGCTCAGGACGTCCGCCAGCAGAGCCGGGCGCTGATCTCGTTCCCGGCCGAGGTGGCGGAGGAGGAGGCTGCCATCAAGACCTTCCTGTACCAGCACATGTACCGCCACAAGCGGGTGATGCGGGTGATGGGGGAAGCGGAGCAGATCCTGTTCGACCTGTTCGCAAAATACCTGAAATCGCCTGACGAGCTGCCGCCGGAATGGTTGCTCGGGGCGGAGGCGGACAATGAGGGCGATCGGGCCCGCCGGATCGGCAACTTCATTGCCGGAATGACTGACCGTTTCGCCCTGACCGAGCACCAGCGGCTCTTTGACTCGACCCCGGATTTGCGTTAGGCGGCGCCCATGCCCGACACATCCTCATCGCTGCATCTGTTCGCCGACGTGCTCGCGCGCGTGCACGCCGCCTGCCGCGCGCTCGCGGCGGAAGCCAACTGGCCCGAGGGCGTCGATTTCTCGCGCGTGGTGGTCGAACCGCCGCGTGATCCGTCCCATGGCGACATGGCGACCAATGCTGCCATGGTGCTTGCGAAAGAGGCAAAGGCAAAGCCCCGCGACCTCGCCGAGCAGATCGCCGAGCGACTGCGCGCCGATGCGCTGATCGCCAAGGTCGACGTCGCCGGTCCCGGCTTCATCAACCTGACGCTGAAGCCCGCCGCCTGGGCGGAAGCGCTGCGCACGGTGCTCCGCGAGGGCGCCGACTACGGCCGTGTCCAGGAGGGCTCGAAGGTCAACGTCGAATATGTCTCGGCCAATCCGACCGGACCGATGCATGTCGGCCATTGCCGCGGCGCCGTGTTCGGTGATGCGCTGTCGAGCCTGCTCCAGTTTGCCGGCCACGATGTCACCCGCGAATACTACATCAACGACGCCGGCGCGCAGGTCGACGTGCTCGCCCGCTCTGCGTTTCTCAGGTATCGCGAGGCGCTTGGTGAAGACATCGGCTCTATCCCGGAGGGCCTCTATCCAGGCGACTACCTGAAGCCGGTCGGGCAGGCGCTGGCGAAGGAGCATGGCGACAAGCTTCTCGCGATGACCGAGGCCCAGTGGCTGCCGACGGTTCGCGCCAAGGCGATCGCGATGATGATGGACGAGATCAAGGACGATCTCGCCGCCCTCAACATCCGTCACGACGTGTTCTTCTCAGAGCGCTCGCTGATCGAGAACGCCAACAACAAGGTCGCCGCGACCATCGATTTCCTGCGCGCCAAGGGCGACATTTACGAGGGCCGCCTGCCTCCGCCGAAGGGCGCACCGGTCGAGGATTGGGAAGACCGCGAGCAGCTGCTGTTCAAGGCGACCGCTTATGGTGACGATGTCGATCGTCCGTTGATCAAGTCGGACACTTCCTACACCTACTTCGCCTCCGACATCGCCTACCACAAGAACAAGTTCGACCGCGGCTTCGCCGAGATGATCGACGTCTGGGGCGCCGACCACGGCGGCTACATCAAGCGCATGCAGGCGGCGGTGAAGGCCACGACCTCCGGCAAGGGCGCGCTCGATGTCAAGATCGTCCAGCTCGTGAAGTTGCTGCGCAATGGCGAGCCGGTTAAGATGTCCAAGCGGTCAGGGGACTTCGTCACCTTGCGTGAGGTGGTGGATGAGGTGGGCCAGGACGCCGTCCGCTTCATGATGCTCTACCGCAAGAACGACGCGGTGCTCGACTTCGACCTCGCCAAGGTCATGGAACAGTCGCGCGACAACCCGGTGTTCTACGTCCAGTACGGTCACGCCCGCGGTCACTCGATTTTCCGAAACGCGCGGGCCGAGGTATTCCCGGAGCTCCCCGAGGATGCAGACAAGCGCATCAATTGGCTCGGTGAGTCGGCGGTGGAGCGGCTGTCGGACCCCGTGGAGCTCGACCTTCTCAAGCGCCTCGCAATTTTTCCACGGACGCTGGAAGCGGCAGCAAGCGCCCACGAGCCGCACCGAATTGCATTTTATCTCTATGATTTAGCTAGCGAATTTCATGCGCTTTGGACGAAGGGGCGCGATTTGCCCTATTTACGCTTCATTATCAATAATGATGCAGAACTTACAAAGGCGCGGCTGGCCATGGTCCAGGGCGTCGTCTCTGTCCTGGCATCGGGCCTCGCCATTCTCGGCGTCCATGCTCCGGACGAGATGCGGTAGTTTAGGGCAAACTACTTAAGGGGATTCGGGGGTAACCGGCAGAAGCCGGACCGCGTAGACTTGGTTGAAAGCCTTGTGGGTCGAAAGCCGCGCCTCGGTCGAGGAGCGTGCGGCTTTCCCGAAGGGACGCATCATCACGATGGCCGAACGATATCAGGACAGACCGTTTCCTTCCGATGACTATGGTCGCGGTGGCGATAAGCATGGGAGGGCGGAAACCGATCCCTTGGCCGAACTCGCCCGCTTGATCGGACAGACCGATCCGTTCGCAGCGCAGGGGCGGCCCAGCGCGCAGCCTCAGGCGGCAGCACCTGCGCCCGTACAGAGCTATCAGGAAGACAATTATCGACAGGACGATTATCAGCGGGACTATGCCGAGCCGGCAGCGCCGCCTCCGCCGCCCGGGCCGCCCTCATGGGTGCGGCGCGCCAATGTGCGGCCGGCACCCGCGCCGGAGCCCGACTATCCCGCCGCTGTGAACCCGGTTCATCCGTTGCATCGCTATTCAGCCCAGCCGACCGCGCCCGAGCCGGATCAGCCGCGAACCTATCAGGATCGCGCTTATCAAGATCAGGCCCATCAAGCTCAAGCCTATCAGGATCAGGCTTATCAGCAGGATCAGGCTTACCAGGACCAGGCCTATCAGGAGCCATACGCGCAGCCCGATCCGGCCCGCTACGATGATGCGCTCTACGGCCGGCTCGAGGCAGGCGAGCAGGACTATCAGCGTGATCCTGCCTATCCGGACGATCCGTACGCATTCCAGAGCGACTATCCCGAGGCCGATCTCGACGAGCCGAAGAAACAGCGCGGCGGCATGATGACGGTCGCGGCGATCCTTGCGCTTGCCGTGGTCGGGACCGGCGCGGCCTTCGCCTACAAGACCTATATGGGCTCGCCCCGCAGCGGCGAGCCTCCGATCATCAAGGCCGATAACACTCCGACCAAGATCGTGCCGACGCCGACGGACTCTTCGGCCAAGGTTCCGGATCGCATGGCCAGCGGTGACGGCTCCGAGAAGATCGTGCCGCGCGAAGAGGCGCCTGTCGACGTCAGCGCCAAGGCGGGCGGTCCCCGCGTGGTGTTCCCGCCGCTGAACCAGAATGCGAATCCGCCGTCGGTGGCGAGCGTGTCGCCGTCAACGGTCCTGCCGCCGAGCGCGGGTCCGCTCCCGAGCAACGGTACGTTGCCAAGCAACACGCCGCGCCCGATCAAGACTGTCGCGGTGAAGGCTGATCAAACCGATAGCACCGCGGCGCAAGCCGCGAAGCCTGTTGCCGCGCCCGCTGCACCGGCCGCGCCGCGCAATCCACCGACCTCCGCCAATGCCAGCGCCAATCAGCCTATGTCGCTGGCACCGCAGGCCGCGTCATCCGATCCGCAGCAGCGGATGGCTGCGACCAATCCGACGCAACTTGCGCCCGCGAGCAGCAGCGGTGGCGGCTATGTCGTGCAAGTCTCGTCGCAGCAGACCGAGGAAAGCGCGCACGCGTCCTACCGGGTGCTTCAGAGCAAATATGGTAGCGTGCTCGGATCCCGCGCGCCGGTGATCAAGCGGGTTGATCTCACCGACAAGGGCAAGGGAATCGTCTACCGCGCCTTCGCTGGGCCTTATGGTTCGGCCGAGGAGGCGACGCAGGCTTGCAACAATTTGAAAGCCGCAGGCCTGTCCGCCTGCTTCGTCCAGAGAAATTAACGGCCGTTTCCTTGACCCCCTCACGGGGCAGGGTTAATCGGCCGTTATGAGCACGCGGGCCTTCATTACCGGTGTATCCGGAACGGAACTGACCGCCGCCGAGCGGGAGTTTATCCGTGCCGAACGGCCGTGGGGCTTCATCCTCTTCAAGCGCAATGTCGAGACGCCGGCTCAGGTTACTGCATTGGTTGCGGAATTGCGGGCGGTGGCAGGTGCAGCCGACGCCCCTGTCCTCATCGACCAGGAAGGCGGGCGGGTACAACGGCTGGGGCCGCCGCACTGGCCGGTCTATCCGCCGGGCGCCATTTTCGCGAATTTGTATGACACTGATTCGGCCCTCGGGCTGACTGCTGCGCGCCTCAGCTCGCGGCTGATTGCAGCTGATCTCGCCGATCTCGGCATCACGGTAGACTGCCTGCCACTCGCTGACGTGCCGGTGCCTGGCGCCGACGCCGTCATTGGGAACCGGGCCTATGGCACCTCGCCGGGTAAGGTTGCGGCGATCGCCCGCGCGGTCACCGACGGGCTGGAACAAGGCGGCGTGCTGCCGGTCCTGAAGCACATTCCCGGTCATGGCCGGGCCACCGCCGATACCCATTTCAAGCTGCCGACGGTTGATACGCCGAGGGACGAACTCGAACGGACCGACTTCGCCGCATTCAAGCCGCTCGCGGACCTGCCGATGGCCATGACTGCACATGTTGTGTTTAGCGCCCTCGACCCCGCCCATCCGGCGACGACATCTGCGACAATGATTGCTCAGGTGATTCGCGGCACAATCGGGTTCCAGGGTTTGTTAATGAGTGATGACGTGTCGATGAACGCGCTGGCGGGAAGCATTGCCGAACGGACCCGCGCCATCTTCGCGGCCGGTTGCGACATGGCCCTGCATTGCAACGGCAGCATCGAGGAGATGCGCGAGGTTGCCGGCCAGGCACCTGAACTGTCGGGCAGGGCGCTGGAGCGGGCAAACGCTGCACTCGCCGCGCGCATGGCGCCGCAGCCGTTCGACCGGGCGGCCGCGCGCGCCGAACTCGACGCATTGATCGCACGGGCAAACACGGCATCCGCATGACCGCAGAAATCCTATCGTTCGAAACCGGGCGGCCCGCTGAGCTCGCCGAGGGTGAGCCGGCGTTGGTGGTGGACGTCGAGGGCTATGAAGGCCCGCTCGACCTGCTGCTCGCGCTGGCGCGGCAGCAGAAGGTCGATCTCGCCAAGATCTCGATCCTGGCGCTCGCCGACCAGTATCTCCATTTCATCGAAGCGGCTCGAAAGATCCGGCTGGAGCTTGCTGCCGATTATCTCGTGATGGCCGCCTGGCTCGCCTTCCTGAAATCGCGCCTGCTGCTGCCGGAGCCGCCGAGCGCAGAGGGCCCGAGCGCAGAAGAGATGGCGACCGCGCTTGCCAACCGTCTACGTCGACTGGAAGCTATCCGCGAAGCCGCCAACCGGCTGATGAACCGTCAGCAATTGCTGCGTGACATCTTCCCGCGCGGCGAGCCCGAACAGATCGCCGAGATCAAGCATCCGAAATACACGGCGACGCTGTACGATTTGCTCACGGCCTATGCCGCACAGCGCCAGTCGCGCGTGCTGGCGAGTGTGCATCTGGCCAAGCGCACGGTGTGGTCGCTCGCCGAGGCGCGCGCCACGCTGGAGCGGCTGGTCGGCAGCATCAGCGAACAGGATGACTGGGGCGTTCTCGACGACTTTTTGATCCGGCACGTCGCCGATCCGACGCAGCGCGCGACGGTGTTTGCCTCGAGCTT
The DNA here is from genome assembly GCA_023388935.1 of Pseudomonadota bacterium. Classification (GTDB taxonomy): domain Bacteria; phylum Pseudomonadota; class Alphaproteobacteria; order Rhizobiales; family Xanthobacteraceae; genus Bradyrhizobium. The sequence continues at coordinate 19,596 of JAEWFG010000367.1, read as the reverse complement.
TGCCGCCGCGCTCGAGCTGGTGCGCGAAGGTCAGCTCGAGCTGAACCAGAAAGAGGCGTTTGCGCCCATCTATTTCCGGAAGGGGCGTCCTAAACCGGTTCCGGACGCAGCTCCTGCGCCCGATGCACCGGTCGGTTAAGTGCAAGAAGGAGGATCTGCCATGGCGAGCCTGGCTGAAGTGCGGGTAGAAGAGGCCGAGCCGATGGACAACGAATCCCAGGCACGTCCCGAAGAACTGCGGCTGCTGGAAGCGCTGCTGTTCGCTTCGAGTGAACCCCTGGACACTGCGACGCTGGCCAAGCGCATGCCCGAGGGCGTCGACGTCAAGGCAGCGCTCGAGCAGCTGCAGGCCGACTATGCCTCGCGCGGCGTGAATCTCGTGCGGGTCGCCAACAAATGGACCTTCCGCACTGCCGGCGATCTCGCCTGGCTGATGACGCGGGAGAGCACCGAGACCCGCCGCCTCTCGCGCGCGGCGATCGAGGTGCTGGCGATCATCGCCTATCACCAGCCGGTGACGCGCGCCGAGATCGAGGAGATCCGTGGCGTCGTTACCTCGAAGGGCACGCTCGACGTGTTGCTGGAGACCGGCTGGATCAAGCCACGCGGCCGTCGCAAGACGCCGGGCCGTCCGCTGACCTTCGGAACCACCGAGGACTTCCTGTCGCAGTTCACCTTGGAACAGCTCGGCGATCTGCCGGGTCTGGAGGAGCTGAAGGGCACGGGCCTGCTGGATTCGCGTCTGCCGACCGGTTTCAGCGTCCCCACGCCGTCGGATGACCCCACACTGCGTGAGGATGAGGATCCGCTGGAACCGGGAGAGGACCTCGATCTGGCGCTGGCGCCTGCGGTCGAGCCCGAGACGCCGCCGGAAGGCGGCAATGAGGGAAGCGGTGAGGGCGGCGCCGAGGAGTGACGCCCCGGCGCTCTGCGGTCCCCCTGCGACCGGTTAACAGTTAGCCAGATTACGTAGCGCCAACAGCGAATTGGCGCTGCCTTGGTCCTTGTTTTTGAGACCTGCGAAGCCTAGGTTTCGGTGAAGATCGGCCGGGTCCCCGGCCATGCGTGTTTGGAGGGTTGCAGGATGGGTTCACTCAGCATTTGGCACTGGATCCTGGTGATCGCAGTGGTCCTGCTGCTGTTCGGCCGCGGCAAGATTTCGGATCTGATGGGCGACGTGGCTCAGGGCATCAAGGCGTTCAAGAAGGGCATGCAGGACGACGACAAGCCTGCCGACAAGCCCGAGCCGGCCAAGTCCATCGAGCACAATGCCGCGCCGACCGCGGCTCGGTCCGACGTCGGCAGCAAGGCCGTCTGAGCCAAAGATCGGACGGACGCGGGCGGTCCCGATCCTGCGCAGATAGGATTGGGCCGATTGCGGCTGGCCTGAACGGAAGACCTCATGTTCGACATCGGGTGGAGTGAACTGGTCCTCATCGGGGTCGTGGCCTTGGTCGCCATCGGCCCGAAAGAGCTGCCGGGCGTGCTGCGCATGGTCGGGCAGTGGATGGGCAAGGCCCGCAAGATGGCCGCCGAATTCCAGGGCCAGTTCCAGGAAGCGATGCGCGAGGCCGAGATGGCCGACCTCAAGAAGAGCTTTGACGAGGTCAGGGAAGCGGCTTCCGGCTTCGCCGGCAACAACCTGATGACCTCGCTTCAGAAGGACGTCAGCGACGCGCTCCGCGTCGATGCGCTGGACAAGCCGGCCGAGACGACGACCGCCACGGCTGTCGAACCACCGGCAACTTCAAGTGAAGCGCCGGCAATCCCAACCACCCCGGAAGCTCCGACGTCCGCGACCTTCGTGGAAGCCGAGGCGCATGCGGCTGTGAACGAACCGCTCGCCGTCACCCGTGAGGTCGAGCAGGCACAGGTTACGCAGGACACCGTGCCATCCGAGGCGATCAAGGACGCCAAAGCGTCATGAGCGACGCCGATATCGAGGCCAGCAAAGCCCCATTGATGGACCACCTGATCGAGCTACGTTCGCGGCTGATCAAGGCGCTGCTCGGCTTCGGCCTGGCTTTCATCTTCTGCTTCTTCTTCGCCAAGCAGATCTACAACGTGCTGGTCTGGCCGTTCGTGTGGGTCGCAGGTCCCGAGAACTCCAAGTTCATCTACACCGCGCTGCTGGAATATTTCATCACCCAGCTCAAGCTCGCGCTATTCGGCGCCGGCTTCATCTCGTTCCCGATCGTCGCGACGCAGATCTACAAGTTCGTCGCCCCGGGGCTCTACAAGCACGAGAAGCAGGCCTTCCTGCCGTATCTGGTCGCGACCCCGATCTTCTTCGTGCTGGGCGCGGCACTGGTCTATTTCGTCGTGCTGCCGATGCTGGTCCGCTTCTCGCTCGGCATGCAGCAGGCCGGCAGCGACGAGACGGCGCAGATCCAGCTGCTGCCCAAGGTCGGCGAATATCTGTCGCTGATGATGTCGCTGATCTTCGCCTTCGGCGTCGCCTTCCAGCTTCCGGTGATCCTGACGCTGCTCGGGCGAATCGGCATCATCACGTCGAAGATGCTGCGCGAGAAGCGCCGCTATTTCATCGTGGTTGCTTTCATCATCGCGGCCGTGCTGACGCCGCCCGATGTCCTCAGCCAGTGCTCGCTCGCGATTCCGTTGCTGGCGCTCTATGAGGGCTCGATCATCGCGGTGGCGATGGTGGAGAAGAAGGCGGCGGCTACGCAGCAGGCGTCCGGCACCGACGTGTCGTCACCGGCCAATCCGGCAGAGTAGGGCGTCCCGACCTCCGCTGTCATTCCCCGCGAAAGCGGGGAATCCAGTACGCCGCGACCTCTCGAAGAATCAGCGCCGTCTTTGGAATACTGGATCGCCCGCTTTCGCGGGCGATGACGCCTGTGGTAGTGGGAAGCGCGATGCAAACTCCCGACATACCGCGTTGGCTGTTGCACGCTGATCCAGGACCACGGCCATGCACGACATCAAATCGATCCGCGACAATCCGCAAGCCTTCGACGCCGGCCTCGCCCGACGCGGCCTGAAGCCGTTGTCGGCGTCGCTGCTCGCGATCGACGAGAGGCGGCGGGCGGCGATCCTGGCCTCGGAGCAGGCGCAGGCACGGCGCAATGCCGCCTCCAAGGAGATCGGCGACGCCAAGAAGGCGAAGGACGAGGCGCGCGCGGCCAAGCTGATGGCCGAGGTCGCCGAGCTCAAGACCACGATGCCGCAGCTCGAAGCCGCCGCGAAAGCTGCCGACGAGGAGCTGACGAAAGAACTGTCCGCGATTCCGAACATTCCGTTCGATGAAGTGCCCGATGGCGTCGATGAGCACGGCAACGTGCAGCACCACGTGTTCGGCAACAAGCGCAACTACAGCTTCGCGCCGAAACTGCATGACGATCTCGGCACCGCGCTCGGTTACATGGATTTCGAGGCGGCGGCAAAACTCTCCGGTGCGCGCTTCGTCGTGCTGAAGAAGGGGCTCGCGCGGCTGGAGCGCGCGATCGGCCAGTTCATGCTCGACCTGCACACGACCGAACATGGCTACACCGAGATCAATCCGCCGCTGCTGGTGCGCAATGAGGTGATGTTCGGCACCGGGCAGTTGCCGAAATTCGAGGACGATCAGTTCTGGGCGATCAAGGGCGAGCTCCTCGCTGCGCCCGATCATGAGCGGCTGAAGACCGAGCGCCTCGGCCTCATCCCGACCGCTGAGGTGTCGCTCACCAACCTCGCGCGCGAATCCATTCTCGACGAGAAGCAGTTGCCGATGCGGCTCACCGCACTGACGCCGTGCTTCCGTGCCGAGGCGGGGGCTGCCGGGCGCGACACTCGCGGGATGATCCGTCAGCACCAGTTCACCAAGGTCGAGCTGGTCTCAATCACCACGCCCGAGACCAGCAAGGACGAGCTGGAGCGGATGCTCTCGTGCGCCGAGCAGGTGTTGCAGAAGCTCGACCTGCATTATCGCGTGATGACGCTCTGCGCGGGAGATATGGGCTTTTCGTCGCAGAAAACCTATGACATCGAGGTCTGGATGCCCGGACAGGGCGACGGTGGCATGTTCCGCGAGATCTCGAGTTGCTCGGTCTGCGGTGATTTCCAAGCGCGGCGCATGGATGCGCGCTCGCGCGGGCCGGACGGCAAGCCGCGCTTCGTGCACACGCTGAATGGCTCCGGCACCGCGGTCGGCCGTGCGCTGATCGCCGTGATGGAGACTTATCAGCAGGAGGACGGCTCGATTGCAGTCCCCAGCGTGCTCCAGCCCTATATGGGCGGCCTGAAGGTGGTCGCGCGCGAATAGGGCGCGATTGCCGGCCTGTAACGCGGAAACGTTTGGTTGCGAAGATCGGGCGGCCGGTTATCCTGACGGCCACCCGACAACGCGAACCGACCATCCATGGCCTTGCACCGCGACATCTTCTGGGTAGGCAGACAATGGGCGGCGACAGGTGCCGGCATCCAGGCCGTCGATCAGCGCCTGCGTGGCGTCTTGGATATCGATGTCGCGCGGCTTTGGGACGATGATCTCGTGCAGAGCCGGCGCGCCAAGCCCGGGGTCAACACCGAGGATTTCGACAAGGCGTTGATGATGGCTCGCGATCGTTTTCCGCAGGCGCCGGCGTCGGCTCCAATTGTCGCGCAGTCGGAAGCGCTTCGCGCCATTGAATCCTCACCCACCGAGAATCCGGTCGTGCCGGCGATGACCCTGCGCGCAGAAGGAAGGCTCGCGCACTTCCTGCAGCAATGGCACATCCGCCGCTAGAATACGGACGGAAAATAGGGGTAAATGCTGCGTTGCGGCAATGAACGGGATCACAGATGAGGTCTGCGCGCCGGCAGCCCAAATCCCGGCGCCGCCTGGTTTGCTTGATCGGCCGTAGCCGGATAAGACGGCCCAAACCCGCTTGAGGAATCGACCTTTCGCATGCGTATTCTCTGTACCAATGACGACGGCATTCACGCTCCCGGCCTCAAGGTCGTGGAGGAGATAGCGCGTGCCCTGTCCGACGATGTCTGGGTGGTGGCGCCCGAGCTCGACCAGTCGGGGGTATCGCACTCGCTGTCGTTGAACGATCCCTTGCGCCTGCGCGAAGTGGGCCCGCAGCATTTCGCTGTGCGCGGCACGCCGACCGACTGCGTCATCATGGGCGCGCGGCACATCCTCGGCGCCAAGCCACCGGATGTCGTGCTGTCCGGCGTCAACAAGGGCCGCAACGTCGCCGAGGACGTGGTCTATTCCGGCACCATCGCCGGCGCGCTCGAAGGCACCATCCTGGGGCTGCCGTCATTTGCGCTGTCGCAGGAGTTCAGCGTCGAGACGCGCGATCGGCCGCCGTGGGACACTGCGCGCAAATTCGGGCCTGATATCCTGCGCAAGGTGCTCGCCGCCGGCATCCCGAAGGACACCGTCATCAATGTCAACTTCCCGTCCTGCACGCCGGAGCAGGTGCTCGGCATTCGCGTCACGCGCCAGGGCAAGCGCAATCCCGGCTTCCTCAGGATCGACCAGCGCACGGACGGCCGCAACAATCCCTATTTCTGGGTCGGCTTCGAGCGCGCCGCGATGATGGACACGCCCGCGGAGGGAACCGATCTGGCGGCGCTTCGTGAGCGCTATGTCTCGGTCACGCCGCTCAGGCTCGACCGCACCAACGAAGCGTTCTCCGAAGCGCTGAGTGCGACGCTGAAGTAAGTGACGGTTTGGAAATAAAATAGCGGCCAGGCTAGCCGCCGCGAAGAGCAGCCTCGATCGTCTTGCCGAGCGCGTCGAGTTGAAACGGCTTCTGGAGCGCCGGCCGGTCGCGGTACTGCTCGGGCAGGCCGGAGGAGCCGTAGCCGGTGGCGAAGATGAACGGGCAACCCTTCGCCTTGATCACATCGGCGACGGGCGAGATCACCTTGCCGTTGACGTTGACGTCGAGAATGGCGATGTCGAAATCGGTCGCCTGGGCGAGCCGCATCGCCTCGGTGATATCGCCGGCTTCGGCTGCCACCTTGTAGCCGAGCTCCTCGAGCATGTCCGCGACCATCATCCTGATCATCACCTCGTCCTCGACGAGGAATACAGAGCGGCCGGAAAGCCCTGTCGCGGTCATTATCGTTGAGTCCTTGCCCATTCCCAAAAAACGTTCGCAGATAACACGAATCGACGCAATGCGCGTTTCGACCAACGAATGCCTGAAAATGGCGTTTGCGTCAGGTCCGTTGCAAGCCAATTTGTGGTCAAATACTCCACCGAAAGGGTATCATGGGTTCCTGAGCAGGAACAGGATTCTTGCGCCCGCCCGGGGGCTTGGCGATGCAAGCACTGGGCTTGACCTGACGAGACGGCACAAGCAGCAATGACCTCCCATCAGCACCCGCCGGAAAAGATGATGTTTCAGCTGACGCTGAGGCGTCGGGGCATCAGCGATCAGGCGGTGCTGCGAACCATGGAGGAGGTGCCGCGCGAACAGTTCGTCGACGAGACCAATCGCGACGTCGCCTATCGCGACAGCGCACTGCCGATCGCCTGCGGGCAGACCATCAGCCAGCCTTTCGTCGTCGCCTACATGACCGAGCAGCTCCAGCTCCAGAAGCACCACCGCGTGCTTGAGATCGGCACCGGCTCCGGCTATCAGGCCGCCGTGCTGTCGCGGCTCGCAGGCCAGGTGCTGACAGTCGAGCGCTATCGCCGGCTTGCGGATACTGCACGCGCCAGGCTCGAAAAGCTCGGCTGTCACAATGTCGAGGTGATGCTCGGCGACGGTCTCAACCTGCCTCCCAATATCGGCCCGTTCGACCGCATCATCGTCACCGCCGCAATGGAGCAGATTCCGGAGAACCTGGTCGAGCGGCTCGAGGTCGGCGGCATCCTGATCGCCCCGGTCGGCCCCCATCAGGGTGTGCAGACGCTGATCCGGCTCTGCCGGACCGAAGCCGGGATCGAACGCAAGGAACTCGTCGATGTCCGCTTCGTGCCGGCGCTGCCTGGCGTGGCCCGGGAACTGTAGATCTCCGGATCGGCTGTGCTGCCAACATCTTATTGGGAGGGTTAAGCGGTTATTTACTCGGCGCGTGTTTACTTAAAAGACCAGTTCTGTTGCGTACGAGTGAGTAACCATGTCTGTCGTCGCCGAGTTGCTTTACTCGCGCCGCGTACCGCAGGTCGCGGTGCTGGCGCTGATCTCTTTCAGCTTCGCAGGGTGCAGCGCCGACATGTCGTCGCGGTTGTCCCAGTCGAACTTCTCCAACCCCTTCTCGCAGGAAACGACCGGTTCGGTGCAGCAGGCACCGCCACCGCAGCCTGAGCTGCCGCAATACGCGCGGCCGCAAACCCAGCCAGGCTATTATCAGTCGCAGCCCTTGCCGCCGCCGGCGGTTTCCGCTCCGCAATCGTATCCCGTCGCTGCAGGCGGCGGGGTGTCTGGAGGCGGACGCGGCGTCGGATCCTATGCGCTCCCGGCGCAGCCGCATCTTGAGACCACGGCCACCGTGCCGCCGCGCTCCGTTGCGGCCGCCCAGCCGGCCGGCGGCACCAAGATCATCGTCGGCACCAGCGACACGCTCGACGTGCTCGCCAAGCGCTACCACGTCACGCCGCAGGCGATACTTGCCGCCAACGGCTACAAGGGCCCGCGCACGCTCTCGCCCGGCCAGCAACTGATCATCCCGCGTCCGGGCGCGACCGCTGCTGGACACGCGCCGGTCGCGGCAGCTCCGGCGCAGGCACCTGCTGCCAAGCCGATTGCAGCCGTCGCCGCGCGGCCGAGCACTCACTTCGTCAATCGCGGCGACACGTTGGCCAGCATCGCCCGCAAGAACCACATTTCGGCGGCCGAGCTGGCTCGCGCTAACGGCCTCGATCCGTCGGCCAAGCTCAAGCTCGGCACCAAGCTGACCGTCCCCGCGGCCAAGACCGCCGCGGTCGCGGCGCCGGCTCCCGTCGCTGCCGCCCCGGTCGCGGGTACACTGCAGCCCGTTGCGGCCGCTCCGGCTGCGCCGGCGACCAAGATGGCCGCCGTTGCCGCGCCGGTGCAGAGTGCCCGCCTGGCCCAGGCCACGGCCAATGTCGAAGAGAAGCCCGCCGAGACGCCTGCAAAGGCTGCGGAGGCCACCGGCGCTTTGCCGACCTTCCGCTGGCCGGTGCGCGGCAAGGTGGTCACGAGCTACGGCGCCAAGACCAACGGCAAGTCCAATGACGGCATCAATCTTGCGGTGCCCGAGGGTACGCCGGTCAAGGCGGCTGAAGATGGCGTCGTTGCCTATTCGGGCAATGAGCTGAAGGGGTATGGCAATCTGGTCCTGGTTCGGCACTCCAATGGCTACGTCACCGCATATGCCCATGCGAGTGAGCTGCTGGTGAAGCGCGGCGACGTCATCAAGCGCGGTCAGGTCATTGCCAAGTCGGGTCAATCCGGGGAGGTGGCGTCGCCGCAACTCCACTTCGAGATCCGTAAGGGGTCGAGCCCGGTTGACCCGCTTCAATTCCTGAACGGGGCGTGAGGCAGGGCCCGGAGTCGGGCGCGCCGCCACCACAAATGCGCCGTCGTCGCCCGGCTTGACCGGGCGACCCAGTACGCTGCGGCGTCTCGCTCTCAATCACAGCCGTCTCTGGAATGCTGGATTCCCCGCTTTCGCGGGGAATGACATTTGTGGTTGGGGCTGCAGCCGCCGCTACTTCGCCGTCAGCTTCATGCCGAGCCGGCCGGCCAACTCCTGCACGAACTGCCAGGCGACGCGACCCGAGCGGGAGCCGCGCGTCGTCGACCATTCCAGCGCCTCGCGCTCCAGTGCTTCGTCGTCGATCTTGATGCCGAAATGGCTGCAATAGCCGCGCACCATGGCGAGGTATTCGTCCTGGCTGCAGCGGTGGAAGCCAAGCCAAAGGCCGAAGCGATCCGACAGCGAGACCTTTTCCTCGACCGCTTCGCCGGGGTTGATCGCAGTCGAACGTTCGTTCTCGATCATCTCGCGCGCGAGCAGATGGCGGCGGTTGGAGGTGGCGTAGAGGATGACGTTCTCGGGCCGCCCCTCGATGCCGCCTTCGAGCACCGCCTTGAGCGACTTGTATGAGGCATCATTGCCGTCGAAGGAGAGATCGTCGCAGAACACGATGAAGCGGAACGACGACGCGCGAAGCTGCTCCATCAGCGCCGGCAGGCTCTCGATGTCCTCGCGGTGGATTTCGATCAGCTTAAGCTTGTCGGCTGGTTTGCGCTCCGCGTTGATGCTGGCATGCGCCGCCTTCACCAGCGACGACTTGCCCATGCCGCGCGCGCCCCAGAGCAGGGCGTTGTTGGCGGGCAGGCCGTTGGCGAAGCGCTCGGTGTTCTCCATCAGGATGTCGCGCATCCGGTCGACGCCCTTCAGAAGGAACAGCTCGACGCGGCTGACCCGCGGCACCGCCGCAAGGCGGCCGTCCGGATGCCAGACATAGGCGTCCGCCCGTTCGAACGACTCGCGTTCGATGGCCAGCTTGCCTTGGGTGGAGAGGTGCGCCGCAATGGTCTCCAGCGCGCGAACGATGCGGTCCTGGGAGAGGTCTGGGGCTGCGTTAGGGGCTGCCTTGGGGCGTTTTGCCGCGACGCCGGCAGGCTTCGTGGCAGGGGTACGGGGGCCTTTGCGGGCCGGGCTTTTGCTTGGTTTTTTGGGCATGTCCGAAGTTCCTGAGAACGCAGCCTTATCGGGCCTGACGGCCGGCCGCAAGGTGGCCAAATCGACGGTCTGGCAGCGTTGCAATTGGGCCGGTGGTCGCTATAGTCCGCGCGAATTTGACCGAGCCGGTCGCCTAACGGCCTGACCGGCTTTCCCCCGTTCTTACGAGGATCGTCCGAATGTTGATTACCCCTGCGTATGCCCAGGCCGCGGGCGCCGGCGACACCAACAGCATGTTGATGTCGCTGCTGCCGTTCGCCCTGATCTTCGTGATCATGTACTTCCTGATTCTGCGCCCGCAGCAGAAGAAGGTGAAAGACCATGCCGACCTCGTGAAGAACATACGCCGGGGCGACACCGTCGTGACCTCGGGCGGTCTCGTCGGCAAGGTCACCAAGGTCGTCGACGACGACCAGATCGAATTCGAGATTTCCGACGGCGTGCGCGTGCGGCAGATGCGCCAGATGATCTCCGGCGTGCGCGCCAAGGGCGAGCCGGCCAAAGAAAGCGCGAAGGAAAGCGCCAAGGACGACACCGCGGCCAAGTGAGTGCGTCCGCGAGTCTCTCAAGTCTCCTGATCTAACAGGTCCAGTCGATGTTGTATTTCACGCGGTGGAAGGCGCTGGGGATTATCCTGACGGCGCTGATCGTGTGCCTCTGCGCGGTCCCGAACTTCTTCCCCGAGGCGCAGGTCAAGACCTGGCCCGCCTGGGCGCAGCGCCGGCTCGTGCTTGGCCTCGACCTTCAGGGCGGCTCCTATCTGCTGCTCGAGGTCGACTCGAACTATGTGAAGAAGGAGAGGCTCGACCAGATCCGCGACGACGTTCGCCGGACGCTGCGTGACGCCAAGATCGGCTTCACTGGCGGCGTCACCGTGCGTAACGACGCAGCCGAGGTCCGTATCACCAAGGAATCCGAACTGCAGCCGGCGCTCGCCAAGCTGCGCGAGCTGTCCCAGCCGCTGGGCGGGTTGATGGGATCCAGCGGTCAGCGCGACCTTGAGGTGACCGATGCCGGTGGCGGGGTGATCCGCCTGAGCATCCCGGAGGCCGCGATGCTCGACCGCCTGCGCAAGACCATCGAGCAGTCGATCCAGATCGTTGAACGCCGCGTCAACGAGCTCGGCACCGTCGAGCCTGTCATCCAGCGCCAGGGCAACGACCGCATCCTGGTGCAGGTCCCCGGTCTTCAGGACCCGACCCGCCTGAAGGAACTGCTGGGCAAGACCGCGAAGATGGAATTCCGCATGGTCGACACGTCCGTGCCGCCGGATCAGGCGCAGCAGGGGCGGTTGCCACCGGAATCCGAACTGCTGATGAGCGCGTCGCCGCCGCCGGTTCCCTATGTCGTCAAGAAGCAGGTGCTGGTCGCCGGCAGCGACCTGACCGACGCCCAGGCGACCTTCGACCAGCGCACGGGTGAGCCGGTCGTCAGCTTCAAGTTCAACACCTCGGGCGCGCGCAAGTTCTCTCAGGCCACGCAGGAGAACGTAGGACTGCCGTTTGCGATCGTGCTCGACAACAAGGTGATCTCGGCGCCCGTGATCCGTGAGCCGATTACCGGTGGCCAGGGCCAGATCTCCGGCAATTTCACCGTGCAATCGGCCAACGATCTGGCGATCCTGCTCCGTGCCGGCGCACTGCCGGCGCCGCTTACGGTGGTCGAGGAGCGCACGGTCGGTCCGGGCCTCGGTCAGGACTCGATCGAGAAGGGTGAGCTCGCGGCTTACGTCGGCTCGATCCTCGTCATCGTGTTCATGTTGCTGACCTACCGGCTGTTCGGCGTGTTCGCCAATATCGCGGTGGCGATCAACGTCGCCATGATCTTCGGCCTGTTGTCGCTGCTCAACGCCACGCTGACGCTGCCCGGCATCGCCGGAATTGTGCTCACCGTTGGTATCGCGGTCGACTCCAACGTGCTGATCTACGAGCGCATCCGCGAGGAGCTGCGCGGCGGCCGCAATGCGATCTCGGCGATCGACGCCGGCTTCAAGCGGGCGCTTGCGACCATCCTTGACTCCAACATCACCACCTTCATTGCCGCTGCGGTGCTGTTCTACATCGGCACCGGCCCGGTGCGCGGCTTCGCCGTGACGCTTGGTATCGGCATCATCACCACGGTGTTCACCGCCTTCACGCTGACTCGGCTGATCGTCGCCGGGTGGGTGCGGTGGAAGCGGCCGCAGAGCGTGCCGATCTAGGAGCTAAGACCGTGACTCACTACGTTCTCATCGGGCTTGGCATCCTGATTGCCGTTCTCACCGTCGTCAGCGCGCTCGGTCTGCTGCCGTCGATGCGCATCGTTCCGGACAACACGCATTTCGATTTCACGCGCTTCCGCCGTATCAGCTTTCCGATTTCGGCGGCGCTGTCGATCGCCGCGATCACGCTGTTCTTCACCCACGGTCTGAATTTCGGCATCGACTTCCGTGGCGGCACGCTGTTAGAAGTGCAGGCCAAGTCCGGCACGGCCGACATCGCGGCGATGCGCACGACGCTCGACGCCCTGGGGCTTGGCGAGGTCCAGCTGCAGCAGTTCGGCGGCCCCGAGAACGTCCTGATCCGTGTCGCGGAGCAGCCGGGCGGCGACGCTGCGCAGCAGGCAGCCGTGCAGAAGGTCCGCACCGCACTCGGCGATTCCGTCGAATACCGCCGGGTCGAAGTGGTAGGCCCACGCGTCTCCGGCGAGCTCCTGGCCTACGGCATGCTCGGCCTGATGCTCGCGATCGTCGCGATCCTGATCTATCTTTGGTTCCGTTTCGAATGGCAGTTCGCCCTGGGCGCCATGATCGCCAACGTGCACGACATCGTGCTGACGATCGGCTTCATGTCGATCACCCAGGTCGATTTCGACCTGACCAGCATCGCCGCGCTCCTGACCATTCTGGGCTATTCGCTCAACGACACCGTCGTCATCTACGACCGTATTCGCGAAATGCTGCGGCGTTACAAGAAGATGCCGATGCCGCAGCTCCTCAACGAGTCCATCAACTCGACGCTGTCGCGCTCGATCATCACCCACGTCACGGTGACGCTGGCCTTGCTCGCGCTGCTGCTGTTCGGCGGTCACGCCATCCACAGCTTCACCGCAGTCATGATGTTCGGCGTGGTGCTGGTCGGTACCTATACCTCGATCTTCATCGCGGCTCCGATTCTGATCTACCTCGGCGTCGGCGAGCATCGCGAAGATGCGCCCGATACGTCTACGCCGGCGAAGAAAAACAAGGCATGATCCGAACCGTGTGCCCTCGCATGAGTTTGCGAGGGCAGTAAGCTTATTCGGACCAAGCTGATGGCCGGCGATCCCAACGCACCGCATTTCCCGCGCTCGGCGCCGATCGATGCCTATGGCAAGGGCGGCTTCGCCTTTGCCGGCATGTCGCATCGCGGATCGCTGCTCTGCCTGCCCAATGCAATCTGGGCCTGGGACGTGACGGATCCCGCCAAGATCGACCGCTATTCGTTGGATCGGGTCTTCGCGGCGGCCAACAGCATCGACACGCTTCTGGTCGGGACCGGAACCGGCGTCTGGCTGCCGCCGCCGGAACTGCGCCAGGCGCTGAAGGCGGTGAGGGTGGTTCTGGACACGATGCAGACAGGCCCCGCCGTGCGCACCTACAACATCATGATCGGCGAACGGCGCCGCGTCGCGGCCGCGCTGATTGCCGTGCCATGAGCAGCGCTGCAGCGCCGCCCGATTCCGTTGCCTTCTGCGCCGATCTGGTGCGTAGCTACGACTTTCCGCGCTATGCCGCGACTCTGTTCGCGCCCGCCGCCGAGCGCCGCGCGCTGCTGGCGCTCTATGCCTTCAATGTCGAGATCGTTCGCGTTCGCGACCAGGTGAGCCAGCCCTTGCCCGGGGAAATCCGCCTTCAGTGGTGGACCGACATGCTGTCGGGTCACGTCCATGGCAGTGCCGAGGGCAATCCGGTCGCGGCGGAACTGTTGCGCGCGATCCGCGATTTCGACCTGCCGGTCGAGCCGCTGTCGCTGCTCGCCGACGAGCATCAGTTCGATCTCTACAACGACCCGATGCCGACGCTGACGGCGCTGGAAGGCTATCTGGCCGCGACCTGTTCGGCACTGTTCGCGCTCGCGGCACGGATCACGGCGCCACCTTCAGAAGCAGCCGAGCATCTCGCGCGGCATGCCGGGCTCGCCCATGGCATCGTGCAGACCATCGCGAACCTGCCGCGCGATGCCGCGCATCGCCAGCTGTTCTTGCCGCAGGAACTCCTGACGAGCCATGCCTGCGGCATGGAGGACGTGTTTGCCGGCAAGGAGACGCCCAATCTGCATGCGGTGCTGGAACAGCTCGTGGGCGAAGCCGAGCAGCATTTGACGACGGCCTTTTCACTTCTGGCGGAGGTGCCGGCGTCGGCGCGACTTGCGTTTCTGCCGTTGAGCCAGGTGCGGGCCGACCTCAAGCGCCTGTCGCGGCCGGGACGCAATCCGTTCACGCCGCAGGCATCGTCACGGCTCCGCACGCTGTGGACGCTGTGGCGGGCTTCACGATCGCGGGAATTTACCAAATAGGGGTTGGCTTATCGCCTCGACCTGCCCAATGCTCTATGCTGTCCCATGGCTGAGTTGTCCCAAAGCACGTCGTCCGATCTGAGTGGCTTTCCGGTCGCGCCGGCCGATATTCATGCAGCCGCCGACACCATCCGCGGCGCCGTCGTCGATACGCCCTGCAGCTACAGCCGGACGCTGAGCAACATCTGCGGCTGCGACATCTGGCTGAAGTTCGAGAACCTCCAGTTCACGTCCTCGTTCAAGGAGCGCGGCGCGCTCAACCGGCTCACGGCGCTGACACAGGAGGAACGTGCGCGCGGCGTCATCGCCATGTCGGCGGGGAACCATGCGCAGGGTGTTGCCTATCACGCCAAGCGGCTCGGCATTCCCGCGACCATCGTGATGCCGGTCGGCACGCCGATGGTGAAGGTCGAGAACACGAAGCACCACGGTGCCGAGGTGGTGGTGACGGGCACGACGCTGGAGGAGGCGGCCGCGTTTGCGCGAAGCCACGGCGAAGCCCGCGGCATGATCTTCGTTCACCCCTACGACGATCCGCTGGTGATTGCTGGGCAGGGCACTGTCGGGCTGGAAATGCTCAAGGCCGTGCCGGAGCTCGATACGCTGGTCGTCCCAATCGGTGGCGGCGGGCTGATCAGCGGCATCGGCATTGCCGCGAAATCGCTCAAGCCGTCACTGCGGATGCTGGGCGTCGAGGCCTGGCTCTATCCCTCGATGTACAACGCCATCCACGACAGCAATCTGCCGGCGCGCGGCGATACGCTCGCCGAAGGCATTGCGGTGAAATCGCCGGGCAAGATCGCCACCGAAATCGTCCGTTGCCTCGTCGACGACATTGCACTGGTCAACGAAGCCGAGCTCGAGCGCGCGGTCGCGACCCTGATCTCGATCGAGAAGACCGTCGTCGAGGGCGCCGGTGCCGCCGGCCTTGCCGCGCTGATGTCCGATCCCTCCCGCTTTGCCGGCCAGAAAGTCGGGCTGGTGCTGAGCGGCGGCAACATCGACACGAGACTGATCGCCTCCGTCCTCACGCGCGAGCTCGCGCGCGAGGGACGGCTGACCCAGCTGTCGCTCGATATTCCCGATCGCCCGGGGCAACTGGCTGCGGTCGCGGCGCTGCTGGCCGAAGCGGGCGCCAACATCATCGAGGTCTCGCATCAGCGGACCTTCTCCGACCTGCCGGCCAAGGCGACGCTGCTGCAGCTCGTCATCGAGACCCGCGACAGCGCCCATCTCGACGAGGTCATGGCCAGGCTCGGCGCATCCGGATTAAGCGTGCGCTGCACCTGAACGGGCGCGTTTTCCGCTATCGCGGCGCCTAACCCGCGAGATGCTCGATGAGACGATCTATCTCGGCTTCCGTATTGTAGTAGTGCGGGGATGCACGCACGACCGGCGGCAGCGAGCGGAGTTCGGCATCGATGCGGGTGCTCGACGGATGTGACGCGCCGATCGTGATGCCGGCGGCAGCGGCGCTGCTGACAATGGTGTCCGCCTCATGCCCCTCCATCGTGAAGCTCACGATGGCGCCCGGCGTGCGGCCGAGGTCGCGAATTGTGATGCTGCGAATGGAGGCGAGGCCGCTGCGAAGTCGGTCCGCAAGCATGCGGCAGCGCTGTTCGATAGGGCCGATGCCGATGTTGAGCGCATAGCCGACGGCCGCGCCGAGCCCGAGACGGGCTGCGTAGTTGTTCTCCCAGGTCTCGAAGCGGCGCGCATCGTCCCGGAGCTGATAGGCGTCTCGCGAGACCCAGGGTGCTGCGAAGTGATCGATCATCGGCGGTTCGAGCCCTTGCAGCATCCCGCGGCGGACGTAGAGAAAGCCGGTGCCGCGCGGGCCGCGCAGGAATTTGCGCCCCGTTGCGGACAGCATGTCACAGCCAATGGCCTCGACGTCGACGGCCATCTGGCCGACCGCCTGGCAGGCGTCGAGCAGATAGGGAATGCCCCGCGCTCGTGCGATCTTGCCGACGGCCGCCGCGGGATTGACCAGCCCGCCATTGGTCGGAACCCAGGTGATCGCGATGAGTTTTACACGCTCATCGATCATGCGTTCGAGTGCGTGGACGTCGAGCTCTCCGCTGGCATCGCTCGGCACGATGTCGATGGTCGCGCCTGTACGCTTGGCGACTTGAAGAAACGCGACATAGTTGGCGGCGTATTCCGCCTCGGCCGTCAGGATTCGATCGCCGTTGCGGAACGGGAGTGCGTAGAATGCCATCTGCCAGGCAACAGTGGCGTTCTCCATCAGGGCGATCTCGTCAGGCGCAGCATTCAGCAGGCGGGCCACCGAGCCGTAGACCGCTTCAAGCCGATCGGCCTCGCGGTCGGCGGCGGCATAACCGCCGATCTCGCTCTCCAGATCGATATGCCGCTTCATCGCCGCGACAACAGGCGCCGGCATGAGAGCTGCGCCCGCGTTATGGAGATAGGCGAGCCGCTGTGCGGCCGGCGTGTCGGCGCGTATGCGGTCGATGTCGATCAAGTGATGAGATCCTCTGCCATCGGGTTCCCTGAGTTAGACACAATGACGCACGCGAGCAAGGTCGGGCAAACTGGAGCATGCCGATCCCTGTGCCTATGCTGATAGAGAGCGCGATTGGGCTTGGAACCGAAAGGACCCGCAATGGCGAAGAACACGATTTGCCTTTGGTACGACAAGGACGCCGAGGCGGCTGCCCGCTTCTATGCCGAGACGTTCCCCGACAGCGCAGTGAGCGCTGCCCACCGCGCGCCCAGCGATTACCCGTCAGGGAAAGCCGGCGATGTGCTCACCGTCGAATTCACGGTTGCCGGCGTTGCCTGTCTCGGCCTCAACGGAGGTCCCGTGTTCAGTCACAACGAGTCCTTCTCATTTCAGATCGCGACCGATGATCAGGAGGAGACTGACCGTTACTGGAACGCCATCGTCGGCAATGGCGGGCAGGAGAGCGCCTGCGGCTGGTGCAAGGACAGATGGGGCGTTTCCTGGCAGATCACGCCGCGGGCGCTGACCGAGGCGCTTGCCGCGGGCGGTGCCGAGGCCAAGCGCGCCTTCGAGGCGATGATGGGGATGACGAAGATCGACGTTGCCGTGATCGAGGCGGCGCGCTGGGGCTAATATCGTCTCGCCTCAGATGCAGAGGCCGAGCAGCTTGATGTGGCAGTCGCTGGCTTTGGGCTTGCTTGCGGGCGCGGTCTCGCGCTTCACGGCAACCAGCGGCTCCTTGTCTTTCTTGTCTTTCTTGTCTTTGCCCTTCGGTTCGTAATCGCCGGCGATCACCATGGCCCAGTAGGTGCGCTTGCCGCTGGCATTCTTGGCGCTTGCGATGCCGACGCGGGAGGCGTTGTGCAGCAGCAGGTTCTTGCGATGCCCGGAGGAATCGATCCACTGGCCGAGCGTCTTCTCGAAATTGTCGTAGCCGTAGGCAATGTTCTCGGCGGCGCGGCCTGCGCCGGCCGGTGCGACGCGCCGGTTGAACGGGCCGAGCGCGTCGTGGCTGAGATCGTCCTTCGCGGCCATCGCGCGGGCCTGGTCCATGGCGATGCGGTCGAGGGTGGCATCTCGCACGACGCGGACTTCACCGTGCTCCAGGCGGAAGCTGGAGATCTGTTCGGCGGGGGATTCGGCCATTGCGGGCGCGCCTGCCAGCAGCAGGAGGCCGGCGATCATTCCGCCAACCACACGATGCATCATCGTCCCCCGGGTGCCCATGAGCCCACCAAGCCTGCCTTATCCGACCGCTTCTCTATCGCCAATGTGGAGGCTTCAAGGCACTGGCCGCGCTAGCCCGTCGGCAGGTCCGCCTCGAAATTGAAGCGGTCACGCAGATTCTTGCGCTGTTCCAGGATGTCCTTCAGGAAAGCGCGGTCCTGGTCGTTCTTCATCATCGGCTCGATCAGGTCGAGCTGGTTCATGGCGACCAGTTGCAGGATCTCGGTGCGCGGCTTGCCGCTGGTATCGCGCGGCAGCGCGTGCACGACCTGGATGTGTTCCGGCGGCTTCGGACCCTTGGCAGCCGTGAGCTCGTTGCGGAGCTGGCCTTCGAGCGCGGCCTGATCCGCTTCGACGAAGGCATAGAGCCCGACGCCCGAGCGGCGATCGGCGAAGGCGACGATGGCGGTGTCGCGCACGGCCGGGTTCTTGCGGATGAGCGCGGCCAGGACCGGCGCGTCGTTGACGAGCCGGCGACCGCCGCCTTCACGATCGGTGAAATTGAACAGGCCGCGCGTGATGGCCCGATAGACCTTCTTGCCGGTGGCCAACCACAGGCCCGCCGCGAAGGATTTTTTCGCAAGGACCTTCCGCTCTCGCGGCGTCAGCGCCTCGGGTGCGTAGGAGCGCTTGTGCTTGAGCAGATGCCGGAGGTCTTCATAGGCCAGGATTCGGTAGAGCCGGCCGCGGCGCGCAAAGCAGGCCGCGAGCTGGAAGTCGGTCACATAGGCGCGCCCGTCGCGGCCGACGAGCCAGTTCTGCTCCTTGGCGAGATCGTTGTGGCAGATGCCGGCGCGGCGCAGCCGGCGCAGCGCGGCCTTGGCCGAGCGGAAATAGGCGAGGTCGCCATGGGGCTTTGCGAGATGCAACGCGACGCCGTCCACGAAGCCACGCACCAGAGCGCGACGGCCGGCCCATAGCAGTTCGGGGCCGACGTTGAGGCCCTTGGCGAGCGCCAGCGCGTGCTTCTCGCGGGCGAACAGATGGCGCGCCAGCACGAAAGACCACCATGGCACCTCGTCGAGACGGCGCAGCACCGCGTCGACCTCGCCGCTGTCACTGCGGAAGCGACCTCGCTCGACGGTCGAGAACACGTCGCGCTTGAGCAGCACGCCCTCGGTCCAGCGCGCCGAGAGCTCTGCGGCGTCGTCTATGGGGAGGCTCATCGGAAACTCACGCCGCAGCGGCAATGCGCAGGTGATCGGCGATCCAGCGATCGAGATCGGCGAGCGCGCGTGCACTCATCGCCTGCTTCTTCGCCACCGTCTTCTCGTTGCCGCGCAGCCGTGTGCCATCGGGCTTCTTCGTCGGGACGGTGGCCAGCGGCGGGAACAGGCCGAAATTGATGTTCATCGGCTGGAACGAACGCGTGCCCGGCTCGATGGTCTCGATATGGCCGCCGGTGATGTGACCGAGAAGCGATCCGAGCGCGGTCGTGCCGGGTGGGTTCGCCAAGGGTTCTCCGCGGGCATCCGCAGCCGCGTAGAGGCCGGCGATCAGGCCGACGCTTGCGGACTCGACATAGCCCTCGCAGCCCGTCATCTGGCCGGCGAAGCGCAGCCGTGGCTGAGCACGCAGGCGCAACTGACCGTCGAGCAGCTTCGGTGAGTTGAGGAAGGTGTTGCGATGCAGGCCGCCGAGGCGGGCGAATTCGGCCTTCTCCAGCCCTGGAATGCTGCGGAAAATGCGCTGCTGCTCGCCGTACTTCAGTTTCGTCTGGAAGCCGACCATGTTGTAGAGCGTGCCCAGCTTGTTGTCCTGACGAAG